>NZ_JBYTCN010000002.1:180851-299246 GCF_058790335.1 Rhodanobacter sp. FW101-FHT13A11 | reverse complement strand
CCTCGGGACTGGGGGGACTTGCCACCTCTCCCGCGCTTGGGGGGGGTCCCTCGACTCACGGCGCCAGCCGGGTGGCGATGGCGCGGTCGATCACCTTCAGCGCCGCCTCGCGCTCGGCGCCCTCGACCACCAGGCGCGGCGCGCGCACGGCCTCGCTGCCCATGCCGACCTTGGCCTGCACCAGCTTGATCAGCTGCACGAACTTCGGCACGGTGTCCAGCCGCAGCAGCGGCAGGAACCAGTGGTACAGCCCGGCCGCGGCCCGGTAGCCGCCGTCGCGGGCCAGCTCGAACAGCTTCACCGACTCGGCCGGGTAGGCGTTGACCAGGCCGGCGACCCAACCCTCGGCGCCCATGGCCAGGCCCTCGACGATGGCGTCGTCCATGCCGACCAGCAGCACCAGGCGGTCGCCCAGCAGTTCCTTGATCGCGGCGAAGCGGCGGATCTCGCCGGAGGACTCCTTGACCGCCTGCAGGTTCGGGAATTCACCCGCCATCTGCGCGATCTGCGCCGGCAGGATGTCGGTGCGGTAGGCCACCGGGTTGTTGTAGAGCATGCACGGCAGGTCGGTGGCGCCGAGCACCGCGCGGGCATGGGCGGCGGCCTCGTGCCAGTCGGAACTGTAGACGTAGACCGGCAGCACCATCAGGCCGCCGGCCCCCGCCGCCTTGGCAGCCCGCGCCAGCTTCACCGCCTCGGCGGTGGACAGCGAGGCGATGCCCGGCACCACCGGCACGCGCTGGCCGACCGCCTGCACCAGCGTCTCGATGATCGCCAGCTTCTCGTCGAAACCCAGCGTGGCGGCCTCGCCGAGCGAGCCCAGCGGCACGATCGCCGTGCAGCCGGCATCGACCAGCTGCTTGGCGTGCCTGGCAAGGAACTCGTGGTCGACGCTGCCGTCGGCCTTGAACGGCGTGGTGATCGCGGGCAGGACGCCCTTCCAGAAAGTGGCATGGCTCATGGTCGTTTCTCTTGCGGGTCGTGGGTGAAGGATTCGGCCAGCGCCGCGAGGCGGACCGGAAACAGCGGCGGCCGGCGGCCGCCGTCGGAGGAAGCCTCGGGGCGGCACACGCCCAGCTCGGCCAGCGCGGTGCCGCAGATGCGGCCCTGGCAGGCGCCCATGCCGCAGCGCGAGGCGAGCTTGGCGTCGCGCGCATCCGGCGTGCCTTGCAGCGCGCCGAGCCGCACGTCCTCGCAGCGACAGACCAGAGTGCCCGGCCGGGCCAGCGCGTGGATGCGCGGGTCCAGCGCAAAGGTTTCGTGCAGCAGGCCGGCGAACGCGCGCGCGTGCCGGCGGCGTGCCGACAGCGCCCGCGCGGGCGCTTCGGCGCCGGCCGCCATGTGGCCGGCCATCGCGCCCTCGACCCGCGCGCAGTCGCGGCCGCCGATGCCGAGCGCCTCGCCGGCGGCAAACACGCCGTCCACGCTCGTGCGCAGCAGCGCGTCGGCCGCCACGCGTCGGTGCCGGCCGGCCGCTTCGAGGCGGCAGCCCAGCAGCTCGGCCAGCCCGGTGTCGGGCACCAGCCCGTAGCCGACCGCGAGCTGGTCGCAGGCGAGGCGTGCGCGCCCGCGCGGGCCGTCGATCTCGACTTCGCGCAGCACGTCGTCGCCATGCGCCGCGACCACCACGCTGCCGGCGCGGTAGGCCACGCCAGCCAGTCGCACGCGCAACGCCAGCGCCTGCAGCGCCTTGCCCGGCCAGCGCGGCAGCTGCAGCGCGAAATCGCGCAAGGCATGCAGCGGCGCCTGTTCGTGGATGCCGAGCAACTGCGCACCGTGCGCGCGCAGCGTCGCCGCCGCGGCGAGCAGCAACGGCCCGCTGCCGGCCACCACCACGCGCTTGCCGCGCAGCGGCCAGCCCTGCTTGGCCAGCGCCTGCGCGCCGCCGGCGCCGGTCACGCCCGGCAGGGTCCAGCCGGGAAACGGCAGCAGCAGTTCGCGCGCGCCGGTGGCCAGTACCAGCGCGCGGTAATGCAATTGCAGCGCGCCCCGCGGGCCGTCGGCCAGCAGCCAGCCAGGCTGCGCCAGCAGCGCCTGGGTGCCGGGCAACCAGTCGACGCCGGGGGCGGCGAGCGCCGCGAACGCGCGCCGCGCCATCGCCGGGATGCCCCGCCTGACGTCGTGCCGCCACACCTGCCCACCCGCCCGCGGCTGCGCGTCGACCAGGCCCACGCGCGCGCCGTGCGAGGCCGCGGCGCGCGCCGCGGCGAGTCCGGCCGGGCCGGCGCCGACCACCAGCACGTCGTAGCGGCGAACCGGCTCAGTCATCGGTCGACACCTGCATGCCCGCGCGCGCCGGCGTCATGCACGCGCGCAGCTGCGCCACGCCGTCGATGCGCACCCGGCATTCGAAGCACACGCCCATGCCGCACAGCGGCGCGCGCGGCTGGCCGCCGCACGAGCGGCGGAACGGCACGCCGAGCACGGCCACCGCGGCCGCCGCGCTGGCGCCGTCCGGCACGTCCACCGGCTGCCCGTTCACTTCCAGGCGCAGCGTGCCGCTCATGCCGCCGCCCCGCCCAGCATGCGCGCCGGCAGGTAGGGCGCCGGGTCGATCGCCGGCACGCGCCCGAGCAGGCCGTCCACGATCAGCCGCGCGCTGCCCAGCGCGGTGGTGACGCCCAGGCCCTCGTGGCCGGCGGCGACCCACACGTCGCGCCGCCCCGGCAGCGGGCCCAGGTACGGTCGGCCGTCCGGCGTGGCCGGACGCAACCCGGTCCAGATGCGGATGCCCTGCAGCCCGCGCAGGATTGGCAGGAAGGCGAAGGTACGCTGCAGCATCTGCCAGAGCAGCGGCAGCGACACCTCACGGTCGGCCACGCCGGACTCGCGCGAGGAGCCGACCAGGATCTGCCCGGTCGGGCGCGGCTGCACGTTGAACGCCACGCTGCGCTCGGCGTCGCCGTGCGCGGAATCGGCATAACCCAGCTCCAGCAGCTGGTGGCGGATCAGGCCGGGGTAGCGGTCGGTGATCGCCAGCTGGCCCTTGCGCGGGTACAACGGCAACTCCGGCAGCAGTTGCGGCAAGGCCACGCCGGTGGCGACCAGCACCGGGCCTGCCAGCCGCGTGCCGTCGTCCAGGCGCACGCCGTGCTCCAGCAGCTCGACCACGCGCCGGCCCAGCCAGGCCTGCGCGCCGGCGGCGCCCGCCTGGTCGAGCAGGTGGCGCGCCATCCGCGGCGGATACACCACCGCCTCGTCCGGCACCCGCATGCCGCCGGCCAGGCCGGGCGCCAGTTGCGGTTCCAGTTCGTACAGCTGCCGCGCGGCGACCCGCTCGGCACGCAGCCCGGCGCCGGTCAGTCGCGCGATCTTGGCCGGCACCGCGGCCAGCTCGCGCTCGTCGCGCGCCACCCACAGCGTGCCGCAGCGGCTGAATTCGATCTCCGGCAGCATCGCGTAGCGTTCCCAGAGCCGCAGCGAGTACGCCGACAGCGCCAGCTCGGCCGGGTCGTCGTCCATCGCCACCAGGTGTCCCATCGCCGCCGCGGTGCTGCCGCCACCCACCGGACCCGGCTCCACCACGGCCACCGTCAGGCCCTCGTGCGCCACCGCCGCGGCGCAGGCCGCGCCGACGATGCCGGCGCCGACGACGATGAGGTCGAAAGCTTTCATTCGGCGCGGATGCCCCAGGCAAACGGATCGGCCGGATCGATCAGCAGCTGCGCGCGCGCGATGACGTGGGCCGTGCCGGCGATGCGCGGCGCCACACCGCGCGCGCCGCGCCGGTAGCTGCCTTCGAAAACGCTGCCGAGGATGCCCTGCTGCAGCCAGCTCTCGCCTTCGGCCAGTTTGCCGTCGGCGGCCAGGCAGGCCAGCTTGGCGCTGGTGCCGGTGCCGCACGGCGAGCGGTCGTAGGCCAGGCCCGGGCACAGCACGAAGTTGCGCGCCTGGCCACTGCCGTCGGGCGCCGAACCGTTCACCTCGACGTGGTCGATCTCGCCGCCTTCCGCGCCGGTGATGCCGGCCGCTTCCAGCGCCTGCCGGATCGCCTCGGTATAGGCGGTCAGCTCGCGCTGGTGGGCCAGGTCGAGCGGGCACGGCGCTTGCCCGGTGATGAAGAACCAGTTGCCGCCCCAGGCGACGTCGCCGCGCACTTCGCCATGCCCGGGCACCTGCACCGCCACGTCCTTCGCATGGCGGTAGCTCTCGACGTTGTCGATGTGGACCCGGCCGTCATCGTCGAGATCCACGCCCACCGTGCCGACCGGCGTCTCGATGTAGTGCCGTCCCGGCCCGATCCGGCCGAGATGCTGCAGCGTGCGCACCACACCGATCGTGCCGTGGCCGCACATGCCCAGGTAGCCGACGTTGTTGAAGAAGACGACCCCGCTGCAGGCGCGCGGGTCGCGCGCTGGCAGCAGCACCGCACCGACCATGGCGTCCGAGCCGCGCGGCTCGCACGCGATGGCGCTGCGCCAGTGGTCGAACTCGGCCGCGAAGCGCTCCCGGCAGCGGGCCAGGCTGTCGCCGCCGAGATCGGGGAAGCCCGCGACGACCACGCGGGTCGGTTCGCCGGCGGTGTGCGAGTCGATCACATCGAGGGTATGCATGCGTCCATGCTCACACCCGGGTCGCCGCGGCGACTAGCGGAGAATGCCGAGTGCGCATGCGGAATTCGGCACAATCCGCGATTGCTTGCGCCGCCTGCGATTGCGCTAGCATCGGGCCATCGGCAGTCACCGCCCCTACGCAACCCACGCCGCCGCGACGATGCAACCCAGCCTGCCCGCCCTCGAGATGCAGAAGCTGTTCGATGCGCTGCCGGACGTGGTGTTCTTCATCAAGGACCGCGAGGGCCGCTACACCCACTGCAACCTCACGCTGGTGCGTCGGCTGGGCCGCCAGCGGCGCGCCGAGGTGATCGGCCGCTCGCCGGCGGACGTATTCCCGCTGCCGCTGGGCGGCAATTACATGGCCCAGGACAGCCGCGTACTCGGCGGCGAGCTGATCGACAACCAGCTCGAAGTGCATCTCTACCCGAACCGGCTGCCCGGCTGGTGCCTCACCTTCAAGCGCCCG
Source organism: Rhodanobacter sp. FW101-FHT13A11 (assembly GCF_058790335.1). Classification (NCBI taxonomy): domain Bacteria; kingdom Pseudomonadati; phylum Pseudomonadota; class Gammaproteobacteria; order Lysobacterales; family Rhodanobacteraceae; genus Rhodanobacter; species Rhodanobacter sp. FW101-FHT13A11. The sequence continues at coordinate 294,224 of NZ_JBYTCN010000002.1, read as the reverse complement.
CTGGTCGAGGCGGGCGAGGTCGTCGGCGTGGTCGGCGTGTCGCGCGACCTCGGCCAGCCGGACGGCAAGCATTCGGCGATCAAGCGGCTGAACAAGGTCGTCGAATACATGCAGTCCCACTACGACGAGAACATCCGCGTGCAGGACATGGCCGCCTTCGCCGGGCTGTCGCTGGCCCAGCTCGAGCGGCACTTCCGCCGCGTGTTCCAGTTCACCCCGCAGCAGCAGCTCACCAAGATCCGCATCGACGCCGCCATGCGCCTGCTGCACGATGACGACGACAGCATCGCCAGCATCGGCGTGCAATGCGGCTTCTCCGACCAGAGCGCCTTCGCCCGGCAGTTCAAGGCCACCGTCGGGATCACCCCGCGCGAGTACCGCGCGCTCAGGGGAAAGCTCTAGCTGGCCGGAGGAGCACCACCACCGGATGCCGGAAACGACGAGGGCCTGCGGAAGCAGGCCCTCGGGGGCGACAACCTGTGTCCGCTAGAACGGAATGTCGTCGTCTGCGAAGCCGTTGTCGGCCGGCGGCGGGGCGCGGCGCGGCTCGTCGCCGCCGCGCGGCTGGCCGGCGGAGCCGCCACCCTGGCGCTGGCCGCCGCCCTGCGGACGCTCGCGCTGGAAGCCGCCGCCGCCCGCGCCGCCCTCACCGCCGCCGCCGAGCATCTGCATGTCGCTGGCGATGATGTCGGTGGAGTACTTCTCGACGCCGCTCTTGTCGGTGTACTTGTCGGTGCGCAGCGAGCCTTCGATGTACACCTGCCGGCCCTTCTTCAGGTACTCGCCGGCGATCTCCGCCAGCTTGCCGAACATCTTCACGCGGTGCCACTCGGTGCGTTCCTGCTTCTCGCCGCTCTGCTTGTCGGTCCAGCTCTCCGAGGTGGCCAGGCTCAGCGTGGCGATCGCGGTGCCGCTGGTGGTGTAACGCACTTCGGGGTCGTTGCCGAGGTTGCCGACCAGGATGACTTTGTTGACGCCACGTGCCATGGGAATGTCCTCGTTGAGCCGGCCGTGCATTCGGGAGTGGTCACGGCCGGAGTGGTGAATCAGGCTGGCTATCATAACCGCGGGGCGGGCCGAGTCCAGACGCGAAAAACCTGAACGGCGGGTCGGCGCCGTCCGCTGCCGGCGGTCGGCGCCGAACGCCGGGGACGCTCAGTTCACGAGGAAGCGGTGGCCCACGCCCGGCTCGGTCTTCAGCCAACGCGGGCTGGCCGGGTCGTCGCCCAGCTTCTGCCGCAGCTTGCCGATGACGATGCGCAGGTACTGGCTGTCGCCGACATGGGTCGGCCCCCACACCTCGCGCAACAGCTGCTGCTGGGTGACCACCCTGCCGGCATGGTGCAGCAGCAGCGCCAGCACCGCGTATTCCTTGCGGGTGAGCGCCAGCGGCGCACCGTCCAGGCTCACCTCGCGCCGGGCCAGGTCGACCACCAGCCGGCCGTCGTCGTAACGCGGCGGCCGTTCCGGCTCGCCCGGCCGGTTGCGCAGCAGCGCGCGCAGCCGCGCCATCAGCTCCTGGATGCCGAACGGCTTGGTCATGTAATCGTTGGCGCCCCGGTCCAGCGCATGCACCTTCTCGCTCTCGGCGTCGCGCACCGACAGCATCAGCACCGGCAGCTGGCTCCACTGGCGCAGCTCCGCCAGCACCGCGTGGCCCTCCATGTCGGGCAGGCCGAGGTCGAGGATGACCAGGTCCGGCGATTGCGTGGCTGCCAGCGCCAGGCCCTCGGCGCCGGTGGCAGCCAGCAGCACCTCGTAACCCTCGGCGCGCAGGCCGATATCGAGGAAGCGGCGGATCTGCGGCTCGTCGTCGATCACCAGTACGCGGGGAGCGGAGTTCATGGCACGCGACCGGGGGGTGAGGGCAGCGGCAGGGTAATACGGACCGTGGTGCCGCCGCCGTCGCGCGGCAACGCCTCCACGTTGCCGCCGTGGGCGCCGATCATGCCGCGGCAGATCGCCAGGCCGAGGCCGGTGCCCTGGCTGGCGCGGTCGCCGCGCGAGACCGAATAGAACATGTCGAAGATCAGCGCCCGCTCCGCCTCCGGGATGCCGGGACCGCGGTCGCTGATGTCGATCAGCAGCCGGTCGCCCTCGCCGCGCACCATCACCTGCACCGCCTCATCAGGCGGCGAGAAGCGTGCGGCGTTCTCCAGGATGTTGAACAACGCCTGCTCGATCAGCGCCGGGTGAACGAACAGCAGCACCGTGTCGGTCGGCAGCAGCGCGTCCACCCGCAACGACGGGAACAGCTTGCGCAGGCGACAGACTGCCGCGACCACGATTTCGGCGACATCGGTCCAATCGCGGTTGAGCTTGAGCGTGCCGTGGCCAAGCCGGGTCATGTCGAGCAGGTTCTGGATATAACGGTCCAGCCGCTGGCCCTCGCTGAGGATCGCCTCCAGCAGCTCACGGCGCTCACCGGTCGGCAGCTTTTCGCCGTAGCTGGCCAGCGTACCTGCCGCGCCGATCATCGAGGCCAGCGGCGAGCGCAGGTCGTGCGACACGGAGGACAGCAGCGCATTGCGCAGGCGCTCGGTCTCGCCCTGGACGCGGGCCCCCTCCAGTTCGTCAGCCAGGCGCGCGCGTTCCAACGCCTGGCCGATGTCCTGCACCATCGCCAGCGCCAGGCTACGCTGGTCCTGGTCGGGCGCACCGTTGTCCGCGGCAAGCCGCAGTGCGGCCACGCCGAGCCGGTTCTCTTCGCTGCCGAACGGGAGCATCCAGTACGGCGCGGCATTGAGCGTGTCGGTATGGCGGCCGGCCTGTGCCGCGTGCCGCTCGCACCAGTCGGCGGCGGCCAGATCCTGTGCCGACAGGGCCACTTCGCGCGGGGCGAAGGCGGCCACCTGCAACTGGCCGCCGGCGTCGCGGGCAAGGATCGCTGCTTCGCCGCGCAAGGCCTGCGCCAAGGCTGTAGCGCCCGCCTTGCGGATACCCTCGGCATCGGTGCTGGCGGCCAGCCGCTGGCCCAGCGCCAGCAGGGCGCGCGACTGCACCTGGGTGGCGCGCAACGATTCCACCTGGCTGGCCAGCCGCGTCGCCAGGTGGCTGCACACCAGCGCCACGATCAGGAACAGGCTGACTGCCAGCACGTCGTCGAAATTCGCGATCGCCAGCGTGTAGCGTGGCGGCGCGAAGAAGAAGTTGTCGCCGAGGAAACACAGAATGGCGGTATAGACGGCTACCGTCATGCGCGTGCGCACCGCCACCGCCAGTACCGCGGTGAGGAAGATCAGCGACAGGTTGGCTACCGACAGATAGCGGTCGGCGACAAACGACAGGCTTAACGCGGCCAGCGTGGCGAGCGTGGCGTAGACGTATTCGCCGCGCGAACCCCGCCCGCCGGGAAAGCGCAGCCGTCGCCGTGATGCCGCCCGCTCGCTCGGCGTGGCGATGATGGTCAACTCCAGGTGTGCGCCTCGGCGCAACAGCTGCTGGGTCAGCGAGCGGCCGACCATGCGCGCCAGCAGGCGTTCGCGGGTACGCCCCAGCAGGACCTGGCCCACGCCCTCGCGGTCGGCATGCGCCAGCAGTTCGTCGGCGATGGTCGCGCCGCGCAGCACCACGGTGTCGCCGCCGAGCCGGCGTGCCAGTCGCAGCGCCGCCTCCAGCCGCTCGCGCCGGGCCGGCTCCAGCCGCGCGCCGGTGTCGACGAAGGCCACGCTCCACGGCGCGCCACGGCGTTCGGCAATGCGCCGCGCCACCCGCACCAGGTATTCGCTCTGCGCATGGCCGTCGATCGCCGCCAGCACGCGGCGGCGCACCGGCATCGTGCCGCCGCGCGCCAGCATCGACTCGCGCAGATCGCTGTCGACGTGGCCGGCCATGGTGTCCATCGCCAGCTCGCGCAACGCACCCAGGTTGGTCGGCGAGAAGAACGCATCCAGCGCCGCCGCTGCGGCCTCCGGCACGTAGACCTTGCCTTGCTTCAGCCGCGTGATCAGTTCGCGCGGCGGCAGGTCGACCAGCACGATGTCGCGGGCGCGGTCGAGGAACGCATCCGGCACCCGCTCGCGCACGTTGATCCCGGTGATCCGCCGCACCTGGTCGGCGAGGCTTTCCAGGTGCTGCACGTTGAGCGCGGTGTACACCTCGATGCCGGCGTCGAGCAGCTCGGCGATGTCCTGCCAGCGCCGCTCGTGCCGCCCGCCGGGCAGGTTGCTGTGGGCCAGTTCGTCCACCAGCAGCACGGCCGGACGCCGTTCCAGCGCGGCATCCAGGTCGAATTCCGTGAAGTCGCGGCCCTGGTAGTTCACCTTCCGGCGCGGCAGCACCTCGAGCCCCTCCAGCAGCGCCGCCGTCTCGGCGCGGCCGTGCGTCTCGACCAGGCCGACCACCACGTCCACGCCCTGCCGCTTCAGCTCGCGCGCGGCCGACAGCATCGCGTAGGTCTTGCCGACCCCCGCCGCGGCACCGAGGAACACCTTCAGCCGCCGGCTGTCGTCGTGCACCGTGCCGAGCAGGGCATCGGCGCGTGCTTCGCGGGAGGGTTCGCTCATGCCAGGGTCGGTCCGGGGAATGGCGCTACGGTAGCGCGATCAGCCGCCGTGCGCCTGCGCCGCATCCAGCGCCAGGTTGAGCTGCAGCACGTTCACCCTCGGCTCGCCCAGCACGCCGAACTGGCGGCCGCAGGTATGTTCGCGCACCAGCGCCTGCACCTGTGCGATGCCGAGTCCACGCGCCTTCGCCACCCGCGCCAGCTGGTACCGTGCCGCCGCCGGGCTGATCTCCGGATCGAGGCCGCTGGCCGAGGCGGTGACCAGGTCCACCGGCACCGGCGCGGTATTGCCCGGGTCGGCTGCGTGCAGCGCGGCGACGCGCTGCTTCACCGCATCGGTCAGCGCCGGGTTGGTCGGGCCCAGGTTGGAGCCGCCGGAATTGATGCCGTTGTCCGCCTGCGGCGTGGTCGCCGACGGCCGGCCCCAGAAGTACTTCGGGTCGGTGAACGACTGGCCGATCAGCACGGAGCCGACCGGCTTGCCGTCCTTCACGATCAGGCTGCCGTCGGCCTGCTGCGGAAAGATCAACTGGGCCAGCCCGGTGGCGGCCAGTGGATAGAGCACGCCGGTGATCACCGTCATCAGCAACAGCAGCATCACCGCATTGCGCAAGAGCTTGGTCATGACCATCGCCTCAGTAGTGCAGGATCGCGTCGAGCAGCGCGGTCACCTGGTAGTTCTTCTTGCCGCCGTCGTAGGCCGGGAAGTCGTAGGCATGCTCATAACGGAGTTCCGGCCGGATCTCCAGGTCCGGCGACACCCAGTGCGTCAGGCCGATCGTGTGGCTGGAGTAGCGCGTGGCAAAGCCGGTGCGCTCGCCCTTCATGTCCTTATAGAACTCGTTGCGGAACGTCATGTAAGTCTTCGAGCTCAGCTCGAAGTTGAGGTAGTTGACGACACCGAACTCGCCAGCGGTACCCGGCAACGGCGACGACCCAGCGACGCCCGGCGTGCCGCCCGGGCCGAAGCCGGGGGCGTTGCGGGAATACATGCGGTAAGCCTCGGTCTGCATGTGCACGCGCTGGCTGAAGCGGTGGCCCCATGTCATGACGTACATCTGGACGTTGTTGTAATTCTTGCCGGACTTGTTCCAGTTGTTGATGCAGGGGTAAAGCATGTCGTTGTTGTCGGCCGACACCCAGCGCACGCAGGCCTGCAGCGAAGGCCGCGCCGACGAATTCCAAGGGGCGACGTCATTGCCGGCGTTGACGCCGATCTGGAGCGTCCACTGCTTGCTGAGCCGGGTCGTGGTCATGATGCCCGTCTGCGTGTACGGATCGACCGTGTACAGAATCGAGTGGGTCACCAGATAGTTCTGCGGTGAGAACTGTGCCTCGATGTCCGGCAACGACAGCCAGCGTCCCACGCGCACCACCATGCCCTCGGCGATCGAGGGAATATAGAGGTCGAAGTAGAACAGCATCGGGTCGTCGCCGTAGATTCTGCCGTTCAGCGCGCTGTGCGCCTTGGGGTAGTTGAGCAGCTGATTGCTGAAGATGCCCTTGGTCACGGTGTAGTGGTAGTCGTAGCCATACAGATTGGAGATGTTGAAGCCCCAATCCACATGGTCGGTCTGCACCGTGTCTTCGACGCGCGAGATATTGGTGACCAGCTGGTCGAACTCCACGCGGTTGGGGCGCGTGGCGTAGGACAGCGGATAATTGGTGAAGCTGGAAGAACTCGCATTCATCGACGGGTTGATCCAGCCGTTGATCTCGATGCGGTTGCGCTCCATCCATTGACCAAGCTTGGTACAGGAAAGCGCTTTCTGGAGCGGATACTGACCGTAGGAATACGGCACGCCAATCGGAGCGGGAACGCCACCGAGTTGCCATTCCGAATTGGGAAACGGCAGCGAATCGAGCGGCGCGTCCAAGCCGCGGCGGGCCGGCGCAGGCACATTCGGATCGGCCGGCTGCGCATCTTCGCGGTAAGCCGCCGCCAGACGCGAGAAGAGGCCGCTGGAACAATCGCCGCTGGCCAACGCCGCCGACGGTGCCGCCTGGCTCACATCCTCGCTCGATGCCATCGCCTTGCCAGTCGGAGCCAGCGCAAGCAGGACCGCGAACGAAAGAACTTTCCTCACTGACATGACTATTCCTGAAATCCGGCCCGGGGCAGACCACCTTTTGCTTATCGAATGGGTGGTCATGGATGGATCAACTTCAGATGCCGGCATAACCGCCAAGCACGTAGTCGTCGCTGTCGCTGCGCGGTGCCTCGGTATCGCATGGCGCCGAGGTCACCTGAGCAGTCCGGCTCGACTGCATGGGCAGGGCAATGATCGAATCGCAGTCCGAATCGTTGGCCGACACGCGCAGCTCGATATCAGGATGGGTTGACCAGCCACTCGGCTGTTGAGAGCCGTCGGAAAGGGATACGGATACTTTCAATGTCTGCATGACAGAACTCCTCGAGCCAGCTTGAATCAGGCCAGTCCGCACAGGACCAGCAACATGTCGATGAGCTTGATGCCGAGGAACGGCACCACGATGCCGCCCAACCCGTAAACCAGCAGGTTGCGACGCAGCAGCGCAGCGGCGCCGAGCGCGCGGTATTTCACGCCCTTCAGCGCCAGCGGGATCAGGCAGATGATGATCAGCGCGTTGAAGATCACCGCCGATAGGATCGCGCTCTGCGGCGTCGCCAGATGCATCACGTTGAGCGCGTCGAGCGCCGGATAGGTGGTGGCGAACGCGGCCGGGATGATCGCGAAGTACTTGGCGATGTCGTTGGCGATCGAGAACGTGGTCAGCGAGCCGCGGGTGATCAGCATCTGCTTGCCGATCTCCACCACCTCGATCAGCTTGGTCGGGTTGGAATCGAGGTCGACCATGTTGCCGGCCTCCTTCGCCGCCTGCGTGCCGGTGTTCATCGCCACCGCCACGTCGGCCTGGGCCAGCGCGGGCGCGTCGTTGGTGCCGTCGCCGCACATCGCCACCAGCCGGTTCTCGGCCTGGATGCTGCGGATGAGTTTCAGCTTGGCCTCCGGCGTGGCCTCAGCGAGGAAGTCGTCGACGCCCGCCTCGGCCGCGATCGCCGCCGCGGTGAGCGGGTTGTCGCCGGTGATCATCACGGTCTTGATGCCCATCCGGCGCATCTCGGCGAAGCGCTCCTTGATGCCGCCCTTGACGATGTCCTTCAGCTCGATCACGCCCAGCGCGCGGGCCGCTTCCGTGACGATCAGCGGCGTGGCGCCGCGCCGTGCGATGTCCTCGGCCATGCGCTTGACCAGCGGCGGCAGGCGGCTGTTCTGCGCCTCCAGATGTTTCTCCACCGCATCCAGCGCGCCCTTGCGGATCTGCCGCGTGCCGAGATCCACGCCGCTCATGCGGGTCTGTGCGGTGAACGGCACGAACTGTGCGTGCAAGGCCTCCAGCGGCTGCTCGCGCAGGCCGAACTGCTGCTTCGCCAGCACCACGATGCTGCGCCCTTCCGGCGTCTCGTCGGCCAGCGAAGCAAGCTGCGCCGCTTCGGCGAGAATGTTCTCTGCCACGCTCGGAGCGGGATGGAACGCCACCGCCTGGCGGTTGCCCAGGGTGATCGTGCCGGTCTTGTCCAGCAGCAGCACGTCGACGTCGCCGGCGGCCTCGACCGCGCGGCCCGAGGTGGCGATCACGTTGGCGCGGATCATCCGGTCCATGCCAGCGATGCCGATCGCCGACAGCAGCGCGCCGATCGTGGTGGGAATCAGGCACACCAGCAGCGCGATCAGCACGGTAAGCGTGATCGGATGACCGACACCAGCGACCTGCACGCTGTAGATCGAATACGGCAGCAAGGTGGCGCAGGCGAGCAGGAAGATCAGGGTGAACTTCGCCAGCAGGATGGTCAGCGCGATCTCGTTTGGCGTCTTGCGCCGCTTGGAGCCTTCCACCATCGCGATCATGCGGTCGAGGAAGCTCTCGCCCGGATTGCTGGTGATGCGCACCACCAGCCAGTCCGACAGCACGCGGGTGCCGCCGGTGACTGCGCTGCGGTCGCCGCCGGATTCGCGGATCACCGGCGCGGATTCGCCGGTGATCGCACTCTCGTCCACGCTGGCCGCGCCAATCACCACCTCGCCGTCACCGGGAACCTGCTCGCCGGCCTCGACCAGCACGTGGTGACCGGTGCGCAATTCGGCCGACGGGGTGAAGGTGATCGCGGTATAGCGATCGGCCGACGCCAGCTTCTTCGCAATCACGTCCTTGCGTGAACCGCGCAGCGCGTCGGCCTGCGCCTTGCCGCGGCCTTCCGCCAGCGCCTCGGCGAAGTTCGCGAACAGCAGGGTGAACCACAGCCACAGGCTGACCCAGAAGATGAAGGCGGTCGGCGCTTCACCGTGGCCCGCGAGTGCCTGCGCCCACAACAGTGTGGTCAGCACGCTGCAGACCAGCACCACGAACATCACCGGGTTGCGGAACTGCAACCGCGGCGACAGCTTGCGGAACGAATCGGCCATCGCCGCGAGAACCAGCTCGCGGTTGAAACCGCTCACTGCATGCGTTTGCGAAGTCATGTAATCCATGTCCTGGATGAATCAGCGGGCCGACATCAGGTATTCGGCGATCGGCCCCAGGGCCAGCGCCGGCAGGAAGGTAAGCGCGCCGATCACGATCACCACGCAGGCCAGCAGGGTGACGAACAGCGGCGTGTGCGTGGGCAGCGTGCCGGCCGACTCGGGCACGTGGCGCTTGGCCGCGAGCGAACCGGCCAGCGCCAGCATCGCGATCGCCAGCGGATAGCGGGCGAGGAACATGCAGATGCCGAGCAGCACGTTCCAGAACGGCGTGTTTGCCGAGAGTCCGCCGAACGCGCTGCCGTTGTTGTTGGAGGCCGAGCTGACCGCGTAGAGGATCTCGCTGAAACCATGCGCGCCGGGATTGGCGATGCCCGCCACCCCCGCCGGCAGCATCACCGCGACGGCCGTGCCGATCACCACCAGGGCGCACGGCAGCAAGACCGCGAGGCTGGCCATCTTCATCTCGTAGGCCTCGATCTTCTTGCCCAGGTACTCCGGCGTGCGCCCCACCATCAGCCCGGCGATGAATACCGCCACCACCGCGAACGCGAGCATGCCGTACAGCCCCGAGCCGACGCCGCCGAAGACCACCTCGCCGAGTTGGATCAGCCACATCGGCACCAGGCCGCCGAGCGGGGTCAGCGAGTCGTGCATCGCGTTCACCGCACCGCACGAGGCGGCCGTGGTGATCGCCGCGAACAGGCCAGACGCGGCGATGCCGAAGCGGGTCTCCTTGCCTTCCATGTTGCCGCCGGCCTGCAACGCCGAGGCTTGCGTATCCACCGCCAGTCCGTGCAAGGCCGGGTTGCCGGCCTGCTCGGCCGCGACCAGGCCGATCGTCAGCGGAATGAAGATCAGCAGCATGGTGGCGAGGATCGCCCAGCCTTGGCGCCGATCGCCGACCATGCGGCCGAACATCACGCACAGGCCGCCGGGGATCAGGAAGATCGCCAGCATCTCGATGAAGTTGGAAAACGGCGTGGGATTCTCGTACGGGTGCGCCGAGTTCGCGTTGAAGAAGCCGCCGCCATTGGTGCCCAGCATCTTGATCGCGACCTGCGACGCGGCCGGGCCCATCGGCAGGGTCTGCGTGGTGACCGGCGTTTCCCGGGGCACGTCGTGACCGGAGGCATCCTTCAGTGCATGGCCGGCCGCATCCTTCACCGTCTCGGTGTAACTGCTGGCCTGCACCACCGGCACCTCGACATACGGCCTGAAGTTCTGCACCACGCCCTGCGATACCAGCAACAGCGCGATCAGCAGCGACAGCGGCAGCAGCACGTACAGCGTGCTGCGGGTGAGGTCGACCCAGAAATTGCCGATCGCCTGCGCGCCGTGGCGCGAGAAACCCCGCACCACCGCCACCAGCACCGCGATGCCGGTCGCCGCGGAGAGGAAGTTCTGCACCGCCAGGCCCGACATCTGGGTCAGGTAGCTCATCGTCGACTCGCCGACGTAGCCCTGCCAGTTGGTGTTGGTGGCGAAGCTGATCGCGGTGTTCATCGCCGAATCCGGCGACACCGCGGCGAAATGCTGCGGATTCAGCGGCAGCCATGGCTGCACGCGCTGCAGCGCGTATACCGCCAGCACGCCGAGCACGTTGAACAGCAGCATGGCCAGCGCGTAGCGCTTCCAGCCCATGTCCTCGTCGGTGCGGATGCCGCACAGGCGATAGATGCCGCGCTCCACGCGACCGCCGAAGCGGGTGACCCGGTTCGGCGCCTCGGCGAATACCAGCGCCAGATAGCTGCCGACCGGCCTCACCAGCAGCAGCAACACGGCAAGGTACAGGCCGACCTGCAAAAAACCATTCGTGGTCATTCGAACCACTCCGGCTTGAGCAGGGCCACACACAGGTAGCCGGCCAGCGCCACGGCGATCAGGCCGGCGAGGACATAGAGGGCATTCATGGCGGAGAACTCGTGCAGTGGGGAAGGCAGGCGCGACAAGCGGTCTACTTGCGCGGGCTCAGCCGGTCGCAGAGCAGCGCAAAACCCAGCACGGCCGCACACAGCACGAACAGGAACAGCAGGTAGACGAAATCCATCGGGGTCGCCTCACGGGATGAGGCGGCCACTTTAGGAAGCGCCGTATAAGAAAGGGGTAGCGATCCGGCCGATCCGCGTATGCAACGCGTAAATTTTCGACGCGTGGCGATCAGTCGACCGCGCGTGCGACCCCGTCATCCGCGGCACCGGTCGGCGGGGGCAGCCGCTCGACCGGATAACCAGCCGTATCCCACGCCTCCAGTCCCCCCAGCAGCGGGCGCACCCGGCGGTAACCCTGCGCCATCAGGGTCTTGGCCACCCTCGCGGCGGACACCTCGTTCGGGCAATTGCAGTAGACCACCAGCTCGCGGTCGAGCGGGATGCCGCGCAGCGCATGGTCGATACCGCGATCGTCGACCAGCAGCGCGCCGGGGACGACCCGCGTGTCGAGCTGGCGCGACCCCGCCGGACGCACGTCGACCACCACCGGCGCGCGCCCGTCCTCGATCGCGCGGTACAGCTCGTCCACCGTGATGCGTGCCATCCGCAACGTGCGCAGCAGGCGCCGCCGCTGCCACCAGCGCGCCAGCACGTACAGCGCCAACAGGCCGCCGAGCAGTTCCAGCGCGATCGTGCCGGCGTCGGCAATCGCCGCCAGCAGGTCGTCGATCTGCGCGGCGAAGGCGTAACCGAGGGCGACCGCCAGCCCGGCCCACAGCAACGAGCCGATCCCGTCGAACAGCAAGAACACCGGCAGCCGCAGCCCCATCGCGCCGACCAGCGGCGGCGCCACCGTGGCCAGCCCCGGCACGAACTTCGCCACCAGCAGCACGCCGGCGCGCCAGCGCTGGAACTGCAGTTCGGAACGCTGCACGCACGAGTCGGGCGACAGCGAGACGCGGCAGAGCAGGCGCATCACGCCCCCGCCGTAGCGCCGCCCGGCGGCGTACCACGCCAGGTCGCCGAACAGGCAGGCGGCCAGCGCCACCGCCAGCACGCCCGCCGCCGCCAGTTGTCCGTCCGCCGCCAGCGCCCCGGCCACCACCAGGGTCGGCACCGCCGGCAGCGGCGCGCCGAGCTGGGTCAGCAGCACGTTGAGGAAGACCAGCAGCACGCCGTATTCGGCGATCAGCGCGATGATCTGTTGGGCCATCGAAGCGGTACCCGGTGCGCGGCGCGGCCGCAGGCTCCCATCATGGGGCGTCGCACGGCCGTTGCAAACCCCGCGGGATCCGCGCCGGTACGTTCCTACACGGGCTGCGCCTGCGCGCCGGAGGCGCGGGCGATCCGGCGCGAGCCGGACACTACCAGCGGCAGCCACAGCAGGGTCAACGCCGCGGCGCAGGTGAACACGCCGTGGATGCCCAGCCGCCCCAGCGCGATGCCGCCCATGGCGCCACCGACGAACGCGCCGATGAACTGGCTGGTGGAATACGCGCCCATCGCCGCGCCGCGCAGGTGCTCCGGAGCCAGCCGCGAGACCAGGCTGGGCAGCGCCGCCTCCAGCAGGTTGAAGGCGGAGAAGAACACCGCCGCCGCCGCGCCGAACGCTACCAGGTGGCGGCCGGACAGCGCGAAGCCGAGCAAGGCCAGCCCGATCGCCACCACGCACACCGCCACGATGCGCAGGCTCTGCGCCACCTCGCGCATGTGGTGCAGGCTCGCGCCCATCACGAACGCGGCAACCGTCATCACCGGCAGGTACAGCTCCCAGTGCCGGTTCACCGGCAGGTGCAGCGTGTTCGCCAGCAGCAGCGGCAGCCCGACGAAACTGGCGGTGAGCAGCGCGTGCAGGAAGAACACCGAGCCGTTCAGCACCAGCATCCGCCCGTCGCGCAGCATCGCCAGCACCTGGCCGACGCCCGCCGCGGCCGGCGCACGGGCGCGCGCCGGCGTGGGCACGATCAGCCACAGCAGCGCCAGCGAGGCCAGGGCCAGGATCGAGGTGGCGGCGAACAGCCCGGGCAGGCCGGCGACCGCCTCCAGCGGCGGCCCCAGGATCAGCGCCAGCAGGAACGCCAGGCCGATCGACACGCCGATGATGCCCATCGCCTTGCCGCGGTTTTCCTCGGCGGTGAGGTCCGCCGCCAGCGCGATGCCGGCGCCGGCCACCGCGCCCATGCCCTGTACCGCGCGCCCCACGGCGATGCCGGCGAGCGTGTGCGACATCGCCGCGATCAGCCCGCCGAGGGCGAACAGCAGCAGGCCGAAGGTGATCGCCGGCTTGCGCCCGATCCGGTCCGACAGCAGCCCCAGCGGGATCTGCAGCAGCACCTGGCCGATGCCGTAGACGCCCAGCGCCAGTCCGATCATGAAACCGCTGGCGTCGGGCATCGCCTTCGCGTACAGCGAAAACACCGGCATGATCAGGAACAGGCCGAACAGGCGCAGGCTGATCACGCAGGCCAGGGTCAGCGCGCTGCGCAGTTCGAGGCTGGAGAGTTTGCTCACCGGGGGACAGCTGTCGGAAAAGGCATGGCCGGCATTATAGAGGGCGCCCCGCGTCGGGGTTTGTGGCGACATGTCGCGGCGCAAGTTGTTGCAGGCCCTATAATCGGAACGATTCACGCCCCCGAAGCCCCCATGACCACGACGATGCCCGCCGACGCCAGCCGCCCCGCCGACTTCGCCCAGGTGCGCGACCTCGCCGCCGCCGACATGCAGCGCGTCGACGGGCTGATCCGCCGGCGGCTGTCCTCCGACGTGGTGCTGATCAACCAGATCGCCGACCACATCATCGCCGGCGGCGGCAAGCGCTTGCGCCCGATGCTGCACGTGCTGGCCGCCGGCGCGGCCGGCTACCGCGGCGAGCAGCACACCAAGCTCGCCGCGATCATCGAGTTCATCCACACCTCCACCCTGCTGCACGACGACGTGGTCGACGAATCCGACCTGCGCCGCGGCCGCAAGACCGCCAACGCGCTGTGGGGCAACGCCGCCAGCGTGCTGGTCGGCGACTTCCTGTACTCGCGCTCGTTCCAGCTGATGGTGGAACTGGACGACATGCGCATCATGCGCATCCTCGCCGACACCACCAACACCATCGCCGAAGGCGAGGTGCTGCAGTTGCTCAACATCGGCAACGCCGACGTGAGCGAGGCAGCCTACCTGGCGGTGATCGAACGCAAGACCGCGGTGCTGTTCGCCGCCGCCACCGAACTGGGTGGCCTGCTCGGCGGGTTGCCGGAAGCGCAAGTGACCGCGTTGCGCCGCTACGGCATGGAACTGGGCTACGCGTTCCAGATCGCCGACGACCTGCTGGACTACACCAGCGACGCCGGCACCCTGGGCAAGAACATCGGCGACGACCTCGCCGAGGGCAAGCCGACCCTGCCGCTGATCTACGCGCTGGAGAAGGCCAACCCGGAACAGGTGCAGTCGCTGCGCCACGCGATCGAGCACGGCGGGCTCGACTCGCTGGACCGCATCATCGCCTCGATCCGCGACTCCGGCGCGCTGGAGCGCACCCGCGACCGCGCCCTGCTGCACGCCCGCGCCGCCCGTGAGGCACTGGCCGCGCTGGCTCCTTCGGCGCATCGCGACGCGCTGGGGACGCTGGCGGACTATTCGGTGCAGCGCACGTTCTGAGCTGGTTGACGCTTCGCTTGTAAAGGTTGTTTTCAGAGCTTTCGTGCGCCTGCGGCGCCCGAGTCACTTTCTCTTTGCGTGGCCAAAGAGAAAGTAACCCAAGAGAAAGGCCACCCCGCTTGCGCGCCTTGCGGGCCTCGGGCAACCGCTCCTTGCGTTGCCTCAACTCGGGCATCCATGCCCTCGCCTGCCCTCCGGGTGCGCGGGTGGGCTACGGGGGTTCGCCGACAGGGCTCCTGCCCTGACGTCGAACTGGCTCGCATCCCTGCGAACCACCCCTGCGGGGCCTTTCCTTCGCCCACCCGCCGCGCCATAGGGGCCCCGGAAAGAGCGGCGCGCTCCCGGCGCGCAGAAGCAAGGACAAAAGCACAAAGCCACAAGCTCGCGCTGTTTTGGCTTCGGCTTCTGGCGCGCACGATGCGCGCCTGCCTTTCCGGGGCCCCTGTGCGGCGGTGAGGCGGGGACGATCAGGCCGCATGGCGGGCGTTGCCAGGGAGGGCAACGCCTTTTCGCACGGGCAGGCGACGGCATGGATGCCGGAGTTGAGGCAACGCAGGAGCGGTTGCCCGATGCCCGTTCGAAAAGCCCGACCCCGACTCACGGACTTGCCGGGCAGGAAGCCCGGCAAGCGCCAAGCGGGGTGGCCTTCTCTTTTGGTTACTTTTCTCTTGGCCACGCAAGAGAAAAGTGACTCGGGCGCCGCAGGCGCACGAAAGCTCTTTGCCCTGAACCCGCATCAACGCGACAGAAGCATCGCCCGCAAGCGGGCTCCTACAACGAGCCCGCGAGGTACCCTGCCGCAGGCAGACGAAAGCTCCGGCCTTGCAAGACAACAAGCACCAGAAACCCCTGCCCCGATTGACCCCCAATCGGAAACCCATCGTTCAGCCCCCGGCGCTGGCGGCGCCGCCGGCGATCGGCCAGACTTCGCCGCATGTCTCGTCTGCGTCCAACCTGCTGGTCGTGGTGTCTCGCGGCGATGCTGCTGCCGCTGGCAACGGCGCATGCCGCGCCAGCCGGCTGGCGCTACGACACGGTGCACAGCCAAGTCCTCTTCAGCATCAGCCACAACGGCTATTCGCGCCCGTTCGGGCGGCTGCACATCGCGCGTGGCTGGCTGCGTTTCGACCCGGGCGACTGGAGCGACGCGGCGACCGAGCTGGATCTCGACCTGGCCAGCGTGGACATGGGCGATGCGGCCTGGAACGCGGCGGTGTGCAAGCCGGCGCTGCTCGACTGCGAGCGGCAGCGCTATGCGCACTTCCGCAGCACCGGCGTGGAGCGCCGGGACGACCAGCACGGCGTGCTGCACGGGGAGCTGACCCTGCACGGCGTAACCCGCCCGCTGGACCTGGCGTTCACCTTCAACCGCGCCGCCCGCACCCTCTACGAAACGCACGAGGTGGCGGGCTTCTCGGCCACCGCCAGCCTGGATCGCAACGACTTCGGCATCACCGCCAACCCCAATTCGATCGGCGCGCACGTCAGTCTCTGGCTGGAGCTGGAAGCGCTCCGCGACGACCACGCCACCCCGCCCACCAAGGAGCATCCATGAGTCTGCGCAGCAACGACCGCCAATGGGGTTCGGTCGCCAAGTTCTTCCACTGGACCATCGCGCTGGGCATCCTCGGCAACGGCCTGTTCGGCCTGCTGATGGACCTGGCCAGCTCGCCGATGCAGAAGATCAACTGGCTGGCCCTGCACAAGTCGATCGGCCTCACCGTGCTGGCGCTGGTGCTGCTGCGCATCGCGTGGCGCTGGACCGACCACCGCCCGGCCGAGGAGCCGGCGCCGCGCTGGCAGCAACTCGCCGCGCAGGCAGCGCACGGCCTGCTGTACGTACTGATCGTGCTGCTGCCGCTCAGCGGCTGGTGGTTCAACTCGGTCACCGGCAAGCCGCTGCAGTGGTTCAAGCTGTTCAACCTGCCGGCGCTGGTGCAGAAGAACGACGCGCTGCGCCACTTCGCGCACGGCGTGCACGAGTACCTGTTCTGGTTCCTGCTGCTGGTGCTGGTGGCGCATGTCGGCGGCGCGCTGAAACACCACCTGCTCGATCACGACAACGTGCTGCGCCGGATGCTGCCGTTCGGCCGCCTGCGCGCACGCCCCGCTTCCGAAGGAGATCACTGATGAAACGTCTTGCCATCCTGCTGCTGGCGCTCGCCCTGCCCTGCGTCGCCGCGGCCACCGACTACACCGTGCAGCCGGCGTCCAGCACGCTGGGCTTCAGCAATACCTTCCAGGGCGAATCGTTCGACGGCCGCTTCGGCCAGTGGACCGCCGCGATCAGCTACGACCCCGCCCACCTCGCCGCATCGAAGTTCGACGTGGAGGTGAACCTGGCCAGCGTGAAGACCGGCGACAAGGACCGCGACGGCGCGCTGCCCGGCGCGGACTTCTTCGACACGGCGAAATTCCCGAAGGCGCACTTCGTCACCACTGGCTTCCGCCAGAGCGGCGGCAAGGTGGTCGCCGACGGCACGCTCACCCTGCGCGGGGTGACCAAACCCATGAGCCTCGAGGTGACGTTCAAGCCGCAGGCCGGCGGCGCCACGCTGGACGTGGCCGGCACGGTGAAGCGGCTGGACTTCGGCGTGGGCACCGGCGACTACGCCGACACCTCGGTGATCGGCGGCGACGTGAAGGTCACCGCGCACCTGCAGTTGGCGCCGAAGTAAGCCGCCGCGATGGCGAGCGACACGCTGTGGCGGCGCCTGCGCGGCTGGGTCGCGCGGGGGCCCGCCGTCGCCACGCCTGCGCCGCGCGCGGCCACCGACCCGACGCCGGTGGCCGACAGCCTGCGCGCGCTGCTGGACGACCCGACCATCCCGGCCGCGGTGCGCAGCGAACTGGCCGGCGACTTCGGCCGCATCGAGGCCATGCTGGACAAGCTCGAGCGCGGCGAGCTGCACGTGGCCGTGTTCGGCCGCGTCTCCACCGGCAAGTCGGCGCTGGGCAACGCGCTGCTCGGCCGCGAGGCGTTCGCCGTGGGCGTCCTGCACGGCACCACCACCGACGCCGAGCACGCCATGCTGGACGAGGCACAGCACGACGGCCTGGTGCTGATCGACACGCCCGGCATCAACGAGCTGGACGGCGAGGCACGCGAACGCCTCGCGTTCGAGGTGGCCGAGGTCAGCGACCTGGTGGTGTTCGTCGGCGACGGCGACCTCACCCGCGAGGAACTCGACGCGCTGAAGACGCTTGCCGCCACCCAGCGTCCGCTGCTGTTGGCATTGAACAAGGCCGACCGGTACAGACCGGACGAACTGCACAGCCTGCTGCAGCACCTGCGCCGGCGCGTGGCCGGCCTGGTGCGCGCGGAAGACGTGCTCGCGGTGGCCGCGCGGCCGGCGCCGCAGCGGCTGGTCGAGATCGACGCGCGCGGCCACGAACACGTCCGCGAGCAGGCAGGCACGCCCGACGTGGCCGCCCTGCGCGAGCGGCTGCTGGCGATCGCCGCGCGCGAGGGCAAGACGCTGTCGGCGATCAACGCCGGGCTGTACGCCGGCCGGCTCACCGACCAGGTCAGCGCGCGCATCGCGCGCACCCGGCAGGCGGTGGCGGCGAAACTTATCCGCCAGTACTGCCTGGCCAAGGGCGTGGCGGTGGCGCTGAACCCGATCCCGGTGGCCGACCTGCTCGCCGCCGCCGGGCTGGACGCGGCGATGGTGGTACAGCTGTCGCGCGTGTACGGCCTGCCGCTGACCCGCGCCGAATCCGGCCGGCTGGTGGCGGTGATCTCCGCCCAGCTGGCCGCGCTGATGGGTGCGATCTGGGGCATGCAGCTGGTCGCCTCGGCGCTGAAGGGCGTCAGCGCCGGGCTATCGGTGCTGATCACCGCCGCCGCGCAGGGTGCGCTGGGCTGGTACGCCACGGTGCTGATCGGCCGCGCCGCCGAACGCTACCTGGTCGCCGGCAAGTCCTGGGGCGAAGCCGGCGCCAAGCGCGCCGTCGCCGACATCGTCGCCGGCCTCGACCGCGACTCGATCCTGCGCGAGGCGCGCGAGGAGATCCTGCGCCGGCTCAGGAACCCTGGCGCCGCCCGCTGAACCGATAGAGTCCGATAGTTCTTGCGGGATACGCCGCATGCACGGCGATCGCGCCTAGAATCCGCATCCCACCCAGCCGGCTGATCGGAGAGCGCATGTCAGAAGAATTCGAAGTCCGTGGAGTGCACGAGGACCACATGGACGAAGCCGCCGAACGCGAGCCCCGCGGCATGGCCGGCCGGCTGGCGGTGATCACCGCCATCCTGGCCACCATGGGCGCCATGTTCTCGTACATGGCGGGCAGCACCCAGGCCGAGGCGGCCCTGCTCAAGAACGACGCCGCCATCAGGAAAACCGAAGCGGCCAACCAGTGGAACTACTACCAGGCGAAGGGCAACAAGCTGAACCTGAGCGAGCTCGGCATGGAGCTGTCCAGCGATGCGCGCAAGCCGTTCTTCGCGGCCGAGATGAAGCGCTACGAGGCGCAGAAGGCCGAGATCAAGCTCGCCGCCGACAAGCTCGAACAGGCTTCGGCCGCGCTCGACGAAAAGAGCGAGGCGCAGATGCACCGCCATCACCGCTGGGCGCAGGCCACGATGCTGCTGCAGATCGGCATCGCCATGGCCGCGATCGCGCTGCTCACCCGCAAGCAGTGGCTGGGCAGGCTGGTACTCGTGATGGGCGGCCTCGGCCTCGTCGTCGGCACGCTGGCGTATTTCGGCATCTGAATCCCGGGGCGGGTCGTGCCGGCGAGCACCCCGACGTGCAGCCGTTGCTGCGGTGCGCGGGGAAATCTTCGAGCGGCTGAAAACCAGCCGCCCCTGGCCTGATGCTCCTCCCCCTGCTCGCAGGGGGAGGTAGGGAGGGGGTTGTCCGGGCTCGCGGGAAAGATCAAGAGCGAACCCCACCCCAACCCTCCCCTGCAAGGCAGGGGAGGGAACTCGCTTCGACCCCGGCCCTCCCTGCCTTGCAGGGGGAGTTCACTTCGACAGGAATGCGCGCACGGCCGCCGCATCGAACGGCCAGTCCAGCTCGCGCCCGTCGCGCGCATCGCGCAGCACCGGCACGCGGGTACCGTAGCGCTGCTCCAGCTCGTTCGCATCGTCCACCCACACGCTGTCGAAATCCGGCGCGCGCGCCTCGGCCATGACGGCGAGCGCGCGATCGCACAGGTGGCAGTAGTCGCGCTGGTACAGGATCAGGTCGGACATGCGCTTGCGAATGGACTGCCAAAGCCAAGGGTGCCGCGTAGAATAGCCGGTTCATCCACTTCGCCAGCAGCGCATCCATGGCCGTCAGCGTATTCGACCTGTTCAAGATCGGCATCGGGCCGTCCTCCTCGCACACGGTGGGACCGATGCGCGCCGCCGCGCGCTTCGCCGAACACTGGCTGGAGGAGAAGGGCGTGCTCGACCGCGTCGCCCGCGTGCGCGCCGAACTGTACGGCTCGCTGGCGATGACCGGCCGCGGCCACGGCACCGACAAGGCGGTGCTGCTGGGACTCGAAGGCCAGCACCCGGACACCGTCGATCCCGACCGGATCCCGGCCACGCTCGAACGCATCCGCGCGACGCAACGCCTGCGCGTGCTCGGCAAGCACGAGATCGGATTCGAGGAAAAGCGCGACCTGGTCTTCAACAAGCGCCAAAAGCTGCCGTTCCACACCAACGGCATGCGCTTTTCCGCCTACGACGCCGACGGCAACGAGCTGGCCAGCCGCGACTACTACTCGGTCGGCGGCGGTTTCGTGGTCAACACCGACGAGGCGGCGGAAGACCGCATCGTCGCCGACACCACCGAGCAGCCTTACGCCTTCACCACCGGCGACCAGATGCTCGCGCTGTGCAAGCAGCACCACCTGACGATCGCCCAGCTGATGATGGCGAACGAGAGCGTGTGGCGGCCCGAGGCGGAAACCCGCGCCGGCCTGCTGACGATCTGGCAGGCGATGCAGGACTGCGTGACGCGCGGCCTGCGCTCGCCCGGCACCCTGCCCGGCGGCCTGCACGTGGCGCGCCGCGCCCCGGCCATGGCCGACGAACTGCGCAACCAGCCGGAGGCCGCGCTGAAGGATCCGCTGACCATCCTCGACTGGGTGAACCTGTATGCGCTGGCGGTGAACGAGGAAAACGCCGCCGGCGGCCGCGTGGTCACCGCACCGACCAACGGCGCCGCCGGCATCGTGCCCGCGGTCGGCCACTACTACCTGCGCTTCTGCCCGAAGGCGGACGAGAACGGCATCATCGACTACCTGCTCACCGCCGCCGCCATCGGCATCCTGTACAAGGAAAACGCCTCGATCTCCGGCGCCGAGGTCGGTTGCCAGGGCGAAGTCGGCGTGGCCTGCTCGATGGCCGCCGGCGGCCTCACCGCCGCGCTCGGCGGCAACGTGATGCAGGTCGAGAACGCCGCCGAGATCGGCATGGAGCACAACCTCGGCCTCACCTGCGACCCGATCGGCGGCCTGGTGCAGATCCCCTGCATCGAGCGCAACGCGATGGGCTCGGTCAAGGCGATCAACGCCAGCCGCATGGCGCTGAAGAGCGACGGCAAGCACCGCGTTTCGCTCGACAAGGTGATCAAGACCATGCGCGACACCGGCCGCGACATGAAGGACAAGTACAAGGAAACCAGCCGCGGCGGCCTGGCCGTCAACGTCATCGAGTGCTGAAGTCCTGCCGGTGAGCGACGCTTCGTAGGGCGGGCACGGCCCGCCGGCTCTTGCTTTGTTGAATCCAGAGCGGCGGACAGTGTCCGCCCTACACGACTTGGGGCCACTCGGCTATCGGCGGCTATCCACTTTCGCGCCAGCGCGGCGCTTGATTGAGGTCGACCGTCTCGAAGGCGGTGCCGCCAAGGCAAGGATCACGTCGCACACGACCTTCTGCTGCGCAGCCGGCAGTGCCCGGTAGATATCGAAGACCTTCTGGTCGTCGTAGGTCGGCGCCTCTTCCTTGACCTGTCTGGCGCCACGCTTTCCGTGCACGGCCCGATCGCCGAACCGCAGGAAATCCGGGCTTTCCTTCAGCCAGTCGGCCAGCACGACCAGCTTGTCCTGCTCGGGAATCCCCTTGCCGTTCAACCAGCGCGAAGCCGTCTGGAACACCACCGAGGTACCCGGAAAGCGCAGGTTGAATTGCGTGACCAGCACCCCGGGGCGCGGCTCGTGGCCCTGCGCGAGCATCGCGGCAGCCAGGCGTTTCGAGAATTCGGCGCGTTCATTGCTCATCCCATGGCAACTTAGCGGCCGTCCGATCTATCGGTTCACGTATAGAGTTCACTATGATTAACGTTTGTAGTTAATCCATGGGGAACGGCCGCGTGACCAATTCACTGCTGGAACAGCTGCCGGAGATCATCAGGGAAGGCCGCAAGCAGGCCGAAAAGATCCTGGAGAGCCTGGAAGGGCGCCACCGGGTCAGCCTGCAGACGCGCGAGTGGGTGCTGCCGTCGAAGGACACGCGCGACAGCGACTGGGTCACGGCGGCAAACCGGCAGGCGCACCTGGGCGACGAAGGCACGGCCGACTGGACCAACCGGCTGATCTACGGCGACAACCTGCTGGCGATGGCCGCCCTGCTCGCCGGCGACGAACACACGCCCAGCCTGCGCGGCAAGGTCGACCTGATCTACATCGACCCGCCGTTCGACTCCAAGGCCGACTACCGCACCAAGGTGTCGCTGCCTGGCGTAGAGCTGGAGCAGAAGCCGACGGTGATCGAGCAGTTCGCATATTCCGATACATGGTCGGACGGAACGGCGTCATATCTCGAAATGATTACCCCGCGACTGGTGCTCATGCGGGAGCTACTCGCGGACACCGGCTCGATCCACGTTCACTTGGGCATTCAGGTCAGCCACTACGTGAAGATCGTGATGGACGAAATCTTCGGCAAGGACAATTTCGTCCAGGAAGTCATTTGGGCCTATGGCTCACCTTCCGGAGGCCGAGCAGCCGGCCCCAAGATGGTCAAGATCCACGAATACATCGCGCATTACGCGAAAAGTTATGACAACCGCTACACCAAGAAGGTGTATTTGCCATACGAGCAGAAATACATCGACGACTGGTTCAAATACACGGACGAGGATGGGCGTCGATATCGCATCCGACTGCGTGGCAAAGACGACGAAGGCGAGAACATTGTTGATCGCCAGTACCTGGACGAAAGCAAGGGGCTGCCAGCTTCGACGGTGTGGACTGATATCAAACAGATCTATGCTGATCCGCGCGCCTACAAAGAAAACCAGGCTAAGCACTCGGAAATCACTGGCTACGACACACAGAAGCCGGAACGTTTGCTGGAACGCATTATCGAGCACTCCTGCCCAAACACGGGCCTCGTCGCCGATTTCAACGGCGGCTCCGGCACCACCGCCGCCGTCGCCGAGAAGCTCGGCCGCCGCTGGATCACCACCGATCTCGGCAAGCCGGCCTGCATGATCATGCGCAAGCGGCTGATCGACCAGGGCGCCAAGCCCTTCCTGTACCAGGCGATCGGTGATTACCAGGTCGAGGCGGCGAAGAGTTCGCTGGGGCGCAAGTTCCGTGTCGGCGACCTGTCGGGGATCGTGCTTTCGCTGTACGGCGCGCTTCCGCTGCAGCCGGAAGACAACCCGCTGCGCAATCTCGGCGCGGTGGTGTACGGCGGCACGAAGACTTTGGTGTTGGTGGATTCACCAAACAAGCTCACTGGTGGTGCCACCTTGCGCAAGGCAATCGCCCAGCGCGAGCACTTGCTTGGTGGTTGGGACAACGTCGTGGTGCTTGGCTGGAACTTCGAACCGTCGATCGGCGAGAGCATCACCGCGCTCAACGATGACCACCTCAAAGTGCTGGTGATCCCGCCCGACCTGCTCGACCGCCTGCGCAAGAAGGGCGGTATCGAGAAGCTGCGCGGCCAGGTGCGTTTCTCCAGCCTGCAGTACCTCACGATCAAGCCGGTGCAACGCCAGCGCAACGGCGACGAGGAGCAGTTGCAGGTCACGCTGGACAACTACGTGCTGCTCTCGCCCGAGGCGATCAACCTGGACGACGAGAACCGGAAGAAGCTGCTCAAGGTGGCCAACGCCGAGCCGCTGGCGCTGATCGAGTACTGGGCGGTGGATCCGGACTACGACGGTGCGGTGTTCCGCTCCGTGTGGCAGGACTACCGCGGCAACACCGCCAACGACGATGACGCATTGCGCGTGATCACCGCCGCGAACTTCAGCGTGCCGCACAAGGCCGGCGAGCGGCGCGTGTGCGTGCGGGTAGTCGACGTGTTCGGATTCGAAGCCGAAGTGGTGCAACTGGTGCGGGAGCCAGGCAAATGACTCCGGTGCCGTCAGGCCGCCAACGGTTTGATCTTGTCCAACCCCTTTCGGATCTCGCGTTCGGCGATCTTCAGATCGTAGGCACTTTGCAGATTGATCCAGAACTGGGCCGACTGCCCAAACGCACGACCGAAGCGCAAGGCCAGGTCGGCGGTCACGGGGCGCACGCCGCGCACGACATGCGAGATACGCATCGGCGAAACGCCGATCGCCCTCGCAAGCGCGGCCTGACTCATGTCAAGGTCTTCAAGGATTTCCTCGACGAACTCTCCGGGATGGATCGGCGGCATGCCGTTCTTGGTCGCGGGGATACTCATGGTTGCAGCGCCTCAGTGGTAATCGACGATTTCGACATCGAAGGCGTGACCACCCTCGAACCGGAAGCAGAGCCGCCATTGGGCATTAATGCGGATACTCCATTGGCCAACCCGGTCACGTGCCAACGCTTCCAAACGATTGGACGGCGGATATCGGAGTTCTTCGAGCGATGCGGCGGCATCCAACTGATACATGCGCCGCATGGCGCGTCGCTGGATGTCAGACGGAAATCGCCGCCCCGTTCCGGTCGCAAACAACCGCTCCGTTTCCCTGTCGGCGAAGTTCCTTATCACCCGGTCACTCCTGTTTACCCGGCAAATCCTTCCACCCAAACCATAAACAAAAAGTTTACTGCTTGCAAGCACCCGGAGCCAGCCCATGTCTGACGGCAGCAACCCGCTGGCACTCGCGACCGCACTCACCCGCCGCACCGAACAGCTGTGCGTCGGGCTGGAACAGGGCATCGCCGACCTCTACGAGCTGGTGACGCCGGTGACCGCCGAGCTGCTGCGCTGGTGGTTCGGCGAGGATGCCTGTCAGTCGCGCGCGTTCAATTTTCACCCCGGCCAGAGGCAGGCGATCCTCAACGTGATCGTGGCGCACGAAGTGCTGGACAGCCCAAACCTGAAGGACCTGTACCAGCAGGTGTGCGCCGACGCCTTGTTGGTAGGCACACGTCTCGCCGACGTGGCGCAGGGCAAGCACGGCCACCCGAAGTACTGCCTGAAGATGGCCACCGGCACCGGCAAGACCTGGGTGCTGCAGGCGCTGCTGGTGTGGCAGTTGTTGAACAAGACGGCGGCGCTGGACGAGGGCCGCGACGACCCGCGCTTCACCCGCCGCTTCCTGATCGTGGCGCCGGGGCTGATCGTGTACGAGCGCCTGCTCGATGCCTTCCTCGGCAAGGAGAACGAAGACAAGAGCCGCAACTTCGCCAGCTCCGATATCGCCAGCTACGCCGAGCTGTTCACCCCGCCGGCGCGGCGCGAACGCATCGCGCAGTTCGTGCGCGGCAACGTCTGCACCAAGACCGAGATCGGCCTGAAGGCCACCGGCAACGGCATGATCGCGATCACCAACTGGCATCTGCTCAGCGAGGCCGAGGAGGAAGCGGAGCAGGAAGAAGCCGAATGGGTCGACACGCCCGGCATGGTCGCTGACGCGGCCCGTGTGGCTTATGCCGTGCTGCCGCTGACCCCGGGTCGCGCCACCGGCAACAGCCTCGATGTACTCGATCGGCGCTGGGCGCGCGGCAATGTGCTGAGCTATCTCGCCGACCTGCCCGACCTGATGGTGTTCAACGACGAGGCGCACCACATCCACGAGTTGAAGAAGGAAGGCGAGACCACCGAGGTCGAATGGCAGAAGAGCCTGTCGATCATCGCCGTGGGCAAGGGCCGCCGCTTCGTGCAGATGGATTTCTCCGCCACGCCGTACAACGACGTGGGCGGCGGCAGGAACAAGCGCAAGGTCTACTTCCCGCACATCGTGGTCGATTTCGACCTGAAGGCGGCGATGCGCCTGGGGCTGGTGAAGTCGCTGGTGCTGGACAAGCGCAAGGAGCTGGGCGCGCTGCCGCTGGATTCACTGGAGTTCAAGGCCGAGCGCGACGCCGACGGCAACGTGGCGCTTTCCGAAGGCCAGCGCGTGATGCTGCGCGCCGGCTTGCAGAAGCTGCGCAAGCTGGAGGCGGACTTCGCCCGGCTCGACCCCGACCGCCACCCGAAGATGCTGGTGGTGTGCGAGGACACCAAGGTATCGCCGCTGGTGGCGCAGTTCCTGTGCGACGAGGGCCTGCACGACGAGGACGTGCTCACCGTCGATTCCGGCAAGAAGGCGGAGCTCGGAGAAAAGGACTGGGCGCCGCTGCGCCAGCGCCTGTTCAACGTGGACCGGCACGCGCAGCCGCGGGCGATCGTCAGCGTGCTGATGCTGCGCGAGGGTTTCGACGTCAACAACATCTGCGTGATCGTGCCGCTGCGTTCCAGCCAGGCGCAGATCCTGCTGGAGCAGACCATCGGCCGCGGCCTGCGCCTGATGTGGCGCGACCCGGAATACGCCGACATCAAGCGCAAGAACCGCGAGCGGATCAATCGGGGCGAGGAGCCCGGTTCGCTGATCGACATCCTGTCGATCGTCGAGCACCCGGCGTTCCAGGGCTTCTACGACGAGCTGATGCGCGAAGGCCTGGTCGGCGCCACCGGCGACGACGACGGCAGCAGCACCGGCGACCTGATCGCCGCCGAGCTGCGCGCGGATTTCGAGCAGTACGACTTCGCCATCCCGTTCATCCTGCGCGAGGCCGAGGAGAACGTCGAGCACCTGCCGATCGATATCGCCACGCTGTCGCCGTT
Source organism: Rhodanobacter sp. FW101-FHT13A11 (assembly GCF_058790335.1). NCBI lineage: Bacteria > Pseudomonadati > Pseudomonadota > Gammaproteobacteria > Lysobacterales > Rhodanobacteraceae > Rhodanobacter > Rhodanobacter sp. FW101-FHT13A11. The sequence continues at coordinate 267,659 of NZ_JBYTCN010000002.1, read as the reverse complement.
CAGCGCGATGAGCCGCGGCAGGCTGGCCGAACTGCTGGGCAAGGGCGACACCTTCACCTCGCAGGACCTGCAGAGCAGCACGCTGTTCGGCGACTACCGCGTCGACGGCGTGGCAATGAACGTCAGCGGTTACAACGAGCTGTTGTCGCGGCTGACCCGGCGGGTGAGCCAGGCGCTGAACCACCCGCTGCCGAAGGGCAACAAGATCGCCCAGAACCTGGACCGCCCCTACCTGCAGATGAATACCGCGGCGCTGGCCACGGCGTTGGACGATTACATCCGCGAGCGGCTGTTCGACGAAAGCTTCGAACCGTTTGCAGACGAGGGCTGGCGACTGCTGTTACTGCAGCCGGTGATCGACCACATCGTGAAGATCTTCGGTCTGGCGCTAGTGCGCGCCGAGGAACACACCACCACCGGCACGACCGAAGTGCGCCATCGCCACCTGTCCGAAGTGGCCAAGCTGATGGTGCGCGAAAGCGCCTCGCTGGAAGTGACCAAGTGCATCTACACGCGCCTGCCCTACCCGACCCGCAGCGGCGGGCTGGAGCGCGCGTTCATCGAGTGGGCGCAGCTGGATGCCGGCGTGGAGGCGTTCTGCAAGATCAGCGAGAACCGCCACGACTTCGCGCGGCTGCGCTACGTCAAGGACGACGGCCTGCCCGCGTTCTACATCCCGGATTTCCTGGTGCGCACGGCCGAGGCGATCTACCTGGTCGAGACCAAGGCGCAGCAGCAGGTCAGCCATCCGAACGTGCAGCGCAAGCTGAAGGCGGCCACCACCTGGTGCGAGCGGATCAACGCGCTGGACGCGGAGCAGCGCGGTGGCCGCGTATGGCATTACGCGCTGGTCGGCGAGTCGCGGTTTTACGACTGGCGGGAAAAAGGCGCCCGGCTGGGCGAACTGCTGGCGTTCTCGCGCGCACGCGCCGCGCCGACAGCACAGTCGCAAGGTGGCCTGGCCCTCTGACGCCGTACTCCCGGGGAGGTTGCTCCCTCCCTTGCTTGCAGGGGAGGGCTGGGGAGGGGTCGCTCTTGATCTTGAAGCAGCAGAGCGAAAAGCCCACCCCCTCCCAGCCTCCCCCTGCAAGCAGGGGGAGGAGCAAAGGCTTCCTGCTTCGCCTGCAGCAGAGGGAAAAACCGGAGCCCCAATAGCCCGCATGACTTCCGCGAGATGACACGGGGCGGTCAGTTCTGCAACCATCGGCCTCTTTTCCCGCCTCCGACGCCTCCGCAGGAGCTTCCATGTCCCAAGCCAGCCAGATCCGCCGCGACGTCGGCCCGTTCGCCCTGATGCTCACGGGCCTGGGCTCCATCATCGGTTCCGGCTGGCTGTTCGGCGCGTGGAACGCGGCCAAGCTGGCCGGCCCCGGCGCGATCTGGGCGTGGGTGCTTGGCGCGGCGATCATCATGGCGATCGCGCTGACCTACGCCGAGCTGGGCGCGATGTTCCCCGAGTCCGGCGGCATGGTGCGCTACGGCCACTACTCGCACGGTTCGCTGGTCGGCTTCATCGCGGCGTGGGCGAACTGGATCGCGATCGTCTCGGTGATCCCGGTCGAGGCCGAGGCCTCGGTGCAGTACATGGCCGGCTGGAAGTGGCAGTGGGCGCAGGACCTGTACCGCCACGTTCCCGGCGGCCACGGCGAGTTGTCCCACGCCGGGCTGGCGATCGCGGCGGTGCTGGTGATCGTGTACTTCCTGCTGAACTTCTGGAGCGTGAAGCTGTTCGCCCGCTCCAACACCGCGATCACCCTGTTCAAGCTGGTGGTGCCCGCCGCCACCGGCATCGCGCTGATCGCCAGCGGCTTCCACCCGGAAAACTTCTCGGTGGGCGCGCACGGCGGCGCGCACGAGACGGATTTCTCGGCGATCCTCACCGCGGTGGCCACCGCCGGCATCGTGTTCAGCTTCAACGGCTTCCAGAGCCCGGTGAACCTGGCCGGCGAGGCACGCAACCCGGGCCGCAGCATTCCGTTCGCGATCGTCGGCTCGATCCTGCTGGCCACCGTGGTCTACGTGATCCTGCAGGTCGCCTATATCGGCGCGGTGCCGCGCGAGATGCTGGCCACGGCCGGCTGGCACGGCATCGACTTCAGCTCGCCGTTCGCGCAGCTGGCGGTGCTGGTCAACCTGAACTGGCTGGCGATCCTGCTCTACGCCGATGCCTTCGTCAGCCCCAGCGGCACCGGCATGACCTATACCGCCACCACCGCGCGGATGATCTACGGCATGGAGCGCAACGGCACCATGCCGAAGATCTTCGGCAGCGTGCACCCGAAGTGGGGCGTGCCGCGCCCGGCGATGTGGCTGAACCTGGTGGTGTCGTTCCTGTTCCTGTTCTTCTTCCGCGGCTGGGGCACGCTGGCGGCGGTGATCTCGGTGGCCACGATCATCTCCTACCTGACCGGCCCGGTCAGCGTGATGACCCTGCGCCGCACCGCGCCCGGGCTGCACCGCCCGTTCCGCCTGCTCGGCCTGCCGGTGCTGGCCGGCATCGCCTTCGTGATGTCGACCGAGCTGCTGTACTGGGCGAAGTGGCCGCTGACCGGCGAGATCATCCTGCTGATGGCGGTGGCGCTGCCGGTGTACCTGTACTACCAGGCGAAGAGCGGCTGGCACGACTTCGGCCGGCAGATGAAGGGCGCCTGGTGGCTGGTGTGCTACCTGCCCGCGCTGGCCTTCGTCTCGTGGATCGGCAGCACGATGTTCGGCGGCAAGGGCTACCTGCCCTACGGCTGGGACCTGCTGCTGGTCGGCGTGGTCGGCCTGGTGTTCTACCTGTGGGGCGTGCGGTGCGGCTGGCGCACGCCGTCGGTGGAGGCGGCGGAACTGGAGGCAAGGGTCGATCCGCACGCGCCGCTGGTGCCGCCTGACGAAGAAACCGCCGAGCGCGTCACCGGGCGCTGAGCCGCCTTACCCGGCTCCATGGAACGCGCGGCGACCAGCCGCGCGTTTTTGTTTTCAGCGAACGGCAGCCTGCCCGCGACCGCCCAGCGACAACAGCACCAGCACGATCGCCAACACCCCGTAGGCGCCGGCGAACTGCCACACGATGCCGCGCGAGGCGGCATCGAGCAGCCACGGCAGGTAGATGCCGCCGGACGGTTCGACCGAGTGGATCACGCCGAACAGGCTGAGCGCGCCGCCCAGCAGCAGGATCAGCGCGGCGCGCCGCGGGCGATGGTCGATCAGCGCCACCACGAAACTGGCCCAGACCATCGCGGTGATGATGAAGCCGTTGCCCAGCACGGTGATCACCGCCAGCTCGGAGATGCCGTGCGTGCCGCCGTTGAACAGCCGGGCGAAATGTTCGGGCGAGACATAGGTCGGGTCGCTCAGCTTGATCGTGAGCATCCGCGCGATCGCCGGAAAGAAACTGAACACCACCGCCGCCGCGTAGCGCACCGGCGTCGCCTCGAAGGCCTGCACGGTGATGCCGATCGCCACGAACACCAGGATAGGCGCCAGCACCGGCAGCGGCACCAGCTCGACCAGGTTCGACAGATAGCCGAACACGCCGCCCAGCCCGATCACGATGCCGGTGAGCAGGGTGTAGCCGCTGCGCGCGCCCATCGCCTTGTACGACGGCTGGCCGATGTACGGCGTGGTCTGCGCCACGCCGCCGCAGAAGCCGGCCGCCAGCGTCGCCAGCGCCTCGACCAGCAGGATGTCGCGGGTGGAGTAATCGTCCCCGGCGGCACGCGCGCTCTCGGTGACGTTGATGCCGCCCACCACCATCAGCAGGCCGAACGGCAGGATCAGCGGCAGGTACGGCACGATGTACGCAAGCCCTTCCACCCACTGCAGGGTCGGCCACGGCAACGCGAAACGCCACTGCCACACCGCCGGCGCGTGGTAGCCCGCACCCAGCCAGCCCAGCGGGCCGAGCCCGTAGTACAACAGCGCGCCGAGCACGAACGCCACCAGCACCCCAGGCAGTCCGAACGGCATCCGCGCGTGCGCCACCAGCGCGTACAGCACCACGCCGAGGCCGGCGAAACCCACCACCGGCAGCTTGAGGATCTCCACCAGCGGCAGGAAGCCCATCAGCACCAGCGCGATGCCGGCGATCGAACCGAGCAGGCCGGCGCGCGGCACGTGCCGCTGCACCATCGCGCCGAAGAACGACAGCACGAACTTCAGCACGCCCATCACCACCAGCGAGGCCATGCCCAGCTGCCAGGTGGCGATCGCCGCGGCGTGTTCGTCCATGCCGCCCTGCCTGAAGCCGAGGAAGGCCGGGCCGAGCACCAGCAAGGCCATGCCGATGCTAGTCGGCGCATCCAGCCCCAGCGGCATCGCGGTGACGTTGTCACTGCCGCGGCGCCGGGCCAGCCGGCGCGCCATCACGGTATAGGCGAGGTTGCCCAGCAGCACGCCGAGCGCGGTGCCGGGAAACATGCGCAGGAACACGATGTCCGCGGGAAAGCCGAACAGGCCGATCAGCGCCGCCGCGAGGAAGCCCATGATGGACAGGTTGTCCACCACCAGGCCGAGGAAGCCGTTGATGTCGCCGGGAGCGAGCCAGCGGTTGGCCGAGGTGTTCATGCGCGGTACCTGCCCGGGCAGCTGTGGTGCGGAGATGCCGGCGTGGCCGGCGAGCGGGAATTCATCGGGTCGTCTTCATTCTGCATTCGGCCGTCCGGACGCATGGAAGTATTGGCGGCAACCGCGCCACGGCGCAACACGGGATCATGGCGATCACTCGGCACATGGCGTTGTCGAAATCGCGGCGCCCGGTTCGTCGCACCTGCAAACGCCCCACGCAAAGGAAACCGCCCATGCCGTCCACGACCCGCACCACTATCCACACCCTCGGCCTGTTCGCCCTGCTGTCGCTGGCCGCCGCCGGCACCGCCCATGCCGCCGAGGTGAAGTATCAACTGGATCCCGACCACACCTACCCCAGCTTCGAGGCCGACCACCTCGGCGGGCTATCGGTGTGGCGCGGCAAGTTCAACCACAGCCGCGGCACGGTGACCTTGGACAAGGCCGCCGGCACGGGAACGGTCGAGGTCGTGGTGGACATGAAGAGCGCCGACTTCGGCCAGGACCAGCTCAACCAGAAGGCGCAGGGCAAGGAGCTGTTCGACACGGCGAAATACCCGCGGGCCATCTACAAGGGCCGGCTCGCCGGCTTCGTCGACGGCAAGCCGACCCGGGTGGACGGCACGCTCACCCTGCACGGCGTGACCCGCCCGCTGGAGCTGAAGATCGACAGCTTCAAGTGCATGCCGCACCCGCTGCTGAAACGCGAGCTGTGCGGCGCCGACGCGCTGGCCACGTTCCGGCGCGACGCGTTCGGCATGGACGCCGGCAAGGCCTACGGTTTCGACATGACGGTGACGCTGCGCATCCAGGTCGAGGGGATCGCGGTCGAGGGCAGCGCTCCCGCCGCCTGAGCCGGCTCATCAGGCCAGCGCCAGCACGTCCCCCAGCAGCGCCTGCGCGGTCACCTCCGGTCCCGCGCCCGGCCCCTGGATCACCAGCGGCTGGGCGTGGTAACGGGTGGTGGTGAGCGCGAACTGGTTGTCGGTGCCGTACAGCCGCGCGGCGGGATGGGTGAGCGGCACTTCGGCCAGGCCGACGCGCGCATGCCCGCGCTGGTTGAGCCGGGCCAGGAAGCGCAGCACGCAGCCGCGCGATTTCGCCTCGGCCTGGCGCGCGGCCAGCGGCGCGTCGAGTTCGGCCAGCCGCGCCAGGAACGCCTCGGTATCCAGTTCGCGCAGGGATTCGGGCACCAGGCCTTCCACCTGCACCTCGTCGGTGCCCAGCGCGAAGCCGGCGTTGCGGGCGATGATCAGCAGCTTGCGCGCCACGTCCTCGCCGGACAGGTCCGAGCGCGGGTCGGGTTCGGTATAGCCGAGCTGGCGCGCCTCGCGCAGCAGCTCGGAAAACGGGCGACTGCCGTCGTACTGGTTGAACAGCCACGACAGCGAACCGGAGAACACGCCTTCCAGGGTGAGCAGGCCGTCGCCGCAGGTGCGCAGCCGGCGCAGGGTGGACAGCACCGGCAGGCCGGCGCCCACCGTGGCCGAGTCGCCGTAGCGGCCGCCGTTCGCCAGCGCGGCCTGCAGCGCGCGCCAGCCGGACAGTTCGCCGCCGGCCAGTGCCTTGTTCGCGGTGACCACGTGGTAGCCGTGCGCCAGCCACTCCGCATGACGCGCCGCCAGCGCCGCACTGGCGGTGGCGTCGACGATCACCTTCACCGCCGCGTCGCTGGCATCCAGCGCGGCGAGCAGGCTGGCGTTGTCGCGCGGCGTGCCGTGCTGGCCCAGCTGTTCGCGCAGGTTGCGCCGGGCCAGGCTGGCCGGATCGGTCTGCTGGCGGCGCGAGTTCGCCGCGCCGACCAGCCGCAGCGAGCCCGCGGCCGAGGTGTTGAGCAGCTTGAGCAGCGCACCGCCGACCACGCCGGTGCCCAGCAGCACGATCGCGATGGCGGGGGATGCGGCGGCCCCGGCATTTGCCGCGCGTTCGGCCAGCACCGCGCTCACGCGAGCACCCGGCGTTTGGACGTCTCCACCGCTTCGGCGCGGACCAACGCCGCGTCGAGATCGCGCAGCAGGTCGCCGCCGTCCTCGATGCCGATCGACAGGCGCAACAGGCTGTCGGCGATACCCGCGGTGCGGCGCGCCTCCGGCGCCATCGCTGCATGGGTCATGGTGGCGGGATGGGCGATCAGGCTTTCCACACCACCCAGTGATTCGGCCAGCGAGAAGTACTGCAGGCCGTCGACGAACGCCTCGATCTGCGCCGCGTCGCCGTCCAGCTCGAAGCTCAGCATGGCGCCGAAACCCTGCTGCTGGCGCGCCGCCAGCGCATGTCCTGGGTGGCCGGCCAGGCCGGGGTAGTAGACCTTGCGCACGGCGGCGTGCGCATCGAGCCGTTCGGCGATGCGCACGGCGTTTTCCTGGTGCTGGCGCAGCCGCACGCCGAGGGTGCGCAGGCCGCGCAGGGTGAGGTAGCTGTCGAACGGCGCGCCGGTAAGGCCGTTGCAGTTGGCCCACCACTTCAGCTGTTCGGCCACCGCCGCGTCGCGCGCCACCGCCGCGCCGCCCACCACGTCGCTGTGGCCGTTGATGTACTTGGTGGTGGAGTGCACCACCACGTCCGCGCCCAGCAGCAGCGGCTGCTGCAGCGCCGGCGACAGGAAGGTGTTGTCGACCACCAGCAAGGCGCCGGCCGCGTGCGCGGCCTGCGCCACGTGGCGGATGTCGGTGATCCGCAGCAGCGGGTTCGACGGCGTCTCCACCCATACCAGCGCCGGCTTGCGCGCCAGCCCGGCGGCCAGCGCCACGCTGTCGGTGAGGTCGGCGAACTCGACCTGGAAGCGGCCCTTCTTCGCCCAGGCGTCGAGCAGCCGCCAGGTGCCGCCGTAGCAGTCGTGCGCCGCCAGCACGGTGGCGCCGGCCGGCACCAGCTCCAGCGCCAGCGCCACCGCCGACATGCCGCTGGAAGTCACCACCGCGCCGGCGCCCTGCTCCAGTTCCGCCAGTGCCTCGCCGAGCAGGTCGCGGGTGGGATTGCCGCTGCGCGAGTAGTCGTACGCGCGCTTGCGGCCGAAGCCCGCGAAGCTGTAGTTGGTCGACAGGTGCAGCGCGGGCACCACGGCGCCGTGCTGGGTGTCGCTCTCGATCCCGGCGCGCACGGCGCGGGTACAGGGGGCGGGGGTGTCGCTCATGTGCATCTCCAGGTTGTTCGTCGCGGCGTTCTTCGTAGGAGCGCACCTTGTGCGCGATCGCTCTTCGTTGCGTGGCGAAAAGCATTCGCGCACAGGGTGCGCTCCTACGGGAGGAGGGCTTCGCGCAACAGGGGCGCGAGCTGTTCGGGTTCCTTCAGGAAGGCGTCGTGGCCGTACGGCGACTCGACCACCTCCAGCGTGGCCGGGCCATGCAGGCGGCGCTGCAGTTCGCACAGGTCGGCCAGCGGCACCAGCCGGTCGGAGGGAAAGCCGATCAGCGTGGCCGGGGTGGGGATGCGCTCGGGCTGCACGTCGTGCAGGTCGATCGACTCGGACAGCGCGAGGAAGCGGTCCGCATCGAAGCGCTCGACGAAGCGGCGGCCCTGGTGCGCCAGGTAGTCCTCGACCGGGAAGTGGAAGCGCTCCTCGCGCCACTCCGGCCCGCCGGCGAAGCGGCGGCCGAACTCGGCGCTGCCGCGGTAGGTGGTGATCGCCAGTTGGCGCGCCAGTGCCAGCGCCTCGTCGGCCTGGCCGCTGGCCTGGCCCAGCCGCACGATGCCGCGCTGCACGCTGCGCTGCGCGGTGCTGAGCGGATGCGGCCGGTGCGCGCCGGCCAGCAGCAGCAGGCGGTCCACGCTGCGCGGGTGCCGCGCGGCGAACGCCAGCGCCACCATCGCGCCGTAGGAGGAACCGACGAAGGCATGCGCCTGCGCGATGCCCAGTTCGCCCAGCAGCGCGGCCAGCGCGTCGGCCTGGTCCTCACTGGAGACCGAGCCGGCGCCAAGCCGGTCCGGGCTGAGCCAGTCGATCGACAGCACGCGCCAGCGCTCCAGGTCGATCGCCGCGCCGCGGCCGACCAGCGCCTGCCACCAGCCCGGCGCGGCGCCGCCATCCAGCGCGGTGACGTCGCGGTCGGCCGAGATGCCGCCCTGCACGATCACGGTGGGCGCGCCCGGCGCGCCGCACCACAGGTAGTCCACGTCCACCTCGCACGGGCCGCTGCCGTACTTAGGGCTGAGCCGCAGCCGGCGGGTGCTGCGCTGGGCGGTGAGCGGCGGATGCGCGTACCGCGGCTCGGCGACGGCGGCGACGGCGGCCTGGCTAGGCTCGGTACAGCGGGTTTCGGGCAGGAACGTCATGGAACTCTCTCCGGTCGGCATCGCCCTGCGCAGGACCGGAAAGGTCGTCGGTACCGGTTTGGCGAAAGCTGCCGCGAGCCGGACGACGCCCATCTTCCGGTGGATGCCGCAGCATCCCCGCAGGAGTTGGCACCGTGGCGGAAGCGCTCCGCAGGTTGCCCCGGCTTCAATGGGCCTGTCCCTCAGCCGGTCTCGATGAGTGGGCGGATAGTGAGGCCTGCACATATACCTTGTCAATAGACGTCTAAACGTCTAGACGCATATATGTTTATTCGATCACATCATTTGCCGATGGCGTGGCGGCGGGACAAAGCTCGGCACACCGCAACATTCCCCACGGAGACCGCCATGAGCCTGCAACTGGGCGACACCGCCCCCGACTTCACCCTCGACTCCACCGAGGGGCCGATCCGCTTCCACGACTACGCCGGCGACCGCTGGGTGGTGTTCTTCTCGCACCCGAAGGACTTCACCCCGGTGTGCACCACCGAACTGGGCGCGTTCGCCGGCCGCAAGGCCGAGTTCGACGCGCGCAACACGCGGCTGCTCGGCCTGTCGGTGGATTCGGTGGCCGACCACCGCGGCTGGGCGAAGGACATCGAGGACGTGAGCGGCGCCGCGCTGAACTACCCGCTGCTGGCCGACCCGGAACTGGAGGTGGCGAAGCTGTATGGCATGTTCCACCCCAAGGCCGACCCCAAGGTCACCGTGCGCTCGGTGTTCGTGATCGACCCGCAGAAGAAGGTGCGCCTGGTGCTCACCTACCCGCCCAGCGCCGGCCGCAACGTGGACGAGGTGCTGCGCGTGCTCGACTCGCTGCAGCTCACCGACGGACGCAAGCTGACCACGCCGGTGGACTGGCAGCCCGGCGACGACGTGATCATCGCGCCATCGGTCTCCGACGACGACGCGAAGAAGCTCTACCCCGGCGGCTGGAAGACGCTGAAGTCGTACCTGCGACTGGTGCCGGCGCCACAGGCCTGACTGCTCCCTCCCCTGCAAAGCAAGGGAGGGTCGGGGAGGGGTTCGCTCTTGATCTTCAGTCCAAGTCAAAAGCCAACCCCCTCCCAACCTCCCCCTGCACACAGGGGGAGGAGCAGAATCAACGCTTTCTCCCGAACTTCCTCTCCATGAGCATCCAGCCCGACCTCTCCGCCGCCATCGGCCGCACCCCGCTGCTGCGCCTGCGCCACGCCTCCGCGCTGACCGGCTGCGAGATCCTGGGCAAGGCCGAGTTCCTCAATCCCGGCGGCTCGATCAAGGACCGCACCGCGCTGGGCCTGCTGCTGGACGCCGAGCGGCGCGGGCTGATCCGCCCCGGTGGCAGCATCGTCGAGGGCACCGCCGGCAACACCGGGATCGGGCTGGCCCTGCTCGGCGCCAGCCGCGGCTACCGCACCACGATCTTCATGCCCGAGACGCAGAGCCGCGAGAAGATCGACGCGCTGCGCATCGCCGGCGCCGAGGTGCGGCTGGTGCCCGCGGTGGCGTACAAGGACCCGAGCCACTACGCGCACCAGGCCCGCGCCCATGCCGAGGCGGCGAACGCCGCCGATCCTGGCAGCGCGTGGTTCGCCAACCAGTTCGACAACACCGCCAACCGCGACTGGCACGAAGCCACCACCGGGGTGGAGATCTGGCAGGACGCCGGCGGCCGCGTCGACGGCTTCGTCTGCGCCGCCGGCACCGGCGGCACCCTGGCCGGCGTGGGCCGCGCGCTGAAGGCGCGCCACCCCGGCGTGCGCATCGCGCTGGCCGACCCGGCCGGTTCGGCGCTGGCCAGCTACGTCAACACCGGCGAACTGGTCGCCGCGGGCAATTCGATCAGCGAGGGCATCGGCTCCAGCCGCGTCACCGCGAACTTCGACGGCGCGCCGATCGACCTGGCCTGGTCGATCCCCGACGACGAATCGGTGCCGCTGCTGCACCGCCTGCTGGCCGAGGAAGGCTGGTGCACCGGCGGCTCCAGCGGCGTCAACCTGGCCGGCGCGATCCGCCTCGCCCGCGAACTCGGCCCCGGCCACACCATCGTCACCGTGCTGGCCGACGCCGGCACGCGCTACCAGGCCAAGCTGTTCAACCCGGCGTTCCTGCGCGAAAAAGGCATCCCGGTGCCGGACTGGCTGGCAACGGCATTCCCGTAGGAGCCCGCTCGCGGGCGATGCTCCTGGCCCGGAATTCGGAAGAGCATCGCCCGCGAGCGGGCTCCTACGAAACAAGCGCCGCTTTGCCTGCGTCCTGCTAACGTATCCGGATGACCCCCTCCCCCGACACGTCCGCGCTGCACGACCGGCTGCAGCGCGACGGCTTTGCCTTCGCCACCGCCGACACCATGCGCAACCTGCTGGACGCGCCGACGCTGGGCGACTGGCCCGCGTTCGTGGCCAGCTGGAACGACCTGGCGCAGGATACCTACCTCGCCGCCAGCGGCCGCCACCGGCGGCGGCGCCACGCCACCTTCAGCGCCGACGCCGACGGCATCCGCCGCGAGGCGCACCAGCCGCACTACCAGAGCCTCGCGTACAACCCGCTGCAGGGCGACATCCAGCGCTGGTTCGAACCGGTGCTGCCGGCGATCGGCGGCGGCGCCAGCCTGCGCCGCATCCTAGGTTTCTGCCGCGACTGCTTCGGCGCATTGGCTCCTGCAACCCGCCACTGGCACGTCGAGGTGCACCAGTTCCGCATCGAGGCACGCGCGGACGAGGCCGGCGAGCCCACCCCCGAAGGCGTGCACCGCGACGGCGTCGACTACGTGCTGGTGCTGCTGATCGACCGCGAGAACATCGAGCGCGGCACTACCACCATCCACGCGCCGGACGGCCGTGAGCTGGGCAGCTTCACCCTGGCCCACGCCTTCGACGCGGCGCTGGTGGACGACCACCGCGTGTTCCACGGGGTCACCCCGGTCACGCCGCTCGATCCACAGAGGCCGGCCCACCGCGACGTGCTGGTGGTGACGTTCAAGGCGGCCTGAACGCAAACGGCTCCCGGCGCGAGCCATGCGGAGATATGGAACAGGCTCCGAGCTGCGCTACGCTGGAACGCGCCCCGACCGCACCGGAGATCGCATGTCCGCCGCCGCCAACCTCGTGATCGGCCTGATCGTGCTGCTGCACGCCTGGTTCCTGATCCTGGAGATGTTCCTGTGGACGCGGCCCTCGGGCCGCCGCGCGTTCGGCACCTCGGCGGAATTCGCCGAACAGTCGAAGGCGCTGGCCGCCAACCAGGGCCTGTACAACGGCTTCCTCGCCGCCGGCCTGGCCTGGGGCCTGCTGCTTTCCGGCGCGGAGGCGCTGCACGTGAAGTGCTTCTTCCTCGGCTGCGTGCTGCTGGCCGGCATCTACGGCGGCATCACCGCGGCGCGCAAGATCCTGTGGTTCCAGGCACTGCCGGCGGCGGTGGGCCTGGCGCTGGTGCTGCTGGCCTGAGGCGCCGCCATGCACACGCCAGACCGCGAAGCCGTCGGCACGCGCTTCGATCCCGCCCTGATGCAGCGCGCCCGCGAGAAGACCTGGGCCGCGCTGCACGGCATCCGCGCGCGCATGCACCCGGGCATCGGCGAGGACGAGGCGAAAGCCGCGGCGCACGAGGTGTTCCGCGAGCTGGGCTGCGAGCGGCTGTGGCACCCGACGATCATCCGCATCGGCGCGAACACCACCAGGACCTACCGGCAGGCCTCCGACCCCGGCGTGCGGCTGGGCGAGAACGACAGCTACTTCATCGACCTCGGCCTGGTGTTCGACGGCCACGAGGGCGATGTGGGCGACACCTTCGTGGTCGGCCACGCGCCCGAGCGGCAGGCCTGCGCGGAGGCGGCACGCGCGCTGTTCGGCGAAGTGGCCGCGGCATGGCGCTCGCGGGGGCTGAGCGGGCAGGCGCTGTACGCGTTTGCCGGCGAGCGCGCCGAGGCGATGGGCTGGCGGCTCAACCATGCGATCAAGGGGCACCGGGTCGGCGATTTCCCGCATTCGATACACAAAGGCGGCGATCTGGGCGACCTGGAAGCGTCGCCATCAGGTGGACTGTGGATACTGGAGATCCAGATTGCGCATCCGACGGAACCGTTCGGCGCGTTCCACGAGGACCTGCTGACGCGCTGATCCGTGCGCAAGAGCGCCTCGCCCGCGGCAATCACCTGGGGTGAACGGCATCCGCGCTATGCTGCCGCCTCGTCCAGGCGTTGCCCGGATTCAGGCTGTCCCGCATGCCGTCGCATCTGAAGCCAGTGCCCACCCGCACCGCCAACTCAGGCAAGGGCGGCTTATCGACGAAAACCCGCAAGCCGCCACCGACCCACACCATGATCGTCGGTATCGGCGCTTCCGCCGGTGGGCTGGAAGCGTTCAAGGCGTTCTTCGCGCACATGCCGGTGGACGGCGAGCTGGCCTTCGTGCTGGTGCAGCACCTGGCGCCCGATCACAACAGCCTGCTGGCCGAGCTGGTCGGCCGCAGTACCAGCATGCCGGTGCTCGAGGCGACCCATGGCATGCGCGTCGAAGCGCGGCATGTCTATGTGATTCCGCCGAATGCCACCCTGACCATCGCCGACGGCGTGCTGCAGGTATGCAAGCCGGCGCCGCCGCGCGAGCATCGCCGGCCGATCAATACGTTCTTCACGTCGCTGGCCGAGGACCAGGGCGACTGCGCGGTGTGCGCGGTGCTGGCCGGCACCGGCAACGATGGTGCGCAGGGCCTGCGCGCAGTGAAGGATCACGGTGGGCTGGCGCTGGCGCAATCCGGTTTCGACCACGAAGCGATGACGGGCATGCCGGCCAACGCGGTGGCCACCGGGCTGGTCGACGCCGTCATGCCGGTGGCCGACATGCCGGCACGGCTGCTCGCCTACCAGAAGCAGATGCACGCCGCGCAGCAGAAGAAGGGTTCCGATGGCGTGCGCGGCGACGTGGCGGCGCACCTGAAAACCATCTGCGAACTGCTGCATGCCGAAGTCGGCCACGACTTCAGCCAGTACAAGGAAAAGACCCTGATGCGGCGGATCCAGCGGCGCATGCTGGTGGTGCAGGCCGAGACCGTCGCGGATTACATCGACCACCTGCGTCAGTATCCGAACGAGCACGAACTGCTGTTCCGCGAGTTCCTGATCGGGGTCACCGAGTTCTTCCGCGATCCGGTCGCGTTCGAGGCACTGCGCACCATCGCGATCCCGTCGCTGCTGGCCGGCCGGAGCAGCGACGATGTGCTGCGGGTCTGGGTGCCCGGCTGCGCCACCGGCGAGGAGGCCTATTCCATCGCGATTCTGCTGCGCGAGGCGATGGGTTCGCAACGCGGCCTGAAGGTGAAGATCTTCGCCACCGACATCGACGACCAGGCGATCGGCCGCGCCCGCGCCGGGCGTTACCGCGCGCCGTTGAACGGCATTTCACCCGAGCGCCTGGAGCGCTGGTTCAGCAAGGACCGCGACGACTGGTGCGTGGTCAAGCAGATCCGCGAGATGTGCGTCTTCTCGCCGCACAGCGTGATCAAGGACCCGCCGTTTTCGCGGATGGATCTGGTCTCCTGCCGCAATCTGCTGATCTACCTCGACAACGACCTGCAGGAACGGCTGGTGCAGTCGTTCCACTACGCGTTGCGACCCGGTGGCTTCCTGCTGCTGGGCCCGTCGGAACGACTGGCCCGCAACGCACGTCTGTTCACCGAGCTGGACAAGAAACAGCGGCTGTACGTGCGCCGCGACGATGCACACACGCGTCCACGGGATTTCGTCAGCATGCAGCTTCGCCCTTTCAACAGCGCCGAATACGCCACGCCGCGGCATGCCGAAGACCTGATCGACCAGCGCGCGCGCCAGGCGTTGGAGCCATGGTCGCCGGCCTACGTGGTGATCAACGCCAGCCACGACGTGCTGCGCTTCGGCGGCGACACCGGGCGTTACCTGGCGCCATCGACCGGCGCGGCCAGCCTCAACCTGTTCCAGCTGCTCGACAAGCCCCTGCGCGGTGCCGTGCGCGCCGCTGCACTGCAGGCCCTTGCCAGCGGCAAGCAGGTCACCCGCGATGGGCTGACCTTCCTGCTCAACGGGCAGGAGCGATCGCTGCGACTGATCGTGGAGCCGCTGGCCGAAGACAGTGGCAAGGTCGAGATGTGCGTGATCGCCTTCAGCGAGCTCGAACCCTCACCACGTTTGGCCGAGACAGCGACCGATGGCAAATCCGGCGGCGAGCTCACGCGCGTCTACACGCTGGAGGACGAACTGCGGGAAACCCGCGCGCAGCTGCATACCGCGGTCGAACTGCACGAAACGGCCAGCGAGGAACTGAAATCGGCGAACGAGGAATACCAGTCGGTCAACGAGGAATTGCAATCCGCCAACGAGGAGCTGGAAACCTCCACCGAGGAAATGCAGTCGATCAACGAGGAGCTGCAGATCGTCAACACCGAGCTCAACAGCAAGAACGAAACGCTGAACCGGCTCAACAACGACATCCGCAACCTGCTCGACAGCACGCACATCGCGACCATCTTTCTCGATCGCGAGCTGTACATCCGCAGCTACACGCCGATGATGACCGAGCTGTTCCACCTGCGTGACGGCGACAAGGGCCGCCCGATCACCGAGATCTCGCCGCGCATCGACTACCCGGAACTGGAAAGCGACGTGGCGCAGGTGCTGCACGACATGACGGTCACCGAGCGCATGTTGCGCGGGACCGGCGACGCACCGACCTTCCTGCTGCGCATGCGCCCCTACCTGACGTTCGACCATGTCGTCGATGGCGTGGTGCTGACCTTCGTCGACATCACCGAGAGCCAGCAGTTGAACAACGAGCACGCCCGCCTGGCGGCGATCGTGAACTCTTCGCGCGACGCCATCTTCGGCTTTTCGCTGGATGAGCGGATCAGCAGCTGGAACGCCAGTGCCGAACGCATCTTCGGCCTGCCCGCCGAGCAGGTGGTCGGCCAGCCGTTGAGCATCTTGCTGCCGCCCGAGCCATCCGAGGAGACCAAGAAGTTCTTCGTCAGCCACGAGCGGCCCACCCGGCTGGCCGAATTCGACATGACATGGGTACGCCCGGACGGCGAGTCGGTGCCGCTGGCGATCAGCTACTCGCCGGTGTGCGACCACGACGGCGCGATGTTCGCCGGCAAGCTGATCGCGCGCGACGTGACCGAGCGCGTGCGCGCGGCGCGGCATACCGAAATGATGATGGCCGAACTCAACCATCGGGTGAAGAACACCCTGGCCACGGTGCAGGCGATCGCCCACCAGACCATCGCCAACGCAGCGGATCTGCCGGCCTTCAGGGAAAGCTTCCTGTCGCGGTTGCTGGCGCTGTCGCATACGCACAACCTGCTGGCGCAGGATGCGTGGCTCGGCGCGCCGCTGGCCGGCATCATCAACAACGAACTGGCGCCGTACCGGCAGGACAGCGACGCGCGCGTGAATGACGCGCGGGTGCGCCTACAGGGCAATGAACTCAACCTGCCGCCGAAACAGGCGCTGGCGCTGAGCATGGCGTTCCACGAACTGGCCACCAATGCCGGAAAGTACGGTTCTTTGTCGGTACCCGAGGGCCAGGTCGCCGTCACCTGGGCCACACGCGTGAGGGATCACCGTCCGTGGCTGCTGCTGCAATGGGCGGAAACCGATGGCCCCGCGGTTGAGCCGCCCTCCCGCCGAGGCTTCGGCTCACGCCTGATCGATGAAGGCATTCCGTATGAACTGGATGGTGAGGTATCGCTCGTCTTTCCGCCCGGCGGCGTCACCTGCACCATCGATATACCGCTGGGCGAGGCAGTTTCCCGATGACCATTGATATCAAGCTGCCCTGCATCCTGCTCGCCGAAGACGAGATGATGCTGGCGATGATGCTCGAGGACCGCCTCAGAGCTTCGGGCTATCGCGTGCTCAAGGCCGCGCGACTGGCCAAGTGCCTGGAGCTGGCCGACTCCCGGCTGATCGACCTGGCGATCCTCGACATCAACCTGGCCGGCGAACAGAGTTTCCCCGTGGCCATGGTGTTGCGCCGCCGCGGCATACCCTTCGTGTTTTCCTCCGGCTACGGCGGCGAAGACATCCCGGAGATGTGGCGCAACGAAACCGTCCTGCAGAAACCCTATGACACGCGGCAGCTGACCGCGGCACTGACCGCCCTGCGCGCTGCCTGACCGTCTTCGCCGATGGCGGAACATGCCGTCCGCGCGCTGCGGGGCACTGTTGCGTTGCCCCGACTGACATGCCGAACCGGCACGACCGGGCTCGGACGCTGGCCGGGCGCCCCGCCAAACGGTGCGGCGGCGGTCGCCGGCACGGCGCGCGCCGATCGGGCCGGCCCGCGCGGTACCTTGAACCGTCGCGGCAAGCCGGCACGGCCATGCGCGCATTGAAAAAGTCCGCAGCAGACAATATCTGAGCTGTCACTTGGCTGCGTTCGTGCAGCCCCCCTCCGGAGTCCAGCCCGTGGCCCGCAAGAAACCCCTGAGCCTGTACCGCAACATCGGCATCATCGCGCACATCGACGCGGGCAAGACCACCACCACCGAGCGCGTGCTGTACTACACCGGGCGCAAGCACCAGATCGTCGACGTGCACGACACCAAGGACGGCAAGGGCTCCACCACCACCGACTACATGGAGCAGGAGCGCAAGCGCGGCATCACGATCCAGTCGGCGGCGGTGACCGCGGAGTGGAAGGGCCACCAGATCAACGTGATCGACACGCCCGGGCACGTCGACTTCACCATCGAGGTGAACCGCTCGCTGCGCGTGCTCGACGGCGCCGTGGTGGTGTTCGACGGCGTCGCCGGGGTGGAGCCGCAGACCGAGACCAACTGGCGCCTGGCCGACCAGTACAAGGTGCCGCGGCTGTGCTACGTCAACAAGATGGACCGCATCGGCGCCAGCTTCGCGCACTGCGTGCAGGGCATCCGCGAGCGCCTGGGCGCCCACGCACTGCTGTGCCAGGTGCCGCTGGGCAGCAGCGACGAGTTCGTCGGCATGGCCGACCTGGTCGCCGGCGTGGGTTACCTCTGGGCCTCCGACGACAAGGACAGCGTATGGGAGACCGTGCCGCTGGACCAGATCAAGGGCCGGCTGACGTTCGGCGCCAGCGCCGACAACGCGTGGATCGCCGACCTGCCCAAGCTGCGCCAGGAGCTGCTGGAAACCGCGCTGGCGCTGGACGACGACGCCTTCGAGCGCCTGCTCAACACCGGCGAATTCGACCCGGCGGTGCTGAAGCAATGCATCCGCCGCGGCACCGTCACCGGCGCGCTGGTACCGGTACTGTGCGGCTCGTCGTACAAGAACAAGGGCGTGCAGCAGCTGCTGGACGCCGTGGTCGACTACCTGCCGTACCCCGGCGAGAACGGCGGCATCGCGCTGGTCGACGAAGACGGCCACGTCATCGGCGAACAGGCGGTGACCGACGACGCGCCGGCGCGCGCGCTGGCGTTCAAGGTGATCAACGACCAGTTCGGCACGCTCACCTTCTGCCGCATCTATTCCGGCGTGATCAAGAAGGGCGACACCCTGCTCAACGTCACCCGCGGCAGGAAGGAGCGCATCGGCCGCATCGTCGAGGTGCAGGCCGACGACACCCGGGAAATCGACGAAGTGCGCGCCGGCGACATTTGCGCCTTCGTCTCGATGAAGGACACCGAGACCGGCGATTCGCTGGCCGACCCGGCGCACCCGGCGCTGCTGGAGCGCATGCGCTTCCCCGAGCCGGTGATCAGCGTGTCGGTGGAGCCGAAGAACCGCAACGACGTCGACAAGCTGTCCACCGCGCTCTACAAGATGGTCAAGGCCGACCCGTCGCTGAAGCTCGAGGTGGACCAGGAGACCGGCGAGACCGTGCTCAAGGGCATGGGCGAACTGCACCTGGAGGTGACCATCGACCGCATGCGCACCGAGCTGGGCGTGGAAGCGAACATGGGCAAGCCCAGGGTCAGCTTCCGCGAGGCGTTCGGCCGCGCCGTCGAGCACACCTACACGCACAAGAAGCAGACCGGCGGCTCCGGCCAGTTCGCCGAGGTGACGATGATCTTCGAGCCGGGCGAACCGGGCTCGGGCGTAGTGTTCTCCGACGAGGTGGTCGGCGGCCGCGTGCCGCGCGAGTACATCCCGGCGGTCGAGCATTCGGTCAAGGCCGAATCGCGGGAAGGCCAGGTCGCCGGCTACGAGGTGGTCGACTTCAAGGCGCGCCTGATCGACGGCAAGTACCACGACGTCGACTCTTCCGCGCTGGCGTTCGAGATCGCCACCCGGCAATGCTTCCGCGAGGCGCAGAAGCTCAGCAAGCCGAAGCTGCTGGAACCCATCATGCGGCTCGAGGTGGTGATGGAGGCGGACTACCTCGGCGACGTCATCGGCGACATCAACCGCCGCCGCGGCAGCGTCAGCGACCAGGGCCAGAAAGGCAGCTCCGCCTTCGTGCAGGGCTTCGTGCCGCTGGCCGAGATGTTCGGCTACATCAACTTCCTGCGCTCCGCCACCCGCGGCCGCGGCACCTTCAGCATGGAGTTCGACCACTACCAGGAAGTGCCGGCCGGCATGGTCGAGAAGCTGATGGAGAAGGAGGCGAAGTAAGGCTTCGCCTCTTCCGGCCAGTGCCGGCATGGCTGGCGCCGGCGCGCGCCGCCACGGCAACTCCCCTCATCCTGTACTGAAGGAAAACGACAGGGCCCACCCTCGCCCCGGCGGGCGGTAGCATATTGGCCGCCCGCAGGAGCATCACCGCCTGCATCCGGGCGCCGGGGGGCGCCCACCATTCAGTAGGGGATACCATGAATTCTCAACGCATGCAGTCGGATGTGCTTGCGCGGCCTGTCCGCAACCGTCAGCGGCCATTGGCCGTCGCCTGCGCCACCGCCCTGCTCGGCCTGGCCCTGGCCGGGGCCGCGTCGGCCCAGCAGGCACAGGTGCAGGAGCAGGCATCCACGCCGACGGACGCCCGGACGGCACCCGTGGCCAAGCAGGCCAAGGCCGCCGAAAAGAAGAACAAGAAATCCGAGAACACGGTGAGCAACCTGGACGCCGTCGTCGTCACCGGCATCCGCGGCAGCATCGAGAACTCGCTGAGGGCCAAGCAGAACTCCAACGACATCATCGAGGCGATCTCGGCCGAGGACATCGGCAAGCTGCCGGACGCCAGCATCGCCGAGAGCCTGTCGCGCGTGCCGGGCCTGGCCACCCAGCGCATGAACGGCCGCGCCAGCACGATCTCGATCCGCGGCCTGTCGCCCGACTTCGCCGGCACCACGCTCAACGGACGCGAACAGGCCACCACCGGCGAGAACCGCGGCGTGGAATACGACCAGTACCCGTCCGAGCTGATCAGCGGCGCGGCGATCTACAAGACGCCCGACGCCAGCCTGATCGGCCAGGGCCTGTCCGGCACGGTCGACCTGCACACGATCAAGCCGCTGGACCTGTCGAAGCGCACGTTCGTCGCCAACCTGCGCGGCGAGCACACCAGCAACGGCAAGCTCAACCCGGGCAGCGGCGTGGGCACGCTCGGCCACCGCGCCAGCTTCTCCTATATCGACCAGTTCTTCGACCACACCCTCGGCCTCGCGGTGGGCTTCGCCCAGCTCGACTCGCCGATCCAGGAGAAGCAGTACCAGGCCTGGTGGTGGAGCGTGGACAACGGCAGCGCCGGCGCCGAACAGAACTGGGGCGCGCCGCACACGCCGGGCCTGCCCGACAACGTGATCTCGCAGGAGGGCATGCAGTTGCGCGCGCAGTCGCAGAGCCAGCTGCGCAACGGCCTGATGACGGTGTTGGAGTGGGCACCGGGCGACCACTACCACTCCACGCTGGACCTGTACTACTCGACCTTCAACGAGAAGAAGTACACCAACGGCGCGCAGTGGTCGAGCAGCCCGTGGGACAACATCGCCTACTCCAACGTGGGCATCACGCCCGCCCAGCCCTACCCGGTGGTCACCTCGGGCACGATCAGCGGCATCGCGCCGATCCTGCAGAACCAGTACACCAAGGAACACGACAAGCTGTTCTCGGCCGGCTGGAACAACCAGTACGACTTCGGCAACGGCTGGGCGGCCAGCGCCGACCTCTCCTACTCCAGCGCCAAGAAGAGGTTGCATGACGCCTACCTGTTCACCGGCCTGGCTGGTGGCGCCTTTACCAACGTGGCATTCAACACCCCGCTGGGCAACGGCTATCCGTACTTCTCGCCCGCGGTGAACCTGGCCGATCCTTCCGCGGTGGTGTTCACCGACCCGGACGGCTACGGCTACAACGGCCGGCAGGAGTTCGACCACCAGAAGGACACGATCAAGGCGATGCGGCTGGAGGTGAGCCATCCGCTGGGCTGGATCTTCAGCGACTTCACGCTCGGCGCGGACTACTCCGAGCGCACCAAGACCAAGACGGCCGACGTGGACTTCGCCTGGCTCAACGGCAACGGCTCCACCTCGGGCACCTACGACAACCACTTCAGCACGCCGGTGAACGGTGCCTACCTGCGCCAGCCCACCTCGCTCGGCTACGGCGGCATCCCGGGCATCCTCTACTACAACGTGCTGGGCGCGCTGTACAACCAGTTCTACCTGACCCAGCGCAACGGCCAGGGCGACTGGAGCCGCAACTACACGGTGAAGGAGAAGGTGCCGGTTGCCTACCTCAAGCTCAACATCGACACCGCGCTGGGCGACGTGCCGCTGCGCGGCAACGTGGGCGTGCAGTTCGTGCGCACCGACCAGTCGTCGCAGGCGCTGCAGACCAACGGCGACACCCTGGTCGGCCGCATCGACGACGGCGCGAAGTACAACAACGTGCTGCCCAGCCTGAACCTGGCGGCCCAGCTCACCGACCGCCAGTACCTGCGCTTCGGCTTTGCCAAGACCATGTCGCGCGGCCGCATCGACGACGAGAAGGTGGCCACCTCCGCCGGCGTGGGGAAAGTGCAGAACGGCCCCGCCGCCGGCCAGGTGCTGTGGTCCGGCAGCGGCGGCAACCCGAAGCTGAAGCCCTACGTGGCGGTCGGCACCGACCTGTCGTACGAGTTCTACTTCGGCAAGTCCAGCTATTTCGCCGCGGCGGTGTTCAACAAGAACCTGCTGAACTACATCTACAACCAGACCACGCTCAACTACGACTTCTCGCACTACACCAACGACAACCCCACGCTCACGCCGACCAGCAACATCGGCTCGTTCACCCGGCCCGCGAACGGCACCGGCGGCAAGATGCAGGGCCTGGAGCTGTCCGGCGCGCTGGAAGGCGGGTTGCTGGCGCAGGCGCTGGACGGCTTCGGCGTGCAGGCCAACTTCTCGCTGACCAACAGCAACATCCCGACCAGCTCGATCTCCTCGATCCCCGGTGGCCCGACCACCCTGCCCGGGCTGTCGCGCAAGGTCGCCAACCTGGCGCTGTACTACGAGAAGTACGGCTGGTCGGTGCGCGTGGCCGAACGCTACCGCTCGTCCTTCACCGGCGAGGCGGTGGCGCTGTTCGACCAGCTCGGCTACACCAAGGTGCTGGCCAACAAGCAGACCGACCTGCAGATCGGCTACGCGTTCACCGAAGGCAGCTGGAACGGCCTGTCGCTGCTGCTGCAGGTGAGCAACCTCACCAACACTCCCGACAAGACCGTGCAGGTGTCCGGCCTGCCCAACAACGTGCAGGTGGCGCGCCCGCTGGAGTACGACACCTGGGGCCGCACGGTGATGCTGGGGGTGAACTACAAGCTGTAGGCGATCCGGCGACAGCGGAAAGCCATGAAGCCCGGGGAGCGATCCCCGGGTTTTTCATTGGGCGCCCGTCACGCGGAAAGATGTTCGTGCAGGATCGCCGCTCGGTATCGACACCGCCGGTGATCTCCACGCGCCGGCCGCCGACGGCCGCCCGCGCGGCAGATGCAAGCGCGCGTGCCGCCGCGCATACTCGGGCATCGCTCAGCATACGCACCGGAGAACTTCGAATGAGAGCACCACGAGTACTTGGGCCCGCCGCAGCGGCCACGCTGGTCTTCTGCGCCGGCATCGGACTGGCCCACGCCGACGCCAGGACCGGCACCGCGGCCGACACCAGCGCCAAGGTACTGCCCGAAACCATGGCCATGCTGAAGCACGCTATCAGCATCCCCACGGTCGAAGGCGAGCACCAGGTGCCGGTGCTCGCCGCCTACCTGGCCGACAAGCTCAAGGCCGCCGGCTTCGCCGCCAGCGATGTCGAGATCATCCCGGTGGGCGAAACCGCCGCGCTGGTGGCGCGCTATCGCGGCACCGGTGAAGGCAAGCCGATCCTGCTGTCCGGGCACATGGACGTAGTGGCGGCCAAGCGCAAGGACTGGAGCCGCGACCCGTTCACCCTGGTCGAGGAGAACGGCTACCTCTACGGCCGCGGCACGGCCGACATGAAAACCGCGGTGGTGGTGCTGGTCGAGACGCTGATCCGGCTCAAGCGCGAGGGCTTCAAGCCGCGCCACGACCTGATCCTGCTGCTGTCCGGCGACGAAGAGACCACGATGGCCTCGACCCGCGAACTGGCGAAGCGCTATCACGACGCCGAATTCCTGCTCAACGCCGACGCCGGCGGCGGCACCCTGATCCCCCAGACCGGCAAGCCCGCGCTGTACCACATCCAGGCCGCCGAGAAGACGTATGCGGACTTCCAGATCAGCCTGACCTCGCCCGGCGGGCACTCCAGCGAACCCACTGCAGACAACGCGATCTACCGGTTGGCGCGCGTCATCGACCGCGTCGCCGGCTACCAGTTTCCGCCGCAGAGCAACGAGATCACGCGCGCCTCGCTGCGTGCACTCGGCGCCCACACGCCCGGCCCGCTGGGCGCGGCGATGACCCGCTTCGCCGCCCACCCCGACGATGCCGCCGCCGCGGCCACCCTCTCCGCCGATCCCGCCTACGTCGGCCAGATCCGCACCACCTGCGTGGCCACCATGCTCAACGGCGGCCACGCGCTCAACGCACTGCCGCAAAGCGCCAGCGTCAACGTCAACTGCCGCATCTTCCCGGGCACCCCGGTCGACAGCGTGCGCGACACCCTGGTCAAGGTGATCAACGACAAGTCCGCCAGCGTGGCCGTGCTGTCACCCCCGCCGGTGGCCAGCCCCGCCTCGCCACTGCGCCAGGACGTGATCGCCGCCGTCACCGACGCCGTGCACGCCCGCTTCCCCGGCGTGGAAATCGTCCCCGGCATGTCCGCCGGCGCCTCCGACAGCATGTACTTCCGCAACGCCGGCGTCCCCAGCTACGGCATCGATGCGGCCTTCACCAAGCCCGACGACAGCTTCGCCCATGGGCTCAACGAGAAGTTGCCGGCGTCGGAAGTCGCCGCCGGGCTGGAGTTCTGGCATCGGGTGCTCGTGCAGTTGGCGAAGTGAGGTAGGTGGCAGAGCTGGCGTCATGTCGGCTCCCGATCTCGGACAGATGTTGGAACAGCCGAACCTGACTCCGTTTTCATGGTGCGGCACGCGACCAGCCGCCACAAACCTTGGTGGGATTCATTGAAGTTATCATCGGATGATATATAGTCATGTCAAAGGAAGACGTGGGACTGGAAACGCTGCTGTTGCTCAACGGCGAGATCTACGATCAGGGCAACGGTTACTGGATCAAGATCGAGGCATGGCGTATCGAGGCGAATGAGCATGTGCCACACGGCATACGCTACGCGCTGACATTGCATGATCGCTACGGCACGCGGTTACTCGGTTTCGACAATGCGCATGCCGTCAAGCCACCGAAGCGCAAGCGTTATGCAGGTCGTCGTCTGGCCTACGACCATCGACATCGTCACGTCAGCGACAAGGGCGTGCCGTACGAATTCACCAGCCCGCAGCAATTGCTGGAGGATTTCTTCAACGAAGTCGATCGCGTACTTGAGGAAACGAAATCATGAAAAAGTTGGTCATCGGCATCGCATCCCAACAAGCCATCCGCTCCCGCGCACTGGCCATTGCGCGCGGCGATCATCAGCCACGCCCCAACGAGCCGAAAATCTGGTTCACCTCCATGCGCTCGCTGGCCGAAGTGCTGTCCGACGACAATCGCGCGTTGTTGCGCGTCATCCGGGAACGGAAGCCCGAGTCACTGAGCCAGCTCGCCGAGCTCACCGGACGCGCGCCCAGCAATCTTTCGCGTACGCTCAAGACGATGGAACGCTATGGCCTGGTCGAGATGCGCCGCACGTTGCGTAACGTGCAGCCCGTCGCCACGGCCAGCGAATTTGTGATTCAGGCGGCATGAGATCGACGATTTAAATGAACTTGACCCCTTTGTTTTCCAGCGGTGGCGTACGGAGTGCGCGCCAGGATGGCGCGCTGCTCTACCCGGGGCCCCTGTGCGGCGGTGAGGCGGGGTCGACAGGCCGCGTAGCGGGAGTCGACAGGGATGTCGACTCCTTTTCGCTCGGACAGGAGTCCGATCGAAAAGCCCGGCCCCGACTCACGGACTTGCCGCCCATGGATGGGCGGCAAGCGCCAAGCGGGGTGGCCTTTCTCTTTGGTTACTTTCTCTTTGGCCACGCAAAGAGAAAGTAACTCGGGTGCCGCAGGCGCACGAAAGCTCTTCGCTTTGCATCACCCATCAAAGACAACAGCATCGCCCGCGAGCGGGCTCCTACAACGGAACCACAAGGCGACTGCGGCGGGAAAGAGCGTAAGAGGCCCCACCCCCGATCCACGCTACAATTACCGGTTCGCGCTCCCGCCGACCCGCACCCCATGCCCACCCATCTCCAAGAAACCCGCCGCCGCCGCACCTTCGCCATCGTCAGCCATCCTGACGCGGGCAAGACCACGCTGACCGAGAAGCTGCTGCTGTTCGGTGGCGCGATCCAGATGGCGGGCAGCGTGAAGAGCCGCAAGACGGCGCGGCACGCCACCTCGGACTGGATGGCGCTGGAGAAGGAGCGCGGCATCTCGGTGACCTCGTCGGTGATGCAGTTCCCGTACGAGGGCAAGATCGTCAACCTGCTCGACACGCCCGGCCACGCGGATTTCTCCGAGGACACCTACCGCGTGCTGACCGCGGTGGACTCGGCGCTGATGGTGATCGACTGCGCCAAGGGCGTGGAGGAGCGCACGATCAAGCTGATGGAGGTGTGCCGCCTGCGCGACACGCCGATCATGACCTTCATCAACAAGCTCGACCGCGAGGGCCGTTCGCCGATCGAGCTGCTGGACGAGGTAGAGTCGGTGCTGGGCATCGCCTGCGCCCCGTTGACCTGGCCGATCGGCATGGGCAAGCGGCTGAAGGGCGTGTACCACCTGGCGCTGGACGAGGTGCACATCTTCGAGCAGGGCAAGAACTTCACCCGGCAGGATTCGACCATCTTCAAGGGCCTCGACGCGCCCGGCCTGGTCGAGAAGATCGGCGTCGAGGCGATGCGCGAGCTGCGCGAGGAACTGGAGCTGGTGCAGGGCGCCGCGCCCTCCTTCGACCTCGACGAATACCTGGCCGGCCGGCAGACGCCGGTATTCTTCGGCTCGGCGGTGAACAACTTCGGCGTGCAGCTGTTGCTGGACTTCTTCGTCGAGCACGCGCCCAGCCCGCGCCCGCGCGCCACCACCACGCGTGAGATCCAGCCGGAGGAGGAGAAGCTCTCCGGCTTCGTGTTCAAGATCCAGGCGAACATGGACCCGGCGCACCGCGACCGCGTGGCGTTCATGCGCGTGTGCTCGGGCACCTACAGCGCCGGCATGAAGATGATCCAGACCCGCACCAACAAGGAAGTGCGCATCGCCAACGCGCTGACCTTCATGGCCAGCGACCGCGAGATCGTGGAGACGGCCTATCCGGGCGACGTGATCGGCCTGCACAACCACGGCACCATCACCATCGGCGACACCTTCACCGAGGGCGAGCAGGTTTCCTTCACCGGCATCCCGAACTTCGCGCCGGAGCTGTTCCGCCGCGCGCGGCTGCGCGACCCGCTGAAGATGAAGGCGCTGCAGAAGGGCCTGGCGCAATTGAGCGAGGAAGGCGCCACCCAGTTCTTCCGCCCGCTGATGTCGAACGACCTGATCCTGGGCGCGGTCGGCGTGCTGCAGTTCGAGGTGGTCGCCTACCGCCTGAAGGACGAGTACAACGTCGACGCCAGCTTCGAGCCGGTGACGGTGACCACCGCGCGCTGGGTGCACTGCGACGACCCGAAGAAGCTGGAGGAATTCCGCGAGAAGAACGCGATGAACCTGGCGCTGGACGCGGCCGGCGAGCTGGTCTACATCGCGCCGACCCGGGTCAACCTGCAGCTGGCGCAGGAGCGCTGGCCGCAGGTGCGCTTCGCCGCCACGCGCGAGCACGCGGCGGCGGTGGAGCTGTAGCAGCACTGCCATACCGCTGCTAACGTGCGAACCTTTGCCGGCGGATCACGCATGCACGACCAGGCCATCGCCTTCACCACGCCTCCCGATGCGCCGCGCTGGCAGTGCTGGCTGCTGTTCTCGCCGCTGGCGCGGATCGTGATCTTCGTTGCGGTGTTTCTGATCCTCAGCCTGGCGATGGGCTCGCTGCTGCATGCGCTGGGCTGGCTCGGCAAGGCCGCCCCGGCCACCCTCCACGGCCTGGCGCAGTTCCTGATGCGCGCGCTGCCGGCGCTGCTTGCCTACCTCCTGCTGGTACGGCTGGTGGAGCGCCGCCCGCTTGCCGAACTGGCGCCGCGCCGGCTGCTGCCGGCCGGCGCCGCCGGCGCCGGCGCCGGCCTGCTGCTGTTCAGCGCGGTGGTCGGCGTGCTGTACCTGCTCGGCAGCTACCGCGTCACCGGCACCAACCCGCATGCGCAGTGGCTGCCGGCCCTGCTGATGGCGGGGCTGGGCGCCGGCATCGGCGAGGAGATCATCTGCCGCGGCGTGCTGTTCCGCATCGTCGAGGAAGGCCTGGGCAGCTGGTGGGCGCTGCTGGTCTCGGCGCTGTTCTTCGGCGCGGTGCACATCGGCAACCCCGGCGCCACGCTGTGGAGTTCGGCCGCCATCGCGATCGAGGCCGGCCTGCTGTTCGGCATGCTCTACCACGTGACCCGTTCGCTGCCGGCCTGCATGGGCCTGCACGCGGCGTGGAACTTCGCCCAGGGCACGATCTACGGCATCCCGGTTTCCGGTACCCGCGCCGACGGCTGGCTGGTCTCCGCCCGCAGCGGCCCGGACTGGCTGAGCGGCGGCGCGTTCGGCGCCGAGGCGTCGGTGATCGCGCTGGCCCTGTGTAGCTTGTGCACGATCGGCCTGCTGGTCGTGGCGCGGCGGCGCGGTTCGATCGTGCCACCGTCCTGGCGCCGCTGATCCGCGGCCGCCGCCTGCCGGCCTTCACCCCGGGCATACGACAGGCGAAGTGGCTAGCTGCGATGATATCCGCATGTCCATGACCCGAACGTCCAACACCTGGCTGGCCGACCGGCCACTGCAGCACAAGGCCGTGCTGGCCATCGGCCTGCTGCTGGGCTTGTTCCTGCTGGCCGGCGCGATCACCCTGCACTCGCTGCGCCAGCAGGAGGACGACCGCCGCTGGTCGATGCATACCTACCAGGTGCTGCTGCAGCTGGATCACGTCCTGCAGACGGTGCAGGCCAGCCAGGTCGGCGCCCGCGGCTACCTGCTGACCCAGGATGCCGCGCAACGCGGTGCGTTCGAGAACGCCAACCGGGGTCTGCTCGCCCATCTCACCCGGCTGCGCGAGCTGATGTCGGACAACCCGCTGCAGCTGTCCCGCATCGACAGGCTGGAGGCGATGGCGATGCTGTGGCAGAGCGAGTTCCGCAGCGAGGTGATCGACCCCCTCGCCGGCCTGGGTACGACCGAGCCGGCGCAGGCCGTGCTGCAGCGGCAACACATCCAGTCCGACTACCTGAAGCACCGCAGCGTCAGCGTGAAGGAAATCAGCGACCTCATCGGACAGATGACGCTCGATGAGAACCGGCTGCTGGCCACCCGCAACCAGCGCCTGGACAGGACCCTCGCCATCACCCGCACGGTCAACATCGTGGCGACCCTGCTCGCCATCCTGTTCGGCCTGGCGGTGATCCGGCTGACCCTGCGCCTGGTCACCCGTCCGCTGCGCGGCCTGACCGACCAGCTGACCCGGCTGGCGAACCACGACCACGACTTCGAGATCCACCGGCTCGAACGCCGCGACGAGATCGGCGAGATCGCCCGCGCACTGCAGGTATTCCGGCAAATGTCGGTGGACACCCAGGCGCAGACCTGGATCAAGGAGCAGGTGTCGGGCATCTCCCACCTGCTGCTGCAGGCCACCACGCACAAGGAGTTCGCGCAGTGGCTCACCAGTGCGCTGGTGCCGCTGTGCAAGGCCGGCGTGGGCCTGTTCTATTCCTACGACGACGCGCGCCACCGGCTCGACCTGCTCGGCAGCTACGGCCTGCGCCTGGGCAATCGTTCGGCTGACCAGTACATGCCGGGCGAGGGGCTGGTCGGGCAATGCGCGATCGAGCGCAAGGCGATCGTCCTGGACGACGTGCCGGCCAACTACCTGCACATCGACTCCGGCAGCGGCGAGGCACTGCCCGGCCATCTGGCGATCATGCCGGTGCTGTACCGCGACACCCTGATCGGCGTGCTGGAGCTGGCCGGCTTTACCCCGCTGAGCCCGCTGGTGCAGCAGATGCTGGACGAACTGCTGCCGCTCGTGGCGCTGAGCCTGGAGAACCTCAACCGCACGGCCAGCGTGCAGGACCTGCTGCAGCGCACGCAGGAGCAGGCCGACGAGCTGCGCGTGTCCGAGCTGGTGATGCGCCAGCAGAAGGAGGTGCTGCGCGACAACAACGACGCGCTGCAGGCGAAGACGGAAGAGCTGGAGGAACAATCCCAGCGGCTGATCGCCTCGGAGGAGGAGCTGCGCGTGCAGGCCGAGGAACTGCAGGCGTCCAACGAGGAGTTGCGCGAGAAGACCGAAAGCCTGAACCGGCAGAAATACGTGCTGGAGGACCTGCAGCAGGAAACCGCCGAGAAGGCCGCCGAGCTGGCGCGGGCCAGCCAGTACAAGTCCGAATTCCTCGCCAACATGTCGCACGAGCTGCGCACGCCGCTGAACAGCCTGCTGATCCTGTCGCGCAGCCTGGCCGACAACGACACCGGCAACCTCGACGAGGAACAGGTCGAGTCGGCACGGATCATCCACGACGCCGGCAACAGCCTGCTGCACCTGATCAACGACATCCTCGACCTGTCCAAGGTCGAGGCCGGCAAGATGGAACTGATGATCGACAACCTGGCGCTGGCCGGGCTGGGGCAACGGCTTCGGCGCACGTTCGCGCATGTGGCCGAGGAAAAGCGGCTGGGCTTCACGCTGGACATCGACCCCGGCCTGCCCCCGGTCCTGCGCACCGACGCCAGCAAGCTCGAGCAGATCGCCAACAACCTGCTCAGCAACGCGTTCAAGTTCACCGCCGATGGCACGGTGGGCCTGCGCATCGGCCGCCCCGGCAGCGACGCCGACATCCCCGAGGCACTCCGCGGCCAACCGCTGATCGCGATGACGGTGAGCGACACCGGCATCGGCATTCCGCAAGACAAGTTCCAGCGCGTCTTCAACGCGTTCGAGCAGGTGGATGCCGGCACCAGCCGCAAGTTCGGCGGCACCGGGCTGGGCCTGGCGATCTCGCGGCGGATGGCGCAGCTGCTGGGCGGCGATATCGTGCTGCGCAGCGAAAGCGGCCGCGGCAGCCACTTCACCGTGCTGCTGCCGGAGACGCCACCTCCGGCATCCGGCACCGCTGAAGACGCGCCACGCGCCGGCACGGCCCGGCTCAGCCGGGCCGCCTCGCCGTATCTGCCGCCGAAGCCGGCCGACGACGACCGCGACGCGCCGATGCCGGACCAGGCCACGATCCTGGTGATCGAGGACGACCCTGCCTTCGCGCGCATCCTGATCGACATGATCCACCGCAAGGGCTATCGCGCGCTGGCCGCCGGCGATGGCGAATCGGGCCTGCAACTGGCGCGCGAACATCGTCCCACCGGCATCCTGCTGGATGTTTCGCTGCCGGTGATGGACGGCTGGAGCGTGCTCGACCAGCTCAAGGCCGACGACGCCACGCGGGCCATCCCGGTGCACTTCATCTCGGTCATCGACGGCGGTACGCGCGGGCTGCAGCGCGGCGCGGTGGGCTTCCTGACCAAGCCGGTCAGCCGCGAATCGATCGGCCTGGCACTCGAGCGACTGCTGCATTTCGCCGCCGGGCAGCCACGGCACCTGCTGATCGTCTACGACGATGCCGACTCGCGCACCGCCGTGCGCACCCTGCTGCGCGACGACAGCGTGCAGATCGAGGAAGCGGGCTCGGCGGAGGACGCGATGGGGAAGGTCGCCCGTACGGATTACGACTGCATCGTGCTCGACCTGGGCCTGCCCGGCATGTCCGGGCTCGAACTGCTGGCGCAACTGGCGCAGACCAGCAAGGGCGTGCCGCCGGTGGTGGTGTACTCCGGTCGCGAACTGAGCCGCGAGGAGAGCCTGAAGCTGCGCCAGTACACCGACGCCATCGTGGTCAAGGGCGCGCGCTCCACCGAGCGGCTGCTCGATGAGGTCAGCCTGTTCCTGCACAGCGTCCGGCATGCGCCACCCCGGAGCGTCGCCGAACCGGCAGCGGGCGACGGGCTGGCGGGCCGTCGCGTGCTGCTGGTGGACGACGACATGCGCAACCTGTTTGCGCTGTCCAAGGTGCTGCGCGGCTGGGGGCTGCAGGTGAGCATGGCGCAGGACGGGCACAAGGCGCTGAAGATGCTGGCCGACGGCGAAGCGCCGGAACTGGTGCTGATGGACGTCATGATGCCGGGCCTGGACGGCTACGAGACCATCCGCGCGATCCGCGCCCAGCCGCATTTCGCCAGCCTGCCGATCATCGCGCTGACCGCCAAGGCGATGCGCGGGGATCGCGAGAAGTGCCTGGAGATGGGTGCCAGCGATTACCTTTCCAAGCCGATCGACACCGACCAGCTGGCGGCGCTGCTGCGCGCGTGGCTGCAGCGTCAGGCGTGATGCCCGCACCAGCCACGACCGCGTGAGTCCGGATTCCGCGCCGATGGCCGTCGGCTTCAGCGCCATCGACGCTGCCCCGCGGCTGTACCGGCGAGGCCACCGACCCGCCTCGCTCGAGCCTGACGGGGTGGTGCGGCCGTTCACGCCGGCCATGACCGCCAACGGTTAAGGTTGGCCGGGAGGAAACGCTCCACCACCGACATGAACGCGATACCACCGAAAATCCTGATCGTCGACGATACCGCCGCCAACCTCGTCGCCATGCGCCGGCTGCTCGCCCGCAGCGGCGCG
This sequence comes from Rhodanobacter sp. FW101-FHT13A11, assembly GCF_058790335.1. NCBI lineage: Bacteria > Pseudomonadati > Pseudomonadota > Gammaproteobacteria > Lysobacterales > Rhodanobacteraceae > Rhodanobacter > Rhodanobacter sp. FW101-FHT13A11. Next base: position 235,610 of record NZ_JBYTCN010000002.1, on the reverse strand, counting down.
CAGCTGTTCGAGGCGCGCAGCGGCAACGAGGCGCTGGCGCTGTGCCTGGACCACGAGTTCGCGCTGATCCTGCTCGACGTCAACATGCCCGACATGGACGGCTTCGAGGTCGCCAGCCTGCTGGGCGAGGCCGAGCACCTGCGCGACACCCCGATCATCTTCGTCACCGCCGCCTATGCCGACGACATGAACCGGCTCAAGGGCTACCGCTCCGGCGCCGTGGATTACATCGCCAAGCCGATCAACGACGTGATCCTGCAGTCGAAGGTGCGCGTGTTCCTGGAACTGTACGCGGCGCGCGCCAAGCTGCAGCACGCGCTGGACGAACTTGCCGAGCGCAACCAGCAACTGACCCAGGAAATCGCCGAGCGCGAGCTGATGGAGGCGATGGTGCGCCACCAGGCCCACCATGACGCCCTGACCGGCCTGCCGAACCGCATCCTGTTCCACGACCGCCTGCATGGCGCGATCCAGCGCGCGAACCGCCGCCACAGCCAGTTCGCGCTGGCCTGCATCGACATCGACGGTTTCAAGCACGTCAACGACAGCCATGGCCACGCCGCCGGCGACGCCTTGCTGCAGGAGATCGCCGCACGGCTGTCGGCACACTTGCGCAGCAACGACACGGTGGCCCGGCTGGGCGGCGACGAGTTCGCGCTGGTGCTGGAGGACATCGGGGATCCGCAGCTGGCGCTGCAGCTGTGCGGAAAGTTGTGCGTGGCGCTGGGCGAGCCTTATGCGTTGAGCGTCAACGGCCAGCTGGTCGAAGTGCGCATCGGCGCCAGCATCGGCATCGCACCCTGCCCGCCGGACGCTGCCCCCGACGCCGACGAGCAGCTGCTGCACGCGGCCGACCGCGCCATGTATGCGGCCAAGCGCAGCGGCAAGAACCGCTGCGTGCTGGCGGACTGACGGCGCGCAGGCAGTGCGCTCAGCCGCGCTTGCGCGGCGACACCCACATCAGCACGCGCGCCCGGAAGACGGTCTCGCCCGCGTCGTCCACCACCTCCACCCTGACCGGCCACTCGTGGCCGCCGCCGGAGGCGGGCGCGGCCAGTTCGGGCGTGGCGATGCCGCGCATCGTGCCCGTCGCCTTCTTCAGGTACTCGACGCTCATGCCCTTGGGAATCCAGCGCATGTCCGCCGGAATCGTCGCATCGGTCATCACGCCGGCACTGAGTTCGGCCAGGTTGCACAGCGCGATCGCATGCACGGTGCCGAGGTGGTTGTGCACGCGGCGCCGGTCGCGGATGCGCACCTCGCAACGCCCCGGCGCCAGCGCCACGAAGCGTGGCGCGATGGTGGCGAAGTACGGCGCCTTGAGGCAGACCAGGCGCGAGAAGATCCGGTGGCCCGCCGGCCAGCGGGTGATGCGGCGGTACAACGACAACACCGAGGCACTCATCGGTCGCCCTCCGGAAAAGAACCGGCCCGCAAGGCGGGCCGGTCGGTCAGCCTGATTTACGCGGCATCCGCCCGCGTCTTGAACGCGCGCAGTTCGTCAGTATCGAAATCGTCCACCGAGATGAACTCGAACACGCCGTCGCGCACGTGCCGGAGCAGCTCCGCCTCGGCTTCCGAAATCACCCCGGCCTGCTGCGCCTCGGCGAGCTGGCCCAGGTAGTCGTGCGAGGCGAACTGACCGGCCTTCTGCGCCTTGCCGAACTTGCGGTCGACCGGCTCGGCGGCGATCACGTCGGGCAGCAGCGCCTTCATGCGGCCGATCGTGTTGTTCGGCGTGGGCGTGGTGTAGACCCAGTCGGTGAGGCGCTCGAGCGCCTCGTTCGGCGCGGTGAGCAGCGCGGCGACACGGCGGCCGAGGCGATCGGACGGCGGCACCTCGCGCCGCCCCAGCGGGAACACCAGCGCGCGCAGCAGCCATGCCACCGGGCGCACCGGGAAGTTGCGGATCGCGCCGTCCAGCGCGTTCTGGGTGAGCCACATGCACTCGTGGAAACCCCAGGCCAGGAACGGACGATCCGCCTCCGGCCGGCCGGTGTCCTCGTAGCGCTTGAGCATGGCGCTGGCGATGTACAGGTAGCTCAGCACGTCGCCCAGGCGCGCGGAGAGCTTCTCCTTGAACTTCAGCTTGCCGCCGAGCACGCCCATGAACACGTCGGCGCACAGCGCCAGCGCGGCGGAGTAGCGGCCGAGCTTGCGGTAATAGCGGCGGGTGTAGTTGTCGCCGGCGGCGTCGCCCAGGCGCGCGCCGGAAAGGCCCATCGCGAAGCTGCGCACCGCGTTGGAGATGCCGAAGCCGATGTGGCCGAACAGCAGCCGGTCGAACGTCTTCAGCTGCTCGCCGCGGTCGGCGATCGACAGCGCCTGCATTTCCTTCAGCACGTACGGGTGGCAGCGGATCGCGCCCTGGCCGAAGATCATCAGGCTGCGCGTCATGATGTTGGCGCCCTCCACCGTGATCGCGATCGGCACCGCCGACCAGCCGCGGCCGGCGTAGTTCTTCGGGCCCAGCTGCACTGCCTTGCCGCCGTGCACGTCCATGGTGTCCTTGGCGATCTGCCGCGCCCACTCGGTGGCGTGGTACTTGGCGATCGCCGACGGCACCGCCGGCTTCTCGCCGCGGTCGACCGCGGCCGCGGTGGCGCGCGACAGCGCGGCGGTGGCGTAGGTGAGGCCGCCGATGCGCGCCAGCGCCTCCTCGACGCCCTCGAAGCGGGCCACCGCCAGGCCGAACTGCTTGCGCATGCGCGCGTACGCGCCGGTGGCCAGCGCCGAGGCGCGCATGCCGCCGGTGGCGTTGGACGGCAGCGAGATCGCGCGGCCCACCGACAGGCATTCCACCAGCATGCGCCAGCCGTGGCCGGCCATGTGCGGGCCGCCGATCAGTACCGACAGCGGCGCGAACACGTCCTTGCCGCGCACCGGACCATTCTGGAACGGGATGTTCAGCGGGAAGTGGCGCCGGCCGATCTCGAGGCCGGGCGTGGAGCGCGGCAGCAAGGCCAGGGTGATGCCGAGGTCGTCCTTGTCGCCGAGCAGGTGTTCGGGGTCGTACATGCGGAAGGCCAGGCCGACCACGGTGGCCACCGGCGCCAGCGTGATGTAGCGCTTGTCGAAGGTGAGCTTGATGCCGAGCGTCTCGACGCCGTCGACCACTTGCCTGCAGACGATGCCTACGTCGGGGATCGAGGTGGCGTCGGAGCCGGCGTACGGGCCGGTCAGCGCGAAGCAGGGAATCTCCTCGCCCACCGCCAGGCGCGGCAGGTAGTGGTTCTTCTGCTCGTCGCTGCCGTAGTGCAGCAGCAGCTCGGCCGGCCCCAGCGAGTTCGGCACGGCCACGGTGGAAGACACCGTGGCCGACATCGTGGACAGTTTCTGCAGCACCGCCGAATGCGCCAGCGCGGAGAACTCGAGGCCGCCGTACCGCTTCGGGATGATCATGCCGAAGAAGCGGTGCTTCTTGATGAACTCCCACACCTCCGGCGGCAGGTCAGCCAGTTCGTGGGTGATCTGCCAGTCGTCGATCATCGCGCAGAGTTCTTCCACCGGACCGTCCATGAAGGCCTGCTCCTCCACGCTCAGCTCGGGTTTCGGCTGCTTCAGCAGTTCGTGCCAGTCCGGCTTGCCGGAGAACAGCTCGCCCTCGAAACCGACCGTGCCCGCCTCCAGCGCGGTCTGCTCGGTCTCCGACAGTTTCGGCGTGACCTTGGCGAACAGCTTCAGCAGCGGCAGGCTGATCTGCCGGCGGCGGAAGTCCACCAGCAGCAGCGGCAACGCGATCGCCAGCTCGACGATCAGCAGGATCGCCGTGGTCCACGGCGCGTGCGCGATCAGGCCGACCACCAGCGTGGCGACGATGGTGGCGATCGCCCAGGTGCGCAGGCTGCTGCGGTGATAGGCGCAGGCGCCGGAGGCAAGCACCGCCGCCAGCAGGGTCAGTATCACGGACATCTCAACACCTCATTGCGATTGAACGGCGCCGGCGACGCGCCGGCCGGCGGGTAAGGGGGCGAGACTCTGCGCGAAGCGCACGACCTCGCGCGTGAAGGCATCGTTCGCGTCGCCCGCCACCATGTGGGTGGCGTGCGGCAGTTCCACATGCTGCGCATGCGGCACCAGTTGCAGGAATTCGTCGACGGTGGCGCGCGACACCACATCGCTGCGCGCGCCGGACAGCAGCAGCACGGGCACCTCGATCTTCGTCGCGGCGGCCTGCAGGCGCGGCTGGTAGCGCTCGCTCTCCAGCACCAGGTCGCCGGCCAGCAGGGCCGGGTCCCAGTGCCAGCGCAGCCGGCCGTCGGCGCCTTCGCGCAGCAGCGGGCGCAGTTGTTCCTCGCTCTTGCGCTCGCGCCGCTGCGGCAGGTAGGCGGCGATCTGCTCGGCCGCCTCGGCGTAACCGGCAAAGCCGTCCGGATGCGCCTGCATGAAGGCGAGGATGCGTTCCACGCCGCGGGTCTCCCAGCGCGGCGTGATGTCCACCAGCACCAAGGCGCGAAACGGCGACGGGCGCACCTCGCCGGCCAGCACGAGGCCGAGCAGGCCGCCCATCGACGCGCCGACCAGGACCGGCGGCTGCGGCTGCGCCACGGCCAGCCGCCGCAGATCGTCGGCGAACTGGTCCATGTGGTAGTTGCCGCCGGGCACCCGGTCGCTTTCGCCGTGGCCGCGCGCGTCGAAGGTGACGCAGCGGCAGCCCGCCTGTGCCAGCGCCGCGGCCGTACCGTTCCAGGCGCCACGGGTCTGGCCGAAACCGTGCGCGAACAGCAGGGTCGGATGACCGTCCGGGCAGCGCGTCTCCACCGCCAGAGTCAGGTCGGCAGCGGGGAAGCGGCTGATCGCCGGGGACGCAGGGACATTGTTCACCATACGGAAGAGTATGGATTGCTCCGGCGAGCGGCGTCAACCATGCGCCGTGCGTTCCGGCGGCCGTCCGGGCAAAGCCGGAGCCCTCGGCCGGATCGACATTCCGCATTACAAATGCACGGGGTGCCGCTACCATACGCACATGAATGTCAGTAGCAAGCCAGAACGCACCCGGCTGTCGGCCGAGGATTGGGAACTTGCCGCCCTGCAGCTGATCGCCGAACAAGGCGTCGGCGCACTCGCGGTGGAAGCGCTGGCACGCCAGCTGGGCGTGACCAAGGGCAGCTTCTACTGGCACTTCCGTACCCGCGAAGCCCTGCTGCATGCCGCGCTGGAACGCTGGGAACAGTACGGCGAGCGCGAAGTGCTGGGCCAGATCGAGCAGATCACCGACCCGCGCCAGCGCCTGCCCGAGCTGTTCCGCCGCGTCGCACACGAGTTGCAGCCGCACCGCGTCTACGCCGCCCTGCTGAAGGCGCTGGACCACCCGCAGGTGGTGCCGGTGATGGCCCGCGTATCGCAGCGGCGCATGGAGTTCCTCACCACCGCCTATCGCGAAGCCGGCCTGCCCCCTGGCGAGGCGCTCAACCGCGCGCGGCTGACCTATGCCGCCTACGTCGGTTTCCTGCAGCTGAACTTCACGCTGGGCCTGCCGCGGATCAACCTGGAAGAGTTCGACGCCTACGTCGAACACATGATCGCGACCCTGATTCCGGCCTGAGCCAGCTCTGCGGAACACCCCGTACGGCGCCATCCGGCGCCGTTTCTGCTGCACGGAACCTTGCAATACCAGTGCGCGCAAACTACCGTGCCAACTCCTTTTTTCCACAAGACCTTAGGGGACACGATGGCCAGCAAGCTGGAAGCGCTTGATCGTTGGGTAGCCGAAGTGGCGGCGCTGACCCGCCCTGCGCGGATCCACTGGTGCGACGGTTCGGACGCCGAATACCAGACCCTGCTGCGGCAGATGCTGGCCGACGGCACCCTGATTGAACTGAACCAGCGGACCCATCCGGGCTGCTACCTGCACCGCTCCCACCCCACCGACGTGGCCCGCGTCGAGCACCTCACCCTGATCTGCCACCCGAACCGGGAAGACGCCGGCCCCAACAACCACTGGATGGACCCGGCCGAGGCGCACGCGAAGATCGACGCGCTGTTCGACGGCTGCATGGAAGGCCGCACTATGTACGTGATCCCGTACTGCATGGGCCCGATCGACTCGCCGCTGGCGCGCTGCGGCGTGGAGATCACCGACAGCCCGTACGTGGTCGCCAACATGAAGATCATGACCCGCATGGGCGCTGCCGCGCAGGCGCGGATCGAGCGTGAGGGCCGCTTCGTGAAGGGCCTGCATTCCAAGGGAGAGCTCGACCCGGAGCGCCGCTGGATCATGCACTTCCCGGCCGAGCTCACGATCAAGTCCTACGGCTCCGGCTACGGCGGCAACGCGCTGCTGGGCAAGAAGTGCCACGCGCTGCGCATCGCCAGCCACCAGGCGCGCAGCGAAGGCTGGCTGGCCGAGCACATGCTGATCGTCGGCATCGAGAACCCGCAGGGCGAGACGCACTACGTCGCCGCCGCGTTCCCGTCCGCCTGCGGCAAGACCAACCTGTCGATGCTGATTCCGCCGCAAGGCTACCTGCGCGATGGCTGGAAGGTGTGGACGGTCGGCGACGACATCTGCTGGATGCGTCCCGGCGCGGACGGACGGCTGTACGCGATCAACCCGGAAGCCGGCTTCTTCGGCGTGGCGCCGGGCACCTGCGACGCCACCAACCACAATGCCATGAAGAGCATCTCGCACGACACCATCTTCACCAACGTCGCCGTCACCGCCGACAACCAGCCGTGGTGGGAAGGCCTGCCCGGCACGCCAGTCACCGACTGGCAGGGACGTCCGTACGATCCGGCCAACGGCCCGGCCGCGCACCCGAACTCGCGCTTCACGGTCAGTGCGAAGCAGTGCCCGACCTGGTCGGAGCAGGCCGAGGCGCCGCAGGGCGTGCCGATCAGCGCAATCGTGTTCGGCGGCCGCCGGCCCTCGCTGCTGCCGCTGGTGATGGAAGCGCGCGACTGGACCCACGGCGTGCTGATGGGCGCCGCGATGGGCTCGGAAACCACCGCGGCGGCCACCGGCGCGGTCGGCGTGCTGCGCCGCGACTCGATGGCGATGAAGCCGTTCTGCGGCTACCACTACGGCGACTACTTCGCGCACTGGCTGTCGTTCGACAAGCCGGGCGCGAAGCTGCCGAAGATCTTCCACGTCAACTGGTTCCGCAAGGGCGCCGACGGCAAGTTCCTGTGGCCGGGCTTCGGCGACAACCTGCGCGTGCTGGAATGGATGATCGACCGCACCGAAGGCCGCGCGAGCGGCGTCGAGACGCCGATCGGCATCCTGCCGGGCGAGGGCGAGCTCAAGCTGGACGGACTCAAGCTCGAGCGCGCCAGGCTCGACGAGCTGCTCGACGTGGACAACGCCGGCTGGCAGGCCGAGTTGTCGGCCATCGGCGAGTACCTCGACAGCTTCGCCCCGCGGCTGCCCGAACGCCTGCGCCGGGAGCAGCAGCGCGTGGCGCAGGCACTGCAGGACGATGCCGACCAGTCGCGTCGCGAAGCCATCGCCTCCTGAAGCATCCCGTCACGGGCGGATTCATCGCGATCCTCCCGTGAGGCCTGCAGCTACGCCACTGCGGCGCCCGTTCCAACCCTTTCGCGCAACGTCGCATCCAAGCTGGCAAGATGACTGCCGCCTGTCCTGCCCTTGGAAGCTCCATGTCGCCTGCCTCAACGGGAGCGAACGACAGCGATGACGTGCGCGCCGCGGCCGCCGGCGACCGCGGCGCGTTCCAGCGGCTTTACCGGCTGCACGTGGGCCGCGTGCACGGAGCGGTGTACCGGCTCGCCGGCTACGACCATGCCCGCGCCGAGGACCTTACCCAGGATGCGTTCGTCCGCGCCTGGCAGAAGCTGCCCGGCTTCCGCCACGAGAGCGCCTTCGGCACCTGGCTGTACCGGCTCGCGGTGAACGTGGCGCTGATGGACATCCGCGCCCGCGGCGCCGACCCGGTGAGCATGGTGGACGACGATCACCTGCCCGACGCCGGCGAGACGCCGTTCTGCGCGGCCGAGCGCGAGGAGCTGGAACACGCCGTCGGCAAGCTGCCGCCGCGCGCCCGTGCCGTGCTGGTACTGCACGACATCGAAGGCTGGAAGCACGAGGAAATCGCCGCCGAGCTGGCGATGGCCGTCGGTACGTCGAAAGCGCAGTTGCACCGCGCCCGCGGCCTGTTGCGCAAGGCATTGGGAGAAAGCTCATGAACGAATTCGAATGGCGCCGGCAGATGCGCGGCCTGCGCCGGCCACTCGCGCCACGGCGCGACCTGTGGGCCGCGATCGAAGCCGCACTGGACGATGCCGGCCAAGGCGATCCGCACGCCACCGCCCCTCCGGCCGCACCACCTCGCCGCCGCTGGCGGGTCGCCGCCGGTCTCGCCGCCTCGCTGCTGCTGGCCGGCGGCCTCGGCTGGCACTGGCGGCAAGTGCCGGCGACCACCCCGCTCGCCACCGCTGCCAAGCTCCCGGCGAGCTGGAAGCCGTCCGATCCGCGCCTGGCCGGCGCCGCGATCGAGCTGGACGCCGCGCGGATGGAACTGCAGATGGCGATCCGGCAGGCGCCGGACTCGCCGGCGCTGCAGCGCCTGCTCGGCCGCACCGAACGTCAACAGGCGCAGCTGCGCCACCTGGCCGGCCAGGCCGGCTGAGATCCACAGGAACGACCATGAAAACCGTCCGCTACCTTCCCCTCCTGCTGTGCTTCTGCATCGGCCAGGCCCTCGCCGACACGCCGATCCAGCTGCGCCATGACGCCACTCCGACCGCCCGCATCCGCATCAGCAACGTCGCCGGCACGGTGAACGTGACCGCCTGGGACCGCAACGAGGTTCAGGTCGGCGGCCGGCTCGGCGAAGGCGCCCGGCCGCTGGCGATCAGCGGCAGCAACGGCAACCTGGAGATCAGGGTCGAGCCGCAGGGCGGCTCCGGCCGGTTCAACTGGGGCGGCGACAGCAAGATGGCGCCCACCACCCTGGAACTGCACGTACCCAGGGCGGCCTCGCTCGAGGTCAGCGTGATCAGTGCACCGCTGGTCATCGACGGCATGAGCGGCGGCAGCATCCAGGTCAACACGGTCAGCGGCAAGGCACGCATCAATGCACGCACGCCCTCGCTCAAGGTGGACAGTGTCAGCGGCAACATCGAGCAGGCCGGACATGCCGAACGGGCCGAACTGCAGACCGTCAGCGGCGACATCCTGGCTCCCGCGTTGGGTGGCAACGTCGGACTGCAGACGATTTCCGGCCATGTCCAGGCCAGCGGCGGGCCATGGCAGAAACTTACGCTCAGCACGGTATCCGGCGACGTGCAGCTGACCGGCGCGCCGGCAGCCGGCGGCAGCCTCGGCATCGACAGCATGAGCGGCAACGTGCAGCTGCTGCTGCCGGCGAACACCTCCGGCAGCCTGCACGCCAGCAGCTTCAGCGGCAACCTGCGCAGCGATTTCGGCACCCCGACGCAACCCGAGCACGGCCCCGGCAGCTCGCTCGACGTCCGCCTCGGCGACGGCCGCGGCAAGATCAACATCGAGACCTTCAGCGGCGACCTGCGCGTGCGCAAGCAAGGCTGAGCGCCGCCGGTGCCGCCGGAAACGAAAACGCCGTCGCGCTAGCGACGGCGTTTTTCATGATGCGCGGGAACGGGCGGACGGGCCGCTCAGAGGTCCTGGTGATACTGCACGTACGGCGTGCGCGACTGGTCCGGCTCCGGGCCGGCCGGCGTATTGGCCGGGGTGCCGGACGACCACAGGTTCTGCGCGCCGACGCTCAGCGAGCCGCGCCACGGCAAACGCCAGGTCACGCCCAGGTCGATGCTGTTCCAGCGCCGGTCTGCGTTCAGGCTGCCGGGAATGCCGGCCTGCGGCTGCATCGTGCGGCCGACCAGCACGCCGCTCAGCGGGCCATGATCGACGCCGAAGCTCAGCGCCTTCTGGTCCAGCGCATTGATGCCGAGCAGGTTGCCCGGCAGCAGGTGGACGCGGCCGACGCTGGCGCCCACGTCGATGCCGCTCTTGCTGCCCAGCGCCAGCCGACCGTGCGCCTTCAGCTGGGAGCTGCTGTCGAAATCGGGCAGGCCGTCGACACCCGGCGCCGCACCCGGCAGCACGCGCGGCAGTACCGCATTGTTGTCCGGCACCTTGCTCGCGCCCACGCTCACGCCCACGCTGTAACGGCCGGCATCGAACGTGGCGCCCACCTCGCTGTCGAGCACGCGCAGATTCGAGTTGGCCCACGAAAGCTCGCTGACCTCGGCGTGCGCCTGCAACTGCGGACCCAGCCCATATTGCAGGCCGGTCGTCGTCACGCCGGTGGCGTCGACCACGCGCGGGGCCAGTTGCGGGTTCCTGCGCAGCGCCTCGGCACCGGTGCTGCGATCCGCCTTGAGCGTCAGCAACTGGCCATCGGTGCCGCGCCACAGCGGCACCGCCGTACCGGTTCCGCCCACCTGCCCGGCCGGCCGCGCCAGCAGTTCCTGGGCCGTGGCGCTGTCGGCGCCCACGGACTGTCCCGCCGCCGCAAACGGCAGCAGGAGAATCAGCAACAGGGCAGACAGGCGGCGCATCAGTTTGAACCCGTGGATCTCGGCAAGTAAGGCTATCCGGGCTGCAGTATACCCCGCTTTACGTTTTACTAACACCCCGAAAACTCGCGCCAACTCACAAAATGACAGGGTTTCCGCGCCTGTTTCGACCCCTGCGGCGCCATCAGGTTCCCGCCCGTGGAAACTGGCGACGGGGCCGGCTTACACGATATAAAGGGGTGCGGCACCGCACCGATCCTGCCGGATCGCACCGGAATCCACCCAGCCCCATGAGCGCCACGCCGACGATCCGTTCCTCCCCGCCGTTTCCGGTGGCGCGGGATCTTGCGGCCCTGCATGAGGCCATGGAACACCTGTTCGAGGCCGCCGACGCCGCCAGCGTGATGGAAATCTGCGAGCTGATGCTGGGCAACTTCGGCATCCAGGGCCGCCTGCGCTGGCGTCGCGGGGACGAATCCCCGGGGCATCTGGCGGGGCAGATGGAACTGGCCGTGGATCCCCAGGGCCCGCGCACCCTGGTGCTGGACTGGGCCGACCTGCCACTGCCCGAGCCCGTCCATGACCGGCTGGACTGGATGGGCCGGCTGGCCGGCGCCCGCCTGCGCCAGCTGGCCGAAACCAGCCGCCTGTACGAGGCGATCTCGCGGCTGGCACAGGCCGAGCGGCTGCAGCGCGCACTGTACGCGATCGCCGAGCAGGCCGGCGCCGAGCACGACATGCCGGAGATGATGCGTTCGCTGCACGCCATCGTCAGCAGCCTGATGTACGCGGAAAACTTCTACATCGTGCTCTACGACGCCGCCACCGACACGGTGCGCTTCCCCTACTACATCGACATCAAGGACACCGACCCGCCGCCGCCGGACCAGAGCCTGCCGCTGCACGGCATGCTGCACAGCCTGACCTGGAACCTGCTGCAGGAAGGCCGGCCACTGATGGGCTCGATCGACGAGCTGCGCCAGCAGTTCGGCAACCGCCTCGTGCCGCTCGGTCCGAACTGCGAGCACTGGCTGGGCGTGCCGCTGCTGCGTGCCGGCCGCGCCGTCGGCGGCATCGTGATGCAGAGCTATCGCGACGACACGCATTATTCGCAGCACGACCTGGAACTGCTGAACTACGTGGCCCAGCACGTGCAGACCGCGCTGGAACGGCGCGAGGCGCACCTCGAACTGGGCCGCCGGGTCACCGACCGCACCGCCGCGCTGCGCGAGGCCAACCGCGTGCTGCGCCAGCAGGTGCTGCAGCGCCAGCGCGGCGAGCGCCTGCAGGCCGCGCTGTTCCGCATCGCCGAGCTGGCCAGCGCGCCGGAAAGCCTGGATGCGTTCTACGCGGCGGTGCATCAGGTGATCAGCGGCCTGCTGTACGCGCGCAACTTCTATATCGCGCAGATCGACGAGGAAAGCGGCCACCTCACCTTCCCCTACTCGGTAGACGACGTGGACAACGTGCGCCTGCCGCGCACGCACGGCCGCGGCGCCACCGAATACGTGCTGCGTCACGCCAGGCCGCTGCTGGCCACGCCGGCGGAAATCGACCGGCTCAGCGCACTCGGCGAGATCAGCCTCTTCGGCGCACGCTCGGTGTGCTGGCTCGGCGTGCCGCTGATCTGGGGCGGCAAGGCGATGGGCGTGCTGGCGCTGCAAAGCTACTCGCCCGAGCACACCTACAACGAGCGCGACCAGGAACTGCTGACCTTCGTCAGCTACCACATCGCCAACGCACTGCAGCGCAAGCAGGCCGCGGCGACGCTCAAGCAGGCCTATGCCGGGCTGGAACGGCGCGTCACCGAGCGCACGCGCGCGCTGGCGCTGGCCAACCGCGACCTGCGCGAACAGATCGCCGAGCGCGAGCGGGTCGAGCGCCGCCTGAAATACGAGACCCTGCACGACTCGCTCACCGGCCTGCCCAACCGCACCCTGCTGCTGCAGCGGCTGGAGCAGGCGATGCAGCGCTGCCACGCGAACCCGGACGAGCAGTTCGCCGTGCTGTTCATCGACCTGGACCGCTTCAAGGTGATCAACGACTCGGTCGGCCACCTGATCGGCGACGACCTGCTGTTCCAGGTCGGCGGCCGCATCCGCGCCTGCCTGAAGACCCGCGACGTGGTGGCGCGCCTCGGCGGCGACGAGTTCGCCGTGCTGCTGGAGGGCATCGTCGACGCCAACAAGGCGACGCTGATCGCCGAACGCATCATCAGCGAGCTGCACACGCCATTCCGGCTCGGCACCAAGGAGATCTTCACCTCCGCCTCGATCGGCATCGCGCTGGCCAGCCCGCACTACCGCCAGCCGGAGGAACTGCTGCGCGACGCCGACGCGGCGATGTACCACGCCAAGGACGGCGGCCGCCACCGCGCGGCGATGTTCGACGACCGCCTGCGCCGCGAGGCGCTGTCGCTGCTGGACATGGAGAGCGACCTGCGCCACGCGCTCAGCCGCAACGAGTTCGAGCCGTTCTACCAGCCGATCGTGGAACTCGCCGACGGCCGCGTCATCGGCTACGAGGCGCTGCTGCGCTGGCACCACCCCGAGCGCGGCCTGCTGCCGCCGCACGACTTCCTGCTGATCGCCGAGGAATGCGGCTGCGCCGAGGCGATCGACTGGCAGATCTTCGAGCAGGTGTGCACCCAGGCCGTGCGGCTGATCGGCACCGAGGGCTTCATCAGCATCAACGTCTCCGGCCGGCATTTCCGCTCGGCCGACCTCGACCAGCGCCTGCTCGCGCTGTTCGACCAGTACGCCGTGCCGACGCATTGCATCCGCATCGAGGTCACCGAACACGCGCTGCTGGAGAACCCGACCCAGGTCAAGCAGATGCTGCAGAACCTGCGCAGCCACGGTGTCGGCATCGCGCTGGACGACTTCGGCACCGGCTATTCCTCGCTCAGCTACCTGCACCAGTACCCGTTCGAGTCGCTGAAGATCGACCGCTCGTTCATCACCGAGCTGGCGCCCGACGACGTCGAGACCCAGGGCCTGGCGCTGGTGCGCGCGATCCAGGTGCTGGCCGATTCGCTGCGCATGAAGGTGATCGCCGAAGGCATCGAGGAGGAATCGCAGCGCCAGGCGCTGCTGCGCGTCGGCTGCCGCTACGGCCAGGGCTTTCTGTTCGCCGAGCCGCAACCCGCCGGCACCTGGCTCGGTGCGGGCAAACTGCTGCCGGGCTGAGCGTCCTGCCGCGGCCGCGGCTCCCGGCCGGCCCGAACGCTGCCGGCAAGGGACTTGCCTACTGTGCCGTCCCCGGTGCGCCGGGCGCCGCCGCGGCGCTGAGCAGGTGCTCGGTATCGATGCGGTCGAAGTGGTAGTGCTGCGCGCAGAACTCGCAGACCACCTCGATCTCGTCGCCGCGCGCGGCCAGCGCCGCCTCCACCTCGTCGCGGCCGAGCGAACGCAGCATCGCGCTTACCCGCTCGCGGCTGCAGCTGCAGCCGAACGCCAGCGGACGCGGCTCGAACAGGCGCACCGATTCCTCGTGGTAGAGCCGGTACAGCAGCTGCTCCGGCACGCTGGCCAGCAGTTCCGCCGCGCCCAGGGTGGCGGTCAGGTGCACCACGCGGTTCCACGCATCGTCGTCCCGCACGGCATCGTGGCCGCCCTCGCCCGGCATCTTCTGCAGCATCAGGCCGACCGCGTGCTCGCCGTCGGCGGCCAGCAGGATCCGCGCCGGCAACTGCTCGGACTGCACGAAGTAGCCCTCCAGCGACTCCGCCAGCCCGGCATGCTGCAGGTCGACCAGGCCCTGGTAGCGCTGGCCGCGATCGACGTTGCCGATGGTGATCGCCATCACCGCGTCGGCCAGCGCGTCCAGCGCCAGCGGCTCGGGCAGCGGCACGTTCCAGCGCGCCAGTCCGCGCAGGCGGCCGTGGTCGCTGCATTCGGCGAACAGCAGGCGCAACGCGCCGGCGCTCTTCAGCTCGATCGACAACGCGCCGTCCAGCTTGATGTTGCCGGTCAGCAACGCGCTGGCCGCCAGCGCCTCGCCCAGCAGCGCGTGCAGCGCCGGCGGGTAGTCGGCGCGACCGGCCACTTCGCGCCAGGCCGGCCCCAGCCGCACCAGGGTGCCACGCACGCCGGCGTGCTCCAGCAGGAAACGGTGCAGCACGTCTTCGACAGGCAGGTTTTCCACGGCAGGCAGTCTCTTTGAGGGCAAGCGCCACAGATGGGGGCGCGGCGGCATCCGGACAACGCCCCTTATACTGCCGGCTCCTTCCCATGCGCAGCGCTATGCCGCATTCGCCCCGACGCCACCGCTTGACCCGCCTGCTGCGTGCGCTGGCGATCCTCGTGCTGGCATGGCTGGCGCTGAGCTGGCTGGTGGTGCTGGTGCTGCGCTTCGTGCCGCCGTGGACGTCGGCCGTGATGCTGGAGCGCCAGCTCGGCGCCTGGCTCCACGGCGAGAAGGATTTCCGCCTGCACCAGCACTGGGTGCCGTGGAACCAGGTATCGGGCTGGGTGCCGCTGGCGATGGTGGCCGGCGAGGACCAGAAGTTTCCCTACCACCACGGCTTCGACCTCGACTCCATCCAGGACGCGCTCGACGCGGCCGACGACGGCCGGCGCCTGCGCGGCGCCAGCACGATCAGCCAGCAGACCGCCAAGAACCTGTTCCTGTGGAACGGCCGCAGCTTCGTGCGCAAGGGGCTGGAGGCGTACTTCACCGTGTTGATCGAGCTGAGCTGGCCGAAGCAGCGCATCCTCGAGGTGTACATGAACATCGCCGAGCTGGGCGACGGCGTCTACGGCGTGGGCGCGGCCAGCGAGGCGTACTTCCACGTTCCGCCGGCGCAGCTCGGCCCGGCCCAGGCCGCCCGCCTCGCCGCGGTGCTGCCGAGCCCGCGGCGATTGCACGCCGACCGCCCCAGCGCCTACGTGCAGCGCCGCGCCGGCTGGATCCAGCAGCAGATGTACCGGCTCGGCGGCCCGGGCTATGTCGAGGGCGACGCGCCGCCACGTCCGCCGCATTGAGTGCGGCTCGCCTCGCGGCAGCCGGTTGGTTAGCATGAAGCCGACTTCCGCAGGTTCCACCCATGCCGCAGCTCACCGTCGTCGTTCCCGCCTACAACGAATCGGCCGTGCTGCGGTCGTTCCACGAGCGCCTGCGCAAGGTGCTGGATGGCCTGCCGCTGGCGTGCGACGTGCTCTACGTCGACGACGGCAGCCATGACGACACCTGGACCATCATCGAGTCGCTGGTCGCCGCCGACCCGCGCACGGGCGCGCTGAAGCTGTCGCGCAATTTCGGCAAGGAGGCGGCGCTGACCGCCGGACTCGACGCCGTGCTCGCCGATGCCGCCGTGGTGATCGATGCCGATCTGCAGGATCCGCCCGAACTGATTCCCGCCCTGGTCGAGCAATGGCGGGCCGGCTACGACGTGGTCTACGCCACGCGCAGCGCGCGCGAGGGCGAGAGCGGCTTCAAGCGCCTCACCGCGGCGGCGTTCTACCGCAGCATGGAGCGCCTGTCCGACACCACGATCCCGCGCGACACCGGCGATTTCCGCCTGCTCTCGCGCCGCGCGCTGGACGCGCTGCAGCAGTTGCGCGAACGCCAGCGCTTCATGAAAGGCCTGTTCAGCTGGATCGGCTACCGGCAGACCGCCGTGCACTACCTGCGCGAGCCGCGCCAGGCCGGCACCACCAAGTGGAACTACTGGCGGCTGGGCCAACTCGCGATCGAGGGGATCACCTCGTTCTCCACCGCGCCGCTGCGGCTGGCCACCTGGGTCGGGCTGGCCGCGGCCTGGGTGTCCTTCGCCTACGGCGCCTTCGTGCTGGTCAAGGCCCTGCTCTACGGCGATCCGGTACGCGGCTACCCCACCCTGATCCTGGTGGTCCTGTTCCTCGGCGGCGTGCAGTTGCTGGCGCTCGGCGTGATCGGCGAATACCTCGGCCGCAACTACGCCGAGAGCAAGCAGCGGCCGCTGTATTTCATCGAGGAGCGGCGCCAGCCGCGCACGCCGCGCTGAACGCGGCGGGGCTTCACAACTTCGCTACACGCCAGCCCGGCAGCGGCGCTAGACTCGTTCCGGGCGGCCCGTCCGGGCCGATGGGAGACCCCCGCATGAGCCAGGTCAAGCATCTGCTGCAAGGCAAAGGCAACGCGATCTACCGCATCGCTCCGGAGGCACCGGTGCTCGAGGCGATCAAGCACATGGCCGAGCATCGGATCGGCGCCTTGCTGGTGATGCGGGGCGAGCAACTGGTCGGCGTGATCTCCGAACGCGACTACGCGCGCAAGGTGATCCTGCAGGGACGTTCCTCGTCGCAGACTGCCGTATCGGACATCATGAGCGGCACGCCGCTGACCGTCGGGCCGGACACCGACGTGTTCGACTGCATGCGCCTGTGCACCGACAGCCGCATCCGCCACCTGCCGGTGGTGCAGGACGGCAAGGTGGTGGGGGTGATCTCGATCGGCGACCTGGTCAAGGCGGTGATCGACGCGCAGGCCGAACAGATCGAGCACCTGCAGCGCTATATCACGAGCTGAGATTCGGGATTCGGCTCGCGCAGGCAGGATGCCGGAGCGAACATCGGCGAAGCCGATGGCCCGCAGGGCGAGCCGCGGACGCGGCGAGTCATTCAGGATTCGGGAAAGCATCGACTCAAACCGATGCTTTCGCGCCCTCGTCCACGGGCGCGTGTTCGTCAGGCGCCAGATCGGGCGACCAGCCGGCGCGCCGGGCCACCACCGTCGCCAGCGCGGCGACGCCGGCGCCCGCCAGGGCCAGCCCGCCGAGGCCCCAGCCCAGCATGCGCAAACCGCTCACCGCGCTGGTCACCACCAGGTCGCCGAAGCGCCACACCGCGGTCTCCACGAAGTTCTTGCCCTTGTAGCGCGTCTCGCGCGGCACCCGCGTGTACAGCGCGTCCACCGCCGGCTTGGTCATGCCGTAGGCGAAGCCGCGCGTGACCACGCTCATCACCGCCAGCAGCGGCACGGCATGACCGAGCAGCACCAGGTTACCGCCGCCGATCAGGGCCACGCCGGCCAACAAGGCCACGTTCACCAGCGCCGGCAGCAGCAGGCCCCAGCCGGCGCCGTGGCGAACCAGCAGCCAGCGGGTCAGGCTCAGCTGCATGACCGCGCCGAGCAGGTTGGTGGCCAGGTCGAGGTCGTTGTAGAACGCGGTGCGCGCCACCGCATCGGCGAAATGCGCCTTGGCGTAGTCGGCCACCAGCGCATAGGCCAGCGTGCCGATGCCGTCGCCGAACAGCATCAGCAGCGCCATGTAGCGCAGGAACGGGCGCGACCACAGCTCCTTGACGCCAGCCCACAGCGAGCCGCCGACCGCCTCCTCGCCCCGGTTGCCCGATCGCCGGTTGTGGTCCGATGAAAGCCGCAGCAACAACGCCAGCGACAGCGACAACGCCAGCGCCGAAACCAGCAGCAGCGGCGCCACGCCGATCACCCGCACCAGCAACTTCGTCACCAAAGGCCCGAAGATCGCGCCCGCCATGCCGCCGAGCGCGATCAGCGAAAACACCTGGCGCGCGTTGCCGCTATTGAAGATGTCGGCCATGAAGCTCCAGAACAGCGACACCACGAACAGGTTGAACACGCTGATCCAGACGAAGAACACCACGCCCAGCTCGCGCGCGCCGATGCGCTCCTGCGCCATGAACGCGGGTACGAACGCGAGCAGGCACAGGATGAAGAAGCTGTAGCTCCAGCCAAGCAACTGCCGGCGCGGAAAGCGCGCCACCAACAGGCCGAACACCGGCGTCAGCAGCAGCATCACCACGAACACCGCGCCGTAGAACAGCGGCAGCGACTGCGAGCCCACTGCACCGCTCAGCTGATTCCCGACCGGCCGGATGATGTAGTACGAGGTCATCACGAAGAAGAACGCCAGCGCGGACAGCATCGGCGCGGCGGCTTGTTCCACAACGGCTTGGCGGGGCAAACTCACGGGCACGTCCAGCGTGGGGCGCGGCAAGCCTAGCACGCAGCTACACCGATCCAGTCAAGCGCGGAGAACGCCTTGGACAGCTACGACTACGTCATCGTCGGCGCCGGTTCGGCCGGTTGCGTGCTGGCCAACCGGCTCAGCGCCGATCCCGGCAAGCGCGTGCTGTTGCTGGAAGCCGGTCCCGCGGACTGGAACCCGCTGATCCACATGCCCGCCGGCATCGCGCGGCTGGCCAACAACCGCGCGCTCAACTGGAACTACCGCACCGAAGCGGAGCCCGCACTCAACCAGCGCCGCCTGTGGTGGCCGCGCGGCAAGACCCTGGGCGGCTCCAGCGCGATCAACGCGATGTGCTACATCCGCGGCGTGGCGGCCGACTACGACCGCTGGGCCGAAGCCAGCGGCGACCCGCGCTGGTCGTGGCGCGAGGTGCTGCCGTGGTTCCTGCGCAGCGAGGACAACAGCCGCGGCGCCAGCGCGCTGCACGGTGCCGACGGCCCGCTCGGCGTTGCCGACCTGCGCCATCACAACGTGCTGTCGGAAGCGCTGGTCGACGCGGCCGCGAGCGCCGGCTTCCCGCGCAACGGCGACTTCAACGGCGAACAGCAGGCCGGCTTCGGGCTGTACCAGGTGACCCAGCGCGACGGTGCGCGCTGCTCGTCGGCCACCGCGTTCCTGAAGCCGGTGCGCCGGCGCGCGAACCTGCACGTGCGCACGCATGCGCTGGTCGAGCGCGTGCTGATCGAGCGTGGCCGCGCGATCGGCGTGCAGCTGCGCCACGGCCGGCAGGGCGCCGAGCGGATCGAGGCGGGCGAGGTGATCCTCGCCGGAGGCGCGATCAATTCGCCGCAACTGCTGATGCTGTCCGGGCTCGGCCCGGCCGACCACCTGCGCGAACACGGCATCGCGGTGGTCGCCGACCTGCCCGACGTCGGCGGCAACCTGCAGGACCACCTGGACATCTGCACGCTGGACGGCAACCCGAGCCGCGTCAGCTACGACCACCTCAACGAACTGTCCGCCAGCTGGCGCTGGCTGCGCCACCGCGACGGGCCGGGCAGTTCCAACGTGGCCGAGGCCGGCGGCTTCGTGCGCAGCCGCCACGCCGCCGATGCGCGCTGCGACCTGCAGTTCCACTTCGTGCCCGCGCTGCTCGACGACCACGGCCGCCATCGCCTGCCCGGCTACGGCTACACCCTGCACGCCTGCCACCTGCATCCGCGCAGCCGCGGCCGGCTGCGCCTGCACTCGGCCGATCCGGCGCAACCGATCGCGATCCACGCCAACTACCTGGGCGACGAGGAAGGCCACGACCTGAAGATGATGATCGAGGCGGCGCGGCTGTCGCGCGCGATCCTCGACCAGGCCGCGTTCGCGCCCTACCGCGGCGCGCCGGTGTTCCCCGAGCGGCGCATCGCCAGCGATGCGGAATACGTCGACTTCATCCGGCGCAAGGCGGAAACCATCTACCACCCGGCCGGCACCTGCCGCATGGGCAAGGACGATCGCGCGGTGGTCGACAGCGAGCTGCGCGTGCGCGGCGTGGAGCGCCTGCGCGTGGTCGATGCCTCGGTGATGCCTGCCTTGCCCAGCGGCAACACCAACGCGCCCACGATCATGATCGCCGAGCGGGCCAGTGCGCTGATCCTCGGCGCGAGCTAATCCATCCGTTGTAGATCGCCACGAAGTACAAGACAATCAGGGGGACCACGATCGAGGGAACGATCAGACCCATCGTCGAGTTCCCGCCCTGAGGCGACTCCCACGCCGGAATCACGTCAAACACCATGCAGTTTCGAACGACCTTCCTGCTGATCGCGGGTGCGCTGGGGCTGGCCTGCACGCCGGTTTTCGCCACCACCCCGCACACCACGCCGAGCACTGCGCCGGCCGCCGACAACGCAACGCAGAAGCTGCCGCCGGCGCGCGTCAAGCAGGCGCTCGCCGACTACCAGCATTGGCTGGATCGCCTCGCCGAGCGCCACGCCGTCGCCGGGCTGGCCACGGCCGTGGTGGTCGACGACAAGGTCGTGTTCGAACACACCCTCGGTTACGCCAATACGGTCACCAGGCAGCCGATCACCCCGGAGACCGTGTTCCGGCTCGCCTCGCTGTCGAAGGCGTTCGCCACCGCCGTCACCGGGCTGCTGGTCGACGACGGCAAGCTGGGCTGGGATACCAGGCTGGTCGACGTGCTGCCGTACTTCAAGCTCAAGGACATGCAGGCGGCCTCGCAGGCCACCGTCGCCGACATCCTCGGCCAGCGCCTGGGCCTGCCGCGCAACACCTACGACAACATGCTCGAGGGCGACGCGCCGTACGAGGAACTGGTGCGCAAGCTGGACGAGGTCAGCATGGTCTGCGGCGTGGGCCAGTGCTACGGCTACCAGAACGTCGCCTTCAGCATGATCGGCGACGTGGTGCTGGCGCGCACCGGCGACTTCTTCTACCGCCAGGTCGACAAGCGCATCTTCTACCCGCTGGGCATGACCACCGCCAGCTACGGCCGCGCCGCGCTGGAATCCAGCAAGAGCTGGGCGCGCCCGCACCGCCCCACCAGCGGCGGCTGGGTGCCGTTCGAGCCGAGCGAAACCTACTACCGGGTCGCCCCGGCGGCCGGCGTCAACGCCAGCCTGCGCGACATGGAGAAATGGCTGATCGCGCAGATGGGGGGGCGCCAGGATGTGCTGCCCGGCTCCTTGCTCGACGTGCTGCACAGCCCCGGCGTCGCCACCCCCAGCGAGCTGCACGCCACCCCCTGGCGCAGCGAACGCCTGACCGCCGCGCACTACGCGCTCGGCTGGCGGGTCTACAAGTACGGCGGCGAGACCCTGATCTACCATGCCGGCGCCGTGGCCGGCTATCGCACCATGATCGGGTTCTTCCCGAAGTACCGCACCGGCGTGGTCACCCTGTGGAACTCCACCGGGCCGATGCCCAGCGGGCTGATGCCGATGGTGTTCGACGCATTGCTTGGGTTGCCCCACGTGGACTGGGCCGGCGTCGAAAGCAACGCCAAGCCGGCGGCGGCCAGGCCGAAGCCCGGATCGCGGCGGCCGCATCGCCCATCACGCCGTCGCTGAGCCACGCTCGGCAGGCTCCGGACAAGACGAAGGCGGCGCGTGCCGGGCACCCGCCGCCCTCGTCATGACAACCGCGGCACGATCAGAGCTTGAACTCGATCCGCTGCTGCTTGGTGCTGGAGACGGCCACGCCGTTCCGCATGGCCGGAGTGAACTGATAGCGCTCCACCGCGTCCATGGCGGCGCGGTCGAAGACGTGGCGCGGCTGCGATTCGACCACCTTGACGTCGCTGGTCTTGCCGTCGGCATCCACCGTGAACGACACCACCACCCAGCCTTCCTGGCGCGCGCGCATGGCCGCGGTGGGGTAACGCGCGCTGGCCCCCTTCACCAGCACGGCCGCGTTGGTCTGCGCGGACTCGCCGCCTTCGCTGCCGGCTACGCTGCTGCCGTCCGCCGCCGCCGTCGCCGACTGACCGGCCGCTGCCTGACGCGAGGGCTGCGCGGCACGGGACGCTTCCGCCTTCTGCTGCGCCGCCAGCTGCGCCTTCTGCTGCTCGGCCAATTGCTCCGCCGCCTGTTTTTCGGCCGCGGCCTTCTGCGCGGCCAGCTGGGCCGCCGCCTTCTCCTGCTCCTGCTGCTTGTCCACCGTCTTGCGCTGGGCATCCAGCTTGGAACGCAGGATGGTCAGCGTGAAGTTGGCCGGGTCGGCCTTGGCCAGCAGGTCGATCTGGCGCTGCGCCTCGTTGAAATCGCGCGAGTTGATCGACTGCTCGGCCGAGGTGGCGGCGAACGGGAAGGTCTCGCGCAGCGCGTCGGACGCCACCTTGTTGCCGGGCTCCTTCTGCAGCACGCGCAGGTAGAACTCGAACGCGTTGTTGCCGGCCGGTGCGAGGTAGCGCTGCTCGTTCATGGCGGTGCGGGCCTCGGCCAGCAGCTGGTCGATGTCCATCCCCGCCACGTTGGCCGGCGCAGCAGCCGCCGCCCGCGTCGCGGTGGACACCGGCGTCGACGGATGACCGCCCGACTCGGCCATGATCAGCTCCTGGTGCGGCTTGATGATCAGGAACCAGGCGCCTACGGCGAGCAGGACAAAAATGGAGATGATGGCAATGAGCATGGGCTTGGCAGCCCCGCGCGCATACCGGCGCGCGTTGAGTGTGTATCGGGTATCCATGGTCTCTCGCTGAGTGTCGACAGATACCCGCGCTTTTTCCCCCTGTCGATCCAGGAGCGGCGAATCCCCTGATTCGCCGCGGCGCGGATGGGAGAAAGGTAACTCCAATATCCCGGCACGGCAAATGACGCGGGAGTTCACGACACCGGGCGGCGATTTGCTCTATGCGATCGCGGCGCCCGGCAGCCGCGGATCGCGGCGGAACAGTGGCGCGAGGGCTCGACACCGCGTCGATGGATAGTGCACGGCACGCGCCCGGCGCCGGTTTCCGCGCCCCTGAAACGAAGCGTCCCGGCCAGGCCGGGACGAAGGCTTCTCGAAGTGCTCTCCCCGCGCTGGGCACCGCGGGGAGAGAAGTCGATAACTTGTCTAATTGTATGGTGACGCGTGTGGCTTACTTCTTCGCTTTCGCGGTCCGGGTGGCTTTCACCACCTTGGCCGGTGCAGCCTTCTTCGCAGCAGCCTTCTTCGCAACCTTCTTCACGGCAGCCTTCTTGGCGGCCGCCGGCTTCTTGGCAGCAGCCTTCTTGGCGGCCGGCTTCTTGGCAACCTTCCTCGCAGCCTTCTTGGCGGCCGGCTTCTTGGCAACCGGCTTCTTCGCGGCGGCCTTCTTCACGGCGGGTTTCTTGGCGGCGGCCTTCTTGGCGGCCGGTTTCTTTGCAGCGGATTTCTTGGCAGTGGCCATGGTTCGTCTTAGCTCCTCATCAGTTGGCAGTGGTTGCCCAGTAAAAGCGTGCAGGAACGCTTCGACCAACAAGTCGCTGTTGGTAGCGTGCCGAAGATTGTTCACCTGGCGGTGGGTACGTAAATCAGAAAGTCGCCGCAGCACATGCAACGGAATCGAGACGGTGATCTTGCGTACTGCATTGGCCTTTTCACCGTGCTCGACATACGGCTTGATGAATTTCGTTGTCGCCATAAAAACACATTCCCCGTGATCTGTTGCGAAAGCTATCCCCGAAGATTTCGGCTGTCAATTGATTTCAGCCATGAAATCAATCCGCTCCAGCCCACCCAGGGCAGGTCGAAAACCCGGTCCGGCAAGGCTTTCGGGGTAATGCGCCGACATTATTTTTGGACGTCTATACGTCCAAACATAATCATCCATAAAACAAGGCATGCCCTTGAAACCCTTGCAGCGCAATGCTTTTCGGGCATTCGCCATGTTTCGCTTCAAAAAGCGCGCTGCGGGACACGTTCGCAAAACGAGGCGCGCCACGGGGTATCCGACCGCATTCCACAGATGAACGGAACGCGACTGGAGGCGCCTGGAACGGCATCCAGGCACGGCAAAAAAAATCTGCCGCCGGGGGCGGAACCCTCGCCGACGACACCTCGGGCGGCGGGCGACGGCACCGGTCCGGCACGGCTCGCGCTCCGATTCGCCGCGACGCGACGGCCATATGTGCATCGACGAAGGTCCGCGCGCACCCCCGGACATCGAGGCGATGGCATCGCCGTGCGCGGGAAGGAATTCGTTTCGCGCGCTCGGCATCCGCCGGAAGCGCGGCGATGGCGTCGTCGCCGAAAACGACGCCGGCCGCACATGGCGGCCGGCGGGGTCACGCGGGAGGGCGGTGGCTCAGTGGTCTTCGTTCTCGACCAGTTCCCCGTACTCGTTCGCGTCGAGCAGCTCGTCGAGCTCGGCGCGGTCGCTGGGGCGCACCAGGAAGATCCAGCCTTCGCCGAAGGCGTCCTCGTTGATGGTCTCGGGCTTGTCGTTGAGCAGTTCGTTGACCGCGACGACTTCGCCGGACACCGGCGAGTAGATGTCCGAGGCGGCCTTCACCGACTCGACCACGGCCGCGCCGACGCCGGCCTTCACGGCGGAGCCGATTTCCGGCAGCTCCACGTAGACCAGGTCGCCCAGCTGGTCCTGCGCGTGGTCGGAGATGCCCACCCGGACCAGGCCGTCGTCTTCGGCGCGGGCCCACTCGTGGGATTTGAGGAATTTCAGATCGCCGGGAATCTCGCTCATGATCGGGGTCCAGTCGTTGGGTTGGGTCGGGTTACAGGCGGAGATTCTAGCCACATCCGCCGTCGGAAAAACGTGTCGCGCGGGGCGCCGCTCAGATCCCTTCGCAGGGCTTGCCGTCGCGCACGAACGGGTATTTCACCAGGCGCACCGGCACCTCGCGGCCGCGGATGTCCACGCGGATCGCGCCCGGCTCGCCCACGGGGATGCGCGCGAACGCCACCGCCTTGTCGAGGGTCGGCGCGAAGCTGCCGGAAAGGATCTCGCCATCGCCGTTCGAGGTGAGCACCTTCTGGCCGTGGCGCAGCACGCCCTTCTCGTCCAGCACCAGGCCCACCATCACGCGCTTCACGCCGGCGGCCTTCTGCGCCTCCAGCACCTTGCGGCCGACGAAATCGCGGCCCTCGTCCAGCGCGATGGTCCAGCCGAGGTTGGCCTCCCACGGCGACACGCCCTCGTCCATGTCCTGGCCGTAGAGGTTCATGCCGGCTTCCAGCCGCAACGTGTCGCGCGCGCCGAGGCCGGCCGGCTTCACGCCGGCGGCGGCCAGCGCTTCCCACAGCGCCACGGCGTGCTCGGCCGGCACGATGATCTCGAAACCGTCCTCACCGGTGTAGCCGGTGCGCGCCACGAACAGCGGCATGCCGTGCGGCCCCTGCGCGGCGGCGGCGGCGAACTTGCCCAGCTTCTCGATGCGCGGGCGGTCCACCTCGTGCAGCAGGCCCAGCACCTTCGCGCGGGCGTTGGGGCCCTGCACCGCGATCATCGCGAACTCGGGGCGCTCCTTCACCTGCACGTCGAAGGCCTTGGCCTGCTGCTCGATCCAGGCCAGGTCCTTGGCGCGGGTGGCGGCGTTCACCACCAGCCGGTAGAACTCGTCGCCGAGGAAGTACACGATGAGGTCGTCGATCACCCCGCCCTGCCCGTTCAGCATGCACGAGTACAGCGCCTTGCCGTGCGCCTTGAGCTTGTCCACGCTGTTGGCCAGCAGGTGGCGCAGGAAGTCCCTCGTGCGCGCGCCGTGCAGGTCGATCACGGTCATGTGCGAGACGTCGAACATGCCGGCGTCGCGGCGCACCGCGTGATGCTCCTCGATCTGCGAGCCGTAGTTGATCGGCATGTCCCAGCCGCCGAAGTCGACCATGCGCGCCCCGAGCGCGCGGTGGGTGGCGTTGAGTACGGTTTTCTCGGTCATCGCGGAGGTCGCCTGGCGGGGGAAGTCCCGCATTATCGCCGCCGGCCCCGAGCAATCCAAGCGGTGCGCGGCCGTTGGCCGCGGCGCGTCAGCCGTCCGCGCTGCCGTCGAACGTGGCCACGATGCGCGCCACCACCTGTTCGGCCAGCTCCTCCGACCGCCCCGCGCCCGCCAGGTGGATGTCCGGCGCCTCGGGGCGCTCGTACGGCGCGTCGATGCCGGTGAAGTTGCGGATCGCGCCCGCGCGCGCCTTGCGGTAGAGGCCCTTGGGGTCGCGCCGTTCGCATTCCTCCAGCGGCGTGTCGACGAACACCTCCATGAACTCCGCGGCGGCAAACAGCTCGCGCGCCGACTGCCGCTCGCTGCGGTACGGCGAGATCACGCTGACCAGCACGATCAGCCCGGCGTCCACCATCAGGTGCGCCACCTCGGCGATGCGGCGGATGTTCTCCACGCGATCCTCCGGGGTGAAGCCCAGGTCGCGGTTGATGCCGTGGCGCACGTTGTCGCCGTCGAGCAGGTAAGTGTGGCAGCCCAGCGCATGCAGGCGCCGCTCGACCAGGTTGGCGATGGTGGACTTGCCGGCGCCGGACAGGCCGGTGAACCACAAGCACAGCGGCTGCTGCCCCTTGCTGGCGGCGCGCACGGACTTGTCGATGTCGACATGCTGCCAGTGCACGTTGGCCGAGCGGCCCAGCGCGAAGTCCAGCATGCCGCAGGCCACCGTGGCGTTGCTCTGGCGGTCGATCAGGATGAAGCCGCCCAGCGTGCGGTTGTCCGCATAGGCCTCGAACGCGACCTCCTCGTCCAGGCCGAGCGTGCAGTAGCCCACCTCATTGAGTTCCAGGTGGCGCGCGGCCAGCCGCGCCTGGCTGTTCACGTCCACCTTGTGCTTGATCGCCATCACCCGCGCGTTGACCGTGCGCGTGCCGAGCTTCAGCCAGTAGGCACGATTGGGCAGCAGCGCGCTGTCGCCCAGCCACAGCAGGTGGCAGGTGAACTGGTCGGCCACCGGCGCCGGGCGCAACGCGTCGGCGATCACGTCGCCGCGGCTGGCGTCCAGCTCGCGGTCCAGGCACAGCGTCACCGCCTGACCGTCGCCCGCGCTGTCCAGGTCGCCGTCGGCGGTGACGATGCGCTCGATGCGCGCGCGCTGCACGCCGGGCTGCACCACCACCTCGTCGCCGCGCGCCACGCGGCCGCCGCAGATCGTGCCGGCGTAGCCGCGGAACGACTGGTCGGGCCGGTTCACCCACTGCACCGGCATGCGGAAATCCGTCGCCCGGGCGGGCGCTGCGTCGGCCGATTCCAGCAGCTCCAGCAGGCTGGGGCCGCGGTACCAGGGCATGCGCGCGGAGCGCGCGCCCACGTTGTCGCCGCCCGGTGCGATCACCGGCAGGCATGCCACGCTGGCGATGCCCAGCGTCTGCGCCAGCGCCCGGTAAGCTTCGCTGATCCCGCGGTAGACGGCCTCGTCGCCATCGACCAGGTCCATCTTGTTCACCGCCAGCACCACCTGGCGGATGCCGAGCAGGCTGCATATATAAGTGTGCCGGCGGGTCTGCGGCAGCAGGCCCTTGCGCGCGTCCACCAGCACCACCGCGAGTTCCGCGTTGGAGGCGCCGGTGGCCATGTTGCGCGTGTACTGCTCGTGGCCGGGGCAGTCGGCCACGATGAAGCTGCGCCGCGCGGTGTGGAAGTAGCGGTAGGCCACGTCGATGGTGATGCCCTGCTCGCGTTCGGCGTCCAGCCCGTCGGTGAGCAGGGCGAAGTCCAGCGCGTCGCCGGCATCGGCATGCAGCCGGCGGCTGTCGCGCGCCAGCGCGGCGAGCTGGTCCTCCGGCACCGTGCCGGCGTCGTACAGCAGGCGGCCGAGCAGGGTGCTCTTGCCGTCGTCCACGCTGCCGCAGGTGATGAAGCGCAGCAGGCCCTTGCCGGCATCGGTCGTGGTCGGTGCGCCCATCAGAAATAGCCCTCCTGCTTCTTGCGCTCCATCGAGGCGGTGGGGTCGTGGTCGATCACCCGGCCCTGCCGCTCGGAGCTGCGCGAGTCGGCCATTTCCCGGATGATCTTGTCCAGCGTGTCGGCGCCGGATTCCACCGCGCCGGTGAGCGGGTAGCAGCCCAGCGTGCGGAAGCGCACCTCGCGCATTTCCACCGTCTCGCCCTCGCGCAGGGCGAGGCGTTCGTCGTCCACCATGATCAGCGCGCCGTCGCGAGCCACCACCGGGCGCGGCTTGGCGAAGTACAGCGGCACCACCGGGATGTTCTCGCGGCGGATGTACAGCCACACGTCCATCTCGGTCCAGTTGGACAGCGGGAACACCCGCACGCTCTCGCCCCGGCGGATCTGCGTGTTGAAGGTGTGCCAGAACTCCGGGCGCTGGCGCTTCGGATCCCAGCGGTGCTGCGCGTTGCGGAACGAGAACACGCGCTCCTTGGCGCGCGACTTCTCCTCGTCGCGGCGGGCGCCGCCGATGGCCGCGTCGAAGCCGTAGCGGTCCAGCGCCTGCTTCAGCGCCTGGGTCTTCATCACGTCGGTATGCACGGTGGCGCCGTGGACGAGCGGCGAAATGCCCTGGCGCACGCCCTCCTCGTTGATGTGCACCAGCACCTGCACGTCGCCGGCCGCCGCCACCCGGTCGCGGAACGCGATCATCTCGCGGAATTTCCAGGTGGTGTCCACGTGCAGCAGCGGCAGCGGCGGCTTCGCCGGGTAGAACGCCTTGCGCAGCAGGTGCAGCAGCACCGAGGAATCCTTGCCGATCGAATACAGCATCACCGGATGGCGGAAGCTGGCCGCCACCTCGCGGAAGATGTGGATGCTTTCCGCCTCGAGATCGTCCAGGTGCGAATGCGTTGGCGCGTTGTCTGTACTCATGCGTGGAACCCGAGCTGGTCTTGCGCGGACGCGCCATCGCGCGCCGGTCATCCGGTCATGTTACGCGATCCCCGACGGGGTTCCGAAATAACCTCGGCGCGACAGGCCGTGCGCGCACGGCATATGCCCCGCGGCAGGATCGCCGAAAAGGCCGCGCCCTGCCGCCGCCCTGGCGCACGCCGGGACAACGCGGCCGCAAGTGGCCGGGGCGCCCTCAGGCGATCGCCGGATACACCGGTTCCGCGTCCAGCGTGGCCGCGCACACCGCGGCCAGTTCCAGCAGGCGCAGGTCCGAGCCGCGGGCGCCGACCAGCTGCAGGCCCACCGGCATGCCGTTCGGCAACGTGCCCATCGGCAGGCTCACCGCGGGGCAACCGGCCAGGCTGGCGAAGCTGGTGAGGTCGCCCTGGTTGTCCGGCACCGGGCCGTCCAGCGGGAACGCACCCTGCGGCGTGGTGGGCAGCACCAGCACGTCGACCTGGGCGAACAGCCGGCGCATCTTCAGCGTGGCCGCGTCAAGCACGCGGTCGGCCCGCGCGTAGTCGGCCGCACTCTTGCCGGCGGCGTAGCCGAGCAAGCGGCGGAAGTGCTCCGAGACCGGGCGCTCGGTGCTGGCCAGGTCCGCGGCGAACGTGCCGAGCATCTCCGCCTCCATCAGCAGCAGGCCGGCGCGGCGGGTACGGGCGAAATCCCAGTCGGCGAAGTCGACCGTGCGCAGCTCGCCCAGCGCGTGCGGCAGCTTCGCCAGCGCTGCCTCAAACACCTCGATCACGTCCGGCTGCACGCCCAGCGCGGCGAGATCCGGCAGCAGGCCGGTGCGCAGGTTGCCCGGCTCCCAGTCCGGCAGCGCGAACGCCACCCGGCGCCGGCGCGAGCGCGCGTCGTCGGCATCGTAGCCGGCCAGCACCTGCAGCAGCACGGTGAGGTCGTCGGGGCTGCGCGCCAGCAGGCCCACCGCGTCGAGCCGGCGCGCGGCCGGCAGCATGCCACGGGTGGAAATCTCGCCGTGGGTGGGCTTCAGCGCGTACACGCCGCAATAGCTGGCCGGGATGCGGATCGAGCCGAGGCTGTCCGAACCGACCGCCGCCACCGCCAGCCCCGCGGCCACCGCGGCCGCTGCACCGCCGGAGGAACCGCCGGCGGTGCAGCCGTGGCGATACGGGTTGTGGGTGGCGCCGAAATGCGGATTGTCGGTGACCGCGCCCAGCGCGCCCTCGTCCATGTTGGTCTTGCCCAGCAGCATCGCGCCGGAGGCGCGCAGCCGCGCCACCACGTGGGCGTCCTCCTGCACCGGCCGGCCGCGGCCGGGCAGGCCGGCCCGGGTGGGCCAGCCGGCGATGTCGAAGTTGTCCTTCAGCGCGATCGGGATGCCATCCAGCCGACCGATCACGCCGTCGCGGCGGCGCCGTTCGGCCAGTTCCGCCTGGTCCTGCAGCAGGCCGGAGCGCTGATCGACGTAGGCATGCAGTTCGGGATCGATCCGCTCGATCGCCTGCTGGTAGACATCGGCCAGCGCCTGCGGCTGCACCCGGCCCACCGCCAGCCAGTGCAGCAACTGGCACAGCGAGGCACGGCGCAGGTCGAGGTCGGCGATCGGCGGCATCGAATTCATGGACACTCCCTCGGGTTGCCCCGATTATCGCCGCGCCCGATGAATCGATTGCAAGCGGTAGCGCAGCACGCGTTGCCGCCCGCCGCCCGAAAACGGACAATGGCGATCCGGCCCATACTCACACGCACGGCAACCGCCCGCGCCTCCACCAGGGAATCCGCCATGAGCGAACGCGAAACCATGGAATACGACGTCGTCGTGGTCGGCGCCGGTCCGGCCGGCCTGTCGTTCGCGATCCGTCTGAAGCAGCTGAAGCCGGAAGTGAGCGTGTGCGTGATCGAGAAAGCCTCGACCGTCGGCGCGCAGATCCTCTCCGGCGCGGTGATCGAGCCGCAGCCGCTGGACGCGCTGCTGCCCGGCTGGCGCGCCAACCCGCCGCCGATCTGCGTGCCGGCCGGCGAGGACGAGTTCTGGCTGCTCAGCAAGACCGGCGGACGCAAGCTGCCGGTGGTGCCGCCGGGCATGCGCAACCACGGCAACTTCATCGTTTCGCTGGGCGCGATGTGCGCGTGGCTGGCGCCGCAGGCCGAGGCGCTGGGCGTGGACGTGTTCCCCGGCTTCGCCGCTGCCGACAACATCTACGACGAGGACGGTTCGGTCGCCGGCGTGCGCATCGGCGACATGGGCGTGGCGAAGGACGGCACGCACAAGAGCGGCTACACCCAGGGCATCGACATCAAGGCCAAGGTCACCGTGCTGGCTGAAGGCGCGCGCGGCAGCCTCACCAAGCAGCTGATCAAGCGCTATGCGCTGGACAAGGACAGCGATCCGCAGGGCTACTCGATCGGCATCAAGGAGCTGTGGCAGCTGCCGCCCGGCCGCGTCACCCCCGGCAAGATCGTGCACAGCTTCGGCTGGCCGGCCGATACGCATACCTACGGCGGCAGCTTCATGTACCACCTGGACCAGGACCGCATCGCGCTCGGCTACGTCAGCGGGCTCGACTACAGCGACCCGAAGTACCAGCCGTGGGAAGCGTTCCAGCAATGGAAGAACCACCCGATGAACCTGCCGCTGCTGGAAGGCGGCACCATCCTCTCCGCCGGCGCGCGCGCGATCGTCACCGGCGGCTGGCAGTCGCTGCCGAAATGCGAGATGCCCGGCGCGCTGCTGATCGGCGACACCGCCGGCCTGCTCAACGTGCCGAAGGTGAAAGGCACCCACCAGGCGATCCGCAGCGGCATGCTCGCCGCCGAACACCTGGTTGCGAACGCGCTGGACCCGGCCGGCTTCGACGCGAAGCTGCGCGGCTCGGACGCGATGGCCGAGCTGAAGAAGGTGCGCAACATCAAGCCCGCATTCAAGAAGGGCCTGTGGTTCGGCATGCTCAACGCCGCCTGGGAAACCGCCACCGGCGGGCTCTCGCCGTGGACGCTGAGGAACAAGCCCGACTGGTCCTCGCTGCACAAGCTCGGCCAGCAGGAGGAGCCGAAGCGCGACTACGTGCAGCGCACGCTGCCGCCGCGCGACCGCCTGGCTGGCGTCTACTTCGCCGCCACCGAGCACGACGAAGACCAGCCCGTGCACCTCAAGGTGGCCGACACCGACATCTGCGCCACCAAGTGCGTCGAGGAATACGACAACCCCTGCACCCGCTTCTGCCCCGCCAACGTCTACGAGATGGTCGCAGACGTCAGCGCGCCGCACGGCAAGCGCCTGCAGATCAATTCCGCCAACTGCGTGCACTGCAAGACCTGCGACATCAAGGACCCGTACGAAATCATCAC
Organism: Rhodanobacter sp. FW101-FHT13A11; assembly: GCF_058790335.1. Taxonomy (NCBI): domain Bacteria; kingdom Pseudomonadati; phylum Pseudomonadota; class Gammaproteobacteria; order Lysobacterales; family Rhodanobacteraceae; genus Rhodanobacter; species Rhodanobacter sp. FW101-FHT13A11. The sequence goes on along the minus strand of NZ_JBYTCN010000002.1, from coordinate 203,630 downwards.
CTGGGTCACGCCGGAAGGCGGCTCCGGGCCGAATTACCAGAACCTTTGAGTGGCAGGAGCAGTCCGCTGATCGGCAACCTGCACTGGCGACTCAAGCGCCTGGGCTACCTGTGGCAGCGCACGCGCGGCAGCCTCGCGCTGCGCGGCTGGCGCGGCACGCTGGCGCGCATGCGGCAGGAGTTCCAGTCGCGCCCCGAGCTGGACGAGGCCCTGGCGCTGCTGCCGCTGGACGAACCGTTCGCGCCATTCGCGCTGCCGCTCAGCGACCGGCCGCAGGTGTCGGTGATCATCCCGGTTCACGGCGAGCTCGCCCATACCCTCGCCTGCCTGCGCTCGCTGGTGCGGCATGGCGCGCAGGCGCCGTTCGAGGTGATCGTGGTGGACGATGCCTCGCCGGACGCCAGCGCCGCCACGCTGGCACAGGTCGGCGGCCTGCACCTGCTGCGCAATGCCGCCAACCTCGGCTTCATCGGCAGCTGCAACGCCGGCGCTGCCGCGGCCCGCGGCGAGTTCCTGCTGTTCCTCAACAACGACACCCAGGTCACGCCCGGCTGGCTGGACGCGCTGCTCAACTGCTTCGCCGAGCGCGCCGACTGCGGCATCGCCGGCAGCCGGCTGGTCTACCCGGACGGGCGCCTGCAGGAAGCCGGCGGCCTGGTGTTTGCCGACGGCAGCTGCTGGACCACCGGCCGCTTCGAACCGCGCGACGTGCCGCTGTTCCGCTGCCGCCGCGAGGTCGACTACGTCTCCGGCGCCTCGCTGCTGATCCGCCGCGAAGTGTTCCGGCGCGTCGGCGGCTTCGACGCACGCTACGCGCCGGCCTACTACGAGGATGCCGACCTGGCGTTCGCGGTGCGCCGGCTCGGCCTGCGCGTGTACTACGAACCGGCCAGCACGGTGATCCATTGCGAGGGCATCAGCGCCGGCACCGACCTCGACCGCGGCATGAAGCGCCACCAGCGGCCCAACCGGGCGAAGTTCGCCGCCAAATGGACGACCGAACTCGCCGCCCAGCCGCCCGCCGGCACGCCGCTCGAACGCGCGATCCGCTGGCGCCGGCGCGGCCGCGTGCTGGTGGTGGACGCGATGGCGCCGGAGCCTGCGCGCGACTCCGGCTCGCTGCGCCTGTGCGCGATCCTGCGCCTGCTCGACGAGCAGGGCTGGAGCACCGCCTTCCGGCCTGACGACGGCCGCGCCAGCCCGGCGGAGATCGACGCGCTCGGCGCACTGGGCTGCGAAGTGCTGTGCAAGCCGTGGGTGGCGGACCTGCCGCGCTGGCTGCGCGAGCACGGCAGCGAACTGCACGCGGTGATCCTGTGCCGTCACACCGTCGCCGGCCAGTACGCCGGGCTGGTGCGCCGGCATGCGCCGCAGGCGAAGCTGCTGTTCGACACGGTGGACCTGCACTTCCTGCGCGAACGGCGCGCCGCCGAACTCGGCGGCAGCACCCTCATGGCCCGCCAGGCCGAAGCCGCCCGCCGCAGCGAACTGGCGCTGATCGAACAGGCCGACGTCAGCTTCGTGGTCAGCCCGCACGAACAATCGCTGCTGGCGCGGCTGTTGCCGCAGGCACGGGTGGAACTGCTGTCCAACATCCACGACGTGCACGGCTGCCGGCACCCATACGCGGGGCGCCGCGACCTGGTCTTCATCGGGGGCTACGGCCACCCGCCGAACAGCGACGCGATCCGCTGGATCGCCGGCGAGATCCTGCCGAAGCTGCGCGAGGCGCTGCCCGACATCCGCGTGCACGTGCTCGGCGACATGCCGGACACGGCGCGACACGAGCTGGCCACGCCGGGTCTCGAATTCCACGGCCGCGTGGCCGAACTGGCGCCCTGGCTGGACCACTGCCTCGCCACGCTGGCGCCGCTGCGTTTCGGCGCCGGCGTGAAGGGCAAGATCAACATGTCGATGAGCCACGGCGTGCCGGTGATCGCTACCACCATCGCGGTGGAGGGCATGCGATTGACTGACGGCACGAACGTGCTGGTGGCCGACGACGCCAGCGCCTACGCCAACGCCGTCCAGCGGCTGCAGCACGACGAGACGGTCTGGCGGCAACTCTCCGAACATGGTCTGGACAACGTGCAACAGCACTTCTCCGCCACCGCCGCCGCGGCCACCCTGCATCGCGCGCTGGATTGACTGCGCGTACCGGCGAGGTTGATCAGCCGTACCGCTCCGCCATGATCAGTGTTCCGTTGGGGAACCTCGAATAACCCTGCTCCAAGCTCGTCATCCCAGCGAATGCTGGACAAGCGCGCAGCGCGCAGAACGCCTGCAAGGCGGCCCCGGAGGGGCGAGCGCAGCGAGTCATCCAGCGCCCCAAGCCATTGAAGCACGGGGGCACTGGATTCCAGCTTTCGCTGGAATGACGCTTCGTGGGAGGTTTTTCGAGGTTCCCTGAATTCCTGCCTTCGCAGGAATGACGGTGGTTATTCGAGGCTCCCGTTGGTGATCAGAACCGCGTGCGCTGGCCGATCCCATGATCTTGTCCGCTTCAGTGTTGGTGCATTTGACAACACCCTGTATGTGTTGGTATGTTCTCCAACATGAAAGCCAGACTGCTGCTCCGCGAGCGCCAAAGCCTGACGGAAACAGCGTTCATTGAGGCTGTCATTTGGCACGTGTCCAGGCCAGTGCCCGGCAGTGACCATGACTACAAGTACAGCTTGGTGCTGGTTGCTGAAGGTGTTTGCGTACTGCGATATGACAACGAAGCCGGCAAAGGCGACCACAAGCATGTTGCCGGTCACGAAGTAACCTATCGCTTCATCGACTTGTCCACGCTGCAAACCGATTTCTGGAACGACGTTGAAGCGTGGAGGGCAGAGCAATGAAAACAGTGACGCTCGGTGTTTCTTCAGTTGAGGCAACCAAGCGGCGAATGGCCGCCGCTTTTCAGGGCGAGGCGCAGGGCACGTTCATTTCGTTCACATCGATTGAACTGCTCTGGAAAGTGCTGACCGCCAAACGATGGGAAATCCTGCATGCCATGACAGGTCAAGGTGAGCTGGCGATCCGCGAGGTGGCCCGCCGTGTCGGCCGCGATGTCAAAGCTGTTCATGGCGATGTGACGGCCCTCATCCATGCTGGCGTACTTGAACGATCGGGCGATGGGGTATCGTTTCCCTACGACGCCGTGCATGTCGATTTCACTCTGCGCAAAGCAGCGTAGCCACACACGTTTTCTGACGATCCGGCCGGCAGCGCGGCGGGCGATCACGGTGCGTCGGAACTCTGATCATTTCTCACCAGTGGGAGTCTCGAATAACCTCCGTCGCCCCAGCGAAAGCTGGGGCCCAGTGCCCTCAAGCCATCGAAAAGCAAAGGCACTGGATGACTCGCTGCGCTCGCCCCTCCGGGGCCGCCTTGCAGGTGTTCTGCGCGCTGCGCGCTTGTCCTGCTTTCGCAGGAATGACGGGGAAAATGGGGTTATTCGAGGCTCACCAGCGCACGCGATTGACCACAGTCGTGCCAACCGCGATGCTCCGGCATCACCACTGATAGACCGCCATGCCCCTCCGCGACTTCGCCAAACGCTGTCTGTTCACCGTGCTGCGCACCGGCTTCCGGCTGACTCCGATGCCGGTTGCCACGCGCGACCGGCTGCGCCAGCGCTTTCTGGATCGACACGCGGATCTGCTGCCACGGGGGCCACGCGGGCAGCTCACCGCCTCGTTACAGGTCGAGCGCCGCCCGCGTACCCATGCCGCCGGGCGCGCGATCGGTTTCGTATCCCGGCGCAGCGGCGCGCTGCCGACGCCGCTGCCTGCCACCGTGGTGGCGTTTTACCTGCCGCAGTTCCACCCGATTCCGGAGAACGACGCGTGGTGGGGCGAGGGCTTCACCGAATGGCACAACGTGACGCGCGCGTTGCCGCAGTTCGAGGGCCACCAGCAGCCACGCCTGCCTAGCGAGCTGGGCTTCTACGACCTGCGCCTGGCCGACACGATGCGCCGGCAGATGCAGCTCGCGCGCGAGTATGGCATCGGCGCGTTCTGCAGCTACTTCTACTGGTTCGCCGGCAAGACCTTGCTGGAAACGCCACTGCAGCAATGGCTGGCTGACCCCACGCTCGACCTGCCGCTGTGCCTGTGCTGGGCCAACGAAAACTGGTCGCGGCGCTGGGACGGCCGCGCCGACGACATCCTGATCGGCCAGCGGCACAGCCCCACCGACGACCTCGCCTTCATCGAACACGTCTCACGCTACCTCGCCGACCCACGCTATCTGCGCGTGGACGGCAAGCCGCTGTTGCTGGTCTACCGCCCGGGGCTGTTGCCAGATCCGAAGGTGACCGCCGCGCGCTGGCGCGAATGGTGCCGCGCCAACGGCATCGGCGAGATCCATCTTGCCTACGTGCAGAGTTTCGACCGGGTCGACCCGCGCGCGATCGACTTCGACGCCGCGGTGGAATTCCCGCCGAACAACACCACGCCCGCGCCGATCACCGCGCGGCAGCACCTGCTCAACCCGGACTACCGCGGCGACGTGCACGACTGGCGCGAGCTGGCGCGGCAGTCGATGGCGCAGCCCGAGCCCGCCTATCCGCGCTACCCAGGCGTCAACCCGGGCTGGGACAACGAGCCACGGCGCAGCGGCGGCGGCCGCGTGTTCGCGCATGCCTCGCCGCGCGGCTACCGCGACTGGCTGCGGCACGCCATCGGTGCCGCGCAGCGGCGCTTTCCGGCACAGCCGCTGGTGTTCGTCAACGCCTGGAACGAATGGGCCGAAGGCGCCGTGCTGGAACCAGATACCAGGCTCGGCCACGCCTGGCTGGAGGCCACTCGCGCCGCGCTGCGGCCGGAACCGGCCGCCGATACGCGCCCCTGCGCGGTGATCCACGTCTGGTATCCCGAACTGCTGGACGAACTGGTGGCGGCGCTGCGCGCCAGCGGCATCGACTGGCGCGTCGTTATCACCACTGCCCACGAGCGTGAACAGGCCGTGCGCGAACGGGCGGCGCAGCTAGGCCTCGACGCCGAGATCGAAGTGTTCGAGAACCGCGGCCGCGACATCCTGCCATTCCTGCACGTGGCCAGCCGCCTGCTCGACGAAGGCGTGGCAACCGTGCTGAAACTTCATGGCAAGCGTTCCACCCATCGCCAGGACGGCGAGACCTGGCGCCGCGAACTGCTCGACAAGCTGCTCGCGCCCGAGCGCGCCTCGCGCATCGCGGCCGCCTTCCGCGACGACACCACACTGGGCCTGGTGCACGCCGAAGGCCACCTGCAACCACTGGATTACTACTGGGGCGCCAACCAGGCCAACGTCGACTACCTCACCCGCCGCCTCGGTATCCCGGCGCCCGACGTGGAGCGCGACAGCTTCATCGCCGGCAGCATGTTCTGGCTGCGCCCGGCCGCTCTGCGCGTACTGCTGGACGCCCACCTGGAAGTGGCGGAGTTCGAGGCCGAAGCGGGCCAGCTCGACGGTACCCTGGCCCACGCCATCGAACGCGTATTCAGCCTCACCGCCAGCGCCGGTGGCTTCAGCACGGCCAGCGTGGCTGGCCTGCTCGGCCTTGCCGAAACAGCGCTGGCGCCATACCCATACGCGCGACGCAGCGGTTGATCGTTTTTGCCGCGTCACGACGCCGCAGAGCTGCTCATTTCGTACGATTATTCGATGCCGGGTAGAATGGCGGTTCCGCGCCCCGGCCATGGGGCAGCCAACGAGACAGGAAATCGCAGATGAAAATTCTGGTCGGCTACAAGCGCGTCGTGGACTACAACGTGCGCATCCAGGTCAAACCGGACGGCACCGGCGTGGTCACCGACGGCGTCAAGTTGTCCGCCAACCCGTTCGACGACATCGCGCTGGAAGAGGCGTTGCGCCTGCGCGAGAAAGGCGTGGCCGAGGAAGTGGTGGTGGTCGGCATCGGGCCGGCCGATCTCACCGCGCACCTGCGCAATGGCCTGGCGATGGGTGCGAACCGCGCCATCCACGTGGTCACCAGCGATGCCGTGCAGCCGCTGACCGCTGCCCGCGTGTTCCTCAAGCTGGTCGAGAAGGAGCAGCCCGGGCTGGTGATCCTGGGCAAGCAGGCGATCGACGACGACGCCAACCAGACCGGCCAGATGCTCGCCGCGCTGTGGGACCGCCCACAGGCCACGTTCGCCAGCAAGGTCGACATCACACTGGATAACGGCGGCGCCGGCAAGGCCACGGTGACCCGCGAGGTGGATGCCGGCCTGGAAGTGATCGAGGCGGAACTGCCCGCGGTGATCACCACCGACCTGCGCCTCAACGAGCCGCGCTTCATCAAGCTGCCCGACATCATGAAGGCGAAGTCCAAGCCGATCGACACGATCGAGTTCGGTTCGCTCGGTGTCGAGGCGCACGACCAGCTGAAGACCACGCACTATGCCGCGCCGGCCAAGCGCAGCAAGGGCGTGATGGTGAAGGACGCCGCCGAGCTGGTCGCCGCGCTGAAACAGAAAGGCCTGCTGTAACCCCATTCCTGTATGTAGGAGCCCGCTTGCGGGCGATGCTCTTTCTTTCGAGACCCAGAGCAGGAGCATCGCCCGCAAGCGGGCTCCTACAACAAAAGCTTCGGAGACACACATGAGCAAGATCCTGGTCATCGCCGAACACCTCGGCGGCAAACTCAACTCCTCCACCGCGCGCGCCGTGAGCGCCGCCATCGCGGTGAAAGGCGAAGCGATCGACGTACTGGTGCTGGCCGACAGCGTCGACGCGATTGCCTCCGAAGCGGCGAAGATCGACGGCGTGAGCCGCGTGCTCACCGTCGCCCGCCCCGAGAACGCTCATCCACTGGCCGCCATCCTGGCGCCGCAGATCGCCAAGGCCGCTGCCGGCTACAGCCATGTATTCGTGCCCTCCACCACGTTCGGCAAGGACGTCGCCCCCCGCGTCGCCGCCCTGCTCGGCGTTGCCCAGGTCAGCGACGTGATGAGCGTCGAGGCTGCTCACACGTTCAAGCGCCCGATCTACGCCGGCAACGCGATCATCACCGTCGAGGCCGACTCCGCCCATACCGTGGTCGCCACGATCCGCTCGGCCTCGTGGCCGGCCGCCGCCACTGGCGCCAGCAGCGCACCGGTCGAGGCGCTGGCCGTCGACGCCGCGCTGCCCACGCATACCCGCTTCGTCGAGCTGAAGCAGGGCAGCAGCGATCGCCCCGACCTGCAGAGCGCCAGCAAGGTCGTTTCCGGCGGCCGAGGCGTCGGCTCGAAGGAGAACTTCGACATCATCTTCAAATTCGCCGACAGGATCGGCGCCGCCGTCGGCGCCTCGCGCGCCGCGGTCGACGCCGGCTATGTGCCCAGCGACCTGCAGGTCGGCCAGACCGGCAAGATCATCGCCCCCGAGCTGTACATGGCCATCGGCATCTCCGGCGCCATCCAGCATCTCACCGGCATCAAGGACGCTGGTACCATCGTGGCGATCAACAAGGATGGCGAGGCGCCGATCTTCGAGATTGCGGACTTCGGGCTGGTGGGAGATCTGTTCAAGATCATTCCGGAACTGGAACAGGCACTCTGACGCATCGCCAAGGAGGCGGCATGAAACTGAATTGCTTCAAAGCCTATGACATCCGCGGTCGGGTGCCTGATGAATTGAACGAGGACCTGGCCCGTCGCATTGGCAACGCTACGGCTCAACTGCTCGGACCAGGTCCGGTGGTGCTCGGGCGTGACGTACGCTTGAGCAGTCCAGCGTTGCAGGACGCATTGACCGCCGGCATCAACGCTGCCGGGCGCGATGTCATCGATATAGGACTGTGCGGCACCGAGGAAGTCTACTTTCAGACCCACCATCTGGGAGCCGCAGGCGGCATCATGGTTACCGCCAGTCACAATCCCATGGATTACAACGGCCTCAAGCTGGTACGTGAAGGATCGCGCCCCATCAGCGGCGATACCGGGCTATTCACCATCCGTGACAGTGTGACTGAGGGCATCTATTTCCAAGCCCTATCACCCGGAGGAGTGACTAAAGCCTACGCAAAGACCGCCTATATCCAACACCTGCTCAGTTACGTCGATCGTACCGCGCTCAAACCACTCAAGATCGTGACCAACGCCGGCAATGGCGGAGCCGGCATGGTGATCGACGAGCTTGCACCACATCTACCCTTCGATTTCGTCCGCGTGCAGCATGAACCCGATGGGCGTTTCCCGAACGGCATTCCTAATCCCCTCTTGCCGGAGAATCGCAGCGCGACCGCGGAAGCCGTGCGCGCACACGGTGCCGACTTCGGCATCGCCTGGGACGGTGACTTCGATCGCTGCTTCTTCTTCGACGCGGACGGCCGCTTCATCGAAGGCTACTATCTGGTCGGGCTGCTGGCCAAGGCACTCCTGGCCAAACACCCGGGTGGCAAGGTGATCCACGATCCACGGCTGACCTGGAACACCATCGAAATGGTGAAGCAGGCCGGCGGCGTGCCGGTGCAGAGCAAGACGGGCCACGCCTTCATCAAGGAACGCATGCGCGCGGAGGATGCGATCTACGGTGGCGAGATGAGCGCGCATCATTACTTCCGCGACTTCGCCTATTGCGACTCCGGCATGATTCCATGGCTGTTGACCGCCGAACTGGTGTCGCAAACCGGCTGGTCGCTGGCGGAAATGGTGGGGGAACAGATGAACGCATTTCCCTGCAGCGGGGAAATCAATTTCCGCGTATCTGACCCTCGACAGGCCACGGAGCGTGTCATGTCACGATATGCCGCCCTCAACCCATCGCTAGATTTCACCGACGGCGTAAGTGCCGAGTTTCCCGAGTGGCGATTCAACCTCCGCAGCTCCAATACCGAACCGCTGCTGCGCCTCAATGTCGAATCACGCGACAATGCCGGGCTAATGCGCGAGAAGACGGCAGAAATCTCGTCCCTGCTGGCATGAGATCGACACGCGACCCGCAACAGCCAATCACCAGGATCCATCGGAACGCACGATGCCACCGAACCGAACCGCCACGCTACGCATGGATGACCGTTCCACCCGTCAGAATCGTCCGGCGACAATGGCCATGAACGACAGCGCCTCGTGGAGATTCCATCTATGATCGTCGGCAAGGGACTTCTGGCATGCGCCTTCGAGCCGCATTTCAGGGAGAGCTCCGACGTGATCGTCTTCGCGTCCGGGGTGTCCAACTCCCTAGAAACGCGCCCCGGCGAATTCGCGCGCGAAGCGGCGCTGCTCCGCCAGCGGCTGGTCAGCGAGGCCAAGCGATTCATCTATTTCAGCAGCTGCGGCGTCGCCGCCGCCGAGTCTGAACTCACCCCCTATATGCGGCACAAGCGATCTATGGAGTCGCTGGTGCTTTCCGCGCCGCACGGACTGGTGCTCCGTCTGCCGCAGGTGGTGGGCAGTACGGAAAACCATCACACCCTGACCAATTTCCTGCGGGACCATATCGTATCCGGCGAGCATTTCACGGTCTGGGCACATGCCGAGCGCAACCTGATCGATATCGACGACATCGTCAAAATCGGTGTCAGGCTGGCCGAGGAGCTGCCCACCGAAGCAACCGTCGTTTCCATCGCCGCAGCCCGATCGCTGCTGATGCCCGAGATAGTCGGGATATTCGAACGCGTGCTGGGTAACACCGCGAATTGCTCATACGTCGAAAAAGGTACGCCCATGGCCATCGACACCGCCGTGGCCGAAAGTCTAAGCGCCCGGCTGGGCATCGACCTGGGTGACGGCTACATCGAGCGTGTCATCGCCAAGTACTATGCCGCCGACCGGTGCCGTGACATCAACGAGACCCCACTTACCGTGGCAAGCAGTGCATGGACGACTTCGAAATGAACGACGATATGCCTAACCAGATCGAGACTGCTTTCGCCCTGGATGTTTCCATTGTAGTGCCGGTGTACGGTGGCAGCGCCGCCTTGCCTGAATTGTGCAGCCGTCTCCATGCGGCCATGCGCACGGCCGGACTCGATTACGAGGTGATCCTGGTCGACGATCGCGGCCAGACCGAAGCCTGGAGCGTCATCAGCACGGTCGCCGCCCGGCATCCACAAGTACGCGGTCTGCGCTTGGGCCGTAACTTTGGCCAGCACGCGGCTACCATTTGCGGCATCTCATATGCGCGTGGAAAGTGGATCGTCACGATGGACGACGACCTTGAGCATCCACCCGAATCCGTTCCCGCCCTGCTCGCTGCTGGCGACGATGACCACCCGCTGGTCTACGGCGTCTTCGAGAAGCGTACCCACGCCGCCTATCGCAACCTGAGTTCGAAGCTGATGCGACGCATGCTCAAGCGCGCATTCCCCGATCTCAATGAGGACTATTCCTCGTTCCGCGCCATCCACGCGCCACTGGCCAGGCAGCTCGACCGCTTCGGCCTCAACCGCCCCTACATTGACGGCATGCTGTCCTGGCTGACCTCGTCGACGTGTAGCGTCGGCGTGCCGCATGAGCAACGTCAGCATGGAGAAAGCACCTACACCATACGCAAGCTGCTCTCGCATGCGGCCAACATCTTCGTCACCTTCTCCTACCTGCCGCTACGCATCGCCACGTTCGGCGGCGCCGCGCTGGCCAGTCTGAGTTTTCTCTACCTGCTCTACGTGGTCTATGGCAGGCTGAGCGGCAACATCACCAATCCGGGTTACGCTTCGCTCATGTCCGTGGTGCTGTTTGCCTGCGGCATCCAACTGCTGATACTCGGCGTGGTCGGTGAATACGTGGGCCGGCTGATGGGCGCGACGTTCCGGCGGCCGGTGTATTTGGTGGACTGCGAGACGAAGCGCCCGAAAGCGAATCCATCGAACTCGATCAACCCCGATACTTCATCCAATGTTCTCCGTTGAAATGCCCCGCCTCTCCCTGAAAATGATCTTTACCGATCTTCGTCGACCATCCATGAATCATGCATGGGCAGGCGAGATGCTGCGCTTCCTGATCGGGGGAGGATTGAATGTCGTCGTTGGCTATGGCGGCTACCTGATCCTGCTGCACTGGTTCCGCTACGAGGTGGCTTACGCGATCGCATATACGGTCGGCATCATCGTGTCGTATGTATTCAACACGCTCTACGTGTTTCGGCAATCCATGCGCTGGCGCTCCGCGTTGCGGTATCCATTGGTGTATCTGCTGCAGTTCCTGCTCGGCCTGGTTCTGCTCAAGATCCTGGTCGAGGTGATGCATATGCCGCAGCGATTCGCGCCACTCGCTGTCGCCGTGGTCACGATACCAGCGACATTCCTGGCATCACGAACCATCATTCGCACGAATTGAGCGATGCTCAATACCTTGGGGGCATCACCATGAATAAATCAGTCAAGCCCGAGTTCGATCAGTACGCCGAGGAATACACAGATCTTCATCGGGCCAGCATACGGGTCAGCGGTGAGGATCCTGCATTTTTCGCGGCATACAAGGCCAGATACATGGCCAATTGGCTCGGGGACGATGCTTGCACGAAATCGCTTTCAATCCTCGATTTCGGTTGCGGTGTCGGCAACACCATTACGCATCTTCGCCAAGCGTTTCCTGCGGCGTCGCTGCACGGTGCCGACCTATCTGGTGAAAGTGTCCGGCTTGCCACCGAATCCCATGCTCACGAGGCCAGCTTCCGCACCATTGAAAACGCTCGCCTCCCCCACGAAGACGCGAGCTTCGACATCATCATCGCTGCCTGTGTTTTTCATCACATACCCCTGGCTGAGCGCCCCCACTGGATGAGCGAGATCAGACGGGTGCTGAAACCGGGCGGCCACGTTTTCGTCTTCGAGCACAACATGCTCAATCCGCTAACCTTGAAGACGGTGCGGGATTGCTCCTTCGATGAAGACGCGATCCTGCTGCCGCGCTCGGAATTGCTCGGCTTAGTGCGACACGCGGCATTCGACGATGCCTGCTGCCGGTACATCGTGTTCTTTCCGCACCTACTAGGCTTCCTGCGCCCGTTGGAGCCGGCCATGGGCTGGATACCCTTGGGTGCACAGTATGTGATCCACGGCGTTGCCGGTCAGGCTCGCGGCTAACAAACGCCGCGCGCACATGCCACAAACGATTCATCCACGGTGACCACGAACGCCAGCGTGTTCGCCAATGTCCGCGAGTCGCGTACTGTGCGGCGCGCGAAGTACGGCAGGCTAACGCCTCGCCTCAATGACGATCAACGTATAGGGAATGCGCAGAAGCCCCGTCAGAATGTAGCTTTCCGATTTCTCGAACACTTGGGCGACCAGTGCTTTCCATTCCGGCTCAGTACGCACGTTCTTCCCACGATCCTGCTTGAGCACCCAGCGAGCCATCGGGGCCTGACTGACCAGGAAGCAAGCCTCCAGGCAGACCAGCCTGCCATCGGGCGCCAGTGATGCGCGCGCAAGCTTCAGCGCGGTCAGGGCTGCATCGTCGTCGAGATGGTGCAACAACCCATTGATGATCACCAGATCGGCCCCCTGCATCTGCGCAGGAAGGTGGTCGACATAATCCTCGGCCACCCCTACCAAGAACATCTTGTCCGGATCGCCTTCGAATTTCGCACGCGCACTCGAAATGTACTCGTCGCTGATATCAAAACCGACATACTTCACGCCCGCTGGGAGCATATGCACGATGCTGCCGGGACCACAACCGATATCCACGACCTTCTGGCCTGCCCGGGCCTGCCAGAAACGCTCACTAACCCATCTCCGCGCCTTCGTGGCGCCGACAAGGTCCTGAAAAAGATTGTAGGCCCAGGAAAACGTGAAAATGCGCTTGATGCCATGATCGTCCTGCACGGGAATTCCTCCTGCAATATGAATGACCGTCTCCCAACTCTTGAACTGAGCTATGGCTGGGAAATCGGCGTGTTTTGGGGTGCCCAAAACGCCTCGGTGAACCATGCTGGCGCTGTGTCGACGAGAGACGAATGGGACGGATGATTGTAGTCGCTTCTCCTGCTCTCGATTCTCCGGCGGGCATTGCGTCGATGCGACAGAAACCAGTGCGCATTGAGGCGCCCCTCACGAAACGAGCCGCTGAAGGATTCGATGAACTGATTGTCCGTAAGCCTATCGAGGGCGCGAGAAGTCGATCGTTACGTCACGCTCGTTAGCTTCGGATCAAACTACGAAAAAACCACTTCTGACATCAGCTAATTCGCAGAAGAATTACCCCCACTAGTACGGTCGCAATGCCAGGCGACCAATTCTTGCATAAGGCAAATGCGATACCCGGCGACTGCTGGATCAGACAAAGGTGGCAAGCTTACATTGATACGTTCCGAACTCGCAGGATCGATCGGCAATGGGAAGTCGACTCGTCCTAAATCCTGAGCGACCACTCGTCCCTCGCTGTCGATACCCTGGAGTCCAAGACGTAATGGCATGCCGCCAGAAGTAGCTAGAACTCGCGTACCTGTATTCGTCGCTTCTACCCAAGACTTGCAAGGATCCGTTGATTTGCAAGCCGGAAAATCAGTCTGTGAGAGCCGAACCATCAATTGCTCGGGCGGAATTGCCACATCTGCCTCTACCCCGATTCCCAGCACCAGCTTGGTAATATCGCGGTCGTAAACCCACGCCTCGAACGGTCCAGATCTAAATTTATGCGCCGGCACTCCGAGTTGGCCTTCTACAGCTGCCCATGTCGCAAGCTTTACCTCTTCATCCGACAAGACCACTGCCTGTCTATTGCCGGCCTTGCCATAAAAAATCTTTCTCGGCAAGTGGTGTGCAAACGGGTGAATTGCGTTATCTACACCGATCGGATAAGCATCCACTTCTCCGGACGATAGAACAGTCAGGACATGCGAGTGCCAATAGGTGGTGAGAACGGTCCCCACGCCATGATCCCTTAGAGAGCTGATCAAGGCCATTCGTTCGGCGAAACTCTGTCGATCAGGGCTCCATACAGGCCGCCATGCAGCAATGGTCGCGACCGCGACAAACGACATCGCGAGGAGCAATACGGTAGCACCCGTAGGATGCTGATCTCCCAGGCGGTCGGCTAAAATCGCAATAATACACACGGACCCATAAATCGCGAACGTAGCGTATCGGATATCCACCATGCCGTGAAAAAGGGACTCCGCGACAACCAGCGCTCCAAAGCTAATACCAAAGCTCGCCAAAACAATCCAAGACAAGGTAACTAACGCAATACCGTGCCGCCGAGGGGTACACACCACCCACAACGGTGCAAGAAGCAATGCCCCAGCAATCATCCATGCGAGACTCTGTAACAACCGAAGCATCGGGCTCAGCGACGACCATGCCTCGCCAACCAAAAAGTAGTTGAACCACGCGCTCGGCAACGAGATGAGATGAAGCCACATATCGCTTCTTGAGGCAACACCGACGCGAGCAGCCGCGTTGTAATTGAAAGTACTGGGCAGCAGCCAATACAAATACAACATCGCACCAGCAACAGCACCCAAGATGACACTAAAAATGACTGGGTTGCCCAAACTTCTTATGCGATCGCGAAGAGTGGATGCTGGCGATATGAGCATGGATGCAAACCAACCGACCACTAGTGGAGCGATAACGGTGACCCCACCCCGTGTCGAGTTACTTGCGCAAACCAAGCCTGCTGCGGCGGCGGCCAATATCATTAGGCTAACTTTGCCTTTCGGCGACAAGGGTGCGTTTTGGCGTGAAATCAGACAAAATAGACCCAGTGCCAGCCCGGTATACACGGAGTAGGCGCCCTGACCGACGACGAACTCAAAATTCAGGGCCGACAAGCAACCGGCGGCAAGTACGGTCGCGACAATTGCAGCACGTCTGCGTTCCGGCGCAATGACTCGGCATGAGCCATATACCATCAGCAGCAGATACAGGTATGCAATCCAATCTGATAAAGCATTCGAAAAATAGCTTAGACCCAACCAAGGGAAGCTGATGATCGAGAACACTTGAGGCCCAACAAAAAGAAGATCACCATTCGCGTAGATCCAATTGTGGGGTATCAACCGCCCCTCATCGAATGCAAGTCGCGCGAGAACCGTTTTGATCGCACCATCGCTGTGGAAGCTAAAACGATATTCCCCGAATAGAGTGAGACTCACAAAGAGAAAGGCGGCTCCCAGGCAAAGCCACTGCAACAGATATTCGAAATACTTCTTCTCAGCAGGAGGCATGGACACTTCCAGAAAGATCGTCAAAACATATAGTGGACATGTGTACCCAGCGTGCTACGTCAGTGCTTGGCGCGAAATGGCAGAATTGGTGAGTGAAAGCAAGCCGCTTCAAGCAGATGGAACGACCCTTTAATTTTACGACAGCCGAGCCCAGCGGTTCTGCGACCTCTCTGGATCCACCAAGCTGAAGGTACGCGATTCAATCATTACTGACTGAGCAGCGCCTTACCACTGGCGTCGCATATCTCGCCTTGCGCCTTGGTGCCACAGGCGTTGAACGGCCCTACCACAAGTGGTTTAGTTCCCCATTTATCAAACCAACCCACATTTTCTTGCACCGGCAGGATCTGTGCGCTGTAGCCTAACGTTTTATCCGCCGGCAAGTTGATGCTAACCAAAGAGTTATTTTTTGATGCTATAGGGCTAGGCAAGGCTGCGCGTGCAAGATCATTGTTTATCACCTTGCCACTGGCATCTATCAAATGCGCGCCAAGATTGATTGGATTAATTCCCTTGGTCTCCAGTAATGCAGAGCCCTCGTTACTGAGATCGACTGTTACGACTATAAACTTACCATCTGCCGAGATGACTGGAGCGCCATGTAAGGCCACTTGGGCCCTGAGTTGATTGGTGGAAGCGGCTGCATTCACGCCTTGACTGACTGACCCAGGATTGGTGGCCGCGGGTTCCACATGCTGATCTTGCGATGAACTACAGGCTGAAAGTGTAATTGATGCGAACACAGCTATGCTCAGAGATAAAATCGTGGTAATGCGCATAACAAGTCTCCCTAGCCGGTGAAAAGAAATTGGTTAAGAGTATGCAGTCCAGCCTTGCCGATTACCTCGCTCAGATCTGTTCAAACCATCGACAGTATCCAAACGCTGGAGCTGCTATTGGCGCTTTATATGGACTCTTTCGGCCTTGCAAGATAGTCCGAATATGCTTGGCGCGCCGAGGCCATGATGAAGCCTTATCGATTCAGCTATTCTCGATGAATAGAACCAGCCGCGTATCCGTTTTCATCATTAAGTATAACCTACCCTTGCGGTAATGTGACCCAAGGTTTCCTGATTGGCGATCGCTAGCATTGTTCGTGCAGCAGCCGAGTATGAATTTTCCTTTGCCCATGCGACAGCGCGGCGGGCCAGCTCCCGAGCAACGGATGGATCGCAAAGTATCCTGTCGAGAGCTTCCGCATATGCCTCTGGATTATGCTTGGAGGCGATAGATACCAAATGAGCTGCCGAACGAAAGATTGCCGACGGCGAGGCGACAATCGGGCACCCGGCCGCCAACGCCAGATTGATAGCCCCGCTGGCGCCCTCTTCGGATGGTTCATACGGCATCAATACCACGTTAACCGTTTGCAAATGTTCGAGCACCTCCTCGACCGACAGGAATCGCGTGTCGATCTCAATCGCATCCCTGACGCCCAATCTTTCCGCCTCTTCCATGCATTCCTGCAAATGGCACCGGGACTCGTCTCCATTATAAAACGCGTGCCAGCCTCGATAACGCAGCTCAGGATGAGTGCGGCGGAGTATCGCAAGAGTTTTTATGGCAATCAGCAGGCCCTTGTATGGGCGCAAGAATCCAAAACCGCCGATGACCGGAGCGCCTCCATTGACAGATGATGCACGGCCATTTCGTATGGTCGTGTTTCGCAGAGGGTGCGGCAGCACACGGATATTATCGACATTCGACTTGTTGATTCCGTCCTTTTCGTCAATGTGATGAACTACCAACAACGCCCCGATAGCGCAGAGGCGGTTTCGATGCTCTGCAGATACTTTTCGTGCATCATGCATTTCTACAATCACACGTATACCCAGAGAGAGGACAGTTTTGATGGTCGCTTCGACCTCAAAAAAGGGAATGAAGCCGGTGTGATGCTGAATGATCAGCAGATCCGGGTGCATCAGGTTCAACACAGACACCAATTTTTCCTGATCGACGCCACTATCACGCCAATGAAGGCTATCCCAACGCCATATCCGCGACACCGCGTGATGGAGATCGCGTTCGAACCCGAGCGGTTGATGCTCTATCAGATTATTGCCTAATACGACTACATCAGCGCCCACTTCCGCAAAAGCTTCAACCAGGGAAACCGAATGCTCGCCAATGCCACACGTCACATTCCATGTACTCATCAACGCTACACGCGGCGCAGGCTTTTCAGCTGCCCGATATCGACCGAGCGCATTGGTTAACAAAACACCAAGCTCTTTAGATATCCGTTTCCAGCTGAAACAGCGACGTACGGTTTCCCGAACCGCTTCGCGCAGCCCTAAATTGGCGGTAACCGTTGCCAACAGCTCGCGGCAACGAGCTGGGAAGGTTTCCAGCGACTCAACGAAGATTCCCGCAGGAGCCGACACACGGGTACCAATTCCACGCGCTCCGATTTCAGTCGTGAGTACGGGGAGACCTGCGGCCATATAATCAAACATCTTTATATTGGTGCCAGAGCCTGCGTTCATGGGATTGAGGGCCAGATCCGCGGCCAGAAGCAATTCATCTCGGCGAATATCGTCGACACCACCGGTGATCACGAGATTATCTGCTGCAGGTTCATCGCGGAGTATCTCTCCTACTCCTCCTGCCACCACAAACAGAGCCTCAGGGCATGCTGGAGCAAGCTGCCGCGCGATGAACTTCGCCGCATCGGTATTTGGCCCGTAATGGCTACCCAAGAAGATGGCGATCGGACGGTCCTGCGGAAGGCCCAGACGCCCTCTCAATGCAGTGCGCGGGACAACCGCTGGCTCAGGAAGCCGTTCGACAAAGGTGCCGTTGGGCACAATGCGGAGTTTGACCGGATCAGTATCGAAGATCCGCTGGAACAGGGAGACATCTTCCTCGGAGCAAGCAAGGACGAGGTCGGAGCGTGAGAGGATCGCTTGCTCGGCAAGCGCGACTTGTTTCAGCAACCCTTTTGCTTCGGATAGATCTCCCAGCAACTCGGTCCTGAGAAGCGTCTCAACATTCTGGGAGTCGTGAACCACCAGCTGACCGGAGCGCAACGAATCTCTGAGTGGCGGGAAACACCAGGGATGGGTGAAAACTACAACATCGGCTTCGGCAATATGCTCGCGTGCGACCCTCAGGAATTCGGGAGACAGGGTTGCCTGCTCTGCGAATGCCGTATCGATCACCGTGCGGCCACCAACCTGTTGTGACAGCGCTGCCGCTGCCTTGTGGTGCGCGGCAGATAACGGAACCAAGATTTCACGCAGCCCAGTTGTAATCTGCTGGTCGCGATACGCTTCGCCAGGCCAGTCGTAACTGCCCACGTAGGTACACTCGATATTCGAACCCAACGCATGATAGAGACCGAGCAGTCGCAGGCGCCCTCCCCCTACTGCAGGCGTTATCGGCTGCATATCTATGACTGTTACGCGCACTGGTATCCCTTCCTTCATCTCGTCATCTCTTCAAGTATTTATCAACCGGGCGACGACCGTTGCCCAAGATTGTTCATGCACCCATTCACGACCCGTGCGACCAAAAGCGGCAGTGCGCTCGCGATCATTCCAGAGTAAATCGATGTGCTTGCCGATGCTCGTCGGGGCGGGCGCACAGACAAAGCCCGACTTGCCATGCCGAACGATCGCGGCAGCCTCACCCGAATCCGTGCAGGTAATCACCGGCTTGCCACTGGCAAAGGCTTCCAGGGTCACGTAGCCGTAATCCTCGCGCTCGGGAGTGAATGGAACGGCGAAGGCCCCGGCGTAGAGCTCCACAAGCTCGGCATCCGAAACACGGCCACGGAATTCAATGCGCGAATCCCCGGCAGCCAAGGCGCGCAAATCAGCTTCGGCCTCCCCGGTACCCGTGATCACCAGACGCAACGGCGCAGTGACATGGCGCATGGCACTGATCACCAGATCGACTCGCTTCCAGGGGTGCAGGCGCCCCGGCAACAACAGATAATCCCCCGAAGGCCCGGAATGGAAGGTGTTACTCCACATTGGCGGATGCAGAACACTCGCGTCCAGACCATTCCATTCACGCAATCGACGCGAAACCTCACTGCCTATCGTGAAGACTGCACGGCATCGCGGAGCTGCCAGTGCGAGGTTGTCCATTCGATGGATCAGCTGCTGCTGCGCCCGCAATTCTTCACCTGCGTCGGGGAATACGGTGTCGTACATGTCGTAAAACACCCGGATGGTGTGCACCAGATAGCACACATGCCGCGGATGCCTGACCAACCAGGTCGGTG
Source organism: Rhodanobacter sp. FW101-FHT13A11 (assembly GCF_058790335.1). Lineage (NCBI taxonomy): Bacteria > Pseudomonadati > Pseudomonadota > Gammaproteobacteria > Lysobacterales > Rhodanobacteraceae > Rhodanobacter > Rhodanobacter sp. FW101-FHT13A11. The sequence continues at coordinate 184,330 of NZ_JBYTCN010000002.1, read as the reverse complement.
CCTTGGTGGAAATCACCAAATCGAACGCGGACAAGTCAAGGTCGTAACAAGCCAGGTAATTCTGCGTGATGTGATCAAACGTCGACTCATCGGCCGTCACCGACACTTCCTGAGCATCGTGCCCCGCTTGGCGAAATGCACCAACCAGGGCATCGTAGAAGCGTTCTGCACCTCCAGCCTCCCCCGCTGCGGAGCGCACTGTAACGACGGCAACTTTCACGCCGCTGACCCGATACGTCGCATATCTTCATCGACCATCATAGTGATCAGCTGCTCCAGCGACGTCTTGGGCACCCAGCCAAGCTTTACCTTGGCCTTTGCCGGATTGCCCAGCAACACGTCAACCTCGGCCGGGCGGAAAAACTGCGGATCGATGACTACGTGATCCTCGTAGTTCATGCCGAGATGGCGGAAGGCAATCTGGCACATCTCGCGAACGGTCGTGGTGACACCCGTGGCCACAACGTAATCGTCAGCTTCGGCTTGCTGCATCATCAACCACATGGCCTCGACGTAATCGCCGGCGAAACCCCAATCACGCTTGGCGTCGATATTGCCCAAACGCAATTCCTTCTGCCGGCCGCGCTTTATCGAAGCTGCAGCATGGCTCACCTTGCGGGTAACAAACTCGATACCGCGCAATGGCGACTCGTGATTGAACAATATGCCACTGGAGGCATGCAGACCGTAACTTTCGCGGTAGTTTACCGTGGCCCAATGCGCCATGAGCTTGGCTACACCATACGGGCTGCGCGGATAAAACGGGGTGGTTTCGTCCTGCCTGTCGGCTTGGATCAGGCCGAACATCTCACTGGTGGAAGCTTGGTAAAAGTGGGACTTGGGACTGACGATGCGGATCGCTTCCAGCACATTGATGGCGCCGACGCCACTGACCTGCGCGGTCAGTACGGGCTGCTGCCAGGAGGTTCCAACGAAACTCTGGGCGGCGAGGTTATAAACCTCATCCGCTTTCGATACCTCCAACGCGCGGGCCAATGAAGATAGATCCAGCAGGTCGCCTTCGATATACGTTACGTCTGACTCGACACCGACCTCGCGCAGACGCCAGCGCATATCCGATCCACGGCGTGCGACCAAGCCAAATACCTGATAACCCTTCCCAAGCAGCAGTTTCGCGAGGTATGCCCCGTCCTGCCCCGTGATTCCTGTGATTAGTGCGCTTTTGCTCATGGTTTTTCGTTCATCCTGGAATATTCAAGTATTTGCACGAGTGAGGTTTCAAGTGAAATTTGTGGTTTCCAACCGGTATCTCGTTGTAGCCGCTCACAACTGGCCACCATGCGACGCTGTTCGGCTGGCCGAAACCGGCTGCGGTCTGCCTCGATGACCGGCTCCACACCAGCCAACTCACATAACTGGCGCAGGATGGTTCGTACCACAACCTCGCGGCCAGAACAGACATTGTAAGTCAAACCAGATCGCCCCTCGGTCAGGAGCGAGGCATAGGCACGCACAACATCCCGCACATCCGAAAAGTCGCGGCTCACGTCAAGATCACCGACGACCAGGCGCGCCTCCTGCTCGCCGGCAGCAATGCGGCAGATTTGGCGGGCGAAGCCCGGCACGACAAATCTGCTGTCCTGCGCTGGTCCAATATGGTTGAAAGGTCTTGCGACCACCACATCCATCTTCTCGCTGAGATGCCATTGCCTGCAGAGGATCTCGGCAGACAACTTGCTCACTGCGTAAGGATTTCGCGGCTCTGGTGTATGCAATTCCGAAACCGGCAGTGCATCTTCGGGCACGACTCCATATACATCACCCGAGCTGACATAAAGCAGCCGTCCCGTGAAAGCCGTATCGCGCAACGCGCAAAGCAGGTTGAGGGTGCCCAGGAAATTGACATCGAACGTCTCGCGCGGGTTCACGAAGGAATCCGGAACGAAGCTACGCGCCGCGAGATGGATCACCCAGTCCGGCTTCGCTGACGCGATGGATGCCCTGAGGCCATCTGCATCACGGATATCCATTCCATGGGGCATCGAGTGCAGTTCGCATTCGCCGAATGCTCCATCGGCCACCATCTGTGCCAGGTGGTGGCCCACGAATCCTCCCATTCCCGTGACGTAAAGCCTGTGCATCTAATTTGCCCCCCAGCTAATCCTGCTTTTCGCACTGATCATGGCTTCCTCGCAATGACTGCGTAGTCAGGCGCCGCCGTGAACCATTCAATCATCTGGTTGATTTGTGCGGCACCAGGTACATCCTCGGAAACACGCTGGATGTCAGGCACACCACGATGCTCCGAGAGTCGCTCGACGACCGGCTGTGCGAACCCTCGCTGCTGGACAACCCATTGCAGCAGAGCCGGTGGAATCGGATTCCGGTGGGTCGGATCAAGATAGAACCAGCAAGAACCGACGGTGATGTTCTCCGGATTGGGTGTCTCAAGTATCAGCACACCGCCTGGCCGCAGGACCCGGATGGCCTCGTCCAGCAACCGGATGAGAACGTTATACGGGAGATGCTCCACCAGATGCATGGAAGTGATGGCGGCCAGCGAATCGTCCGCGAGTCCACGCAGATACTCCACAGCATCGGCTTCGACAACGTCAAAGCCACGCGCCAGCGAATCTTCAAGCATGACATTGTTGAGATCGACGCCACGGCAGGCATAACCCTGCTCGGTCAGGAGTTCAAGCCATTCGCCGCGCCCGCAGCCAAGGTCCAGCACGATCCCATCAGCGTGTTCAACACCCGCCGAGGCCAGCGTCTCAAGATAGCGCACAGCGCGCGTCTTGATGTCTTCCCGCTCTCCCCGAAATTCGTCTTCGAAGGAAACGTATTGCGCGTTGAGAACCTGGTCCCCTGCAAACAAGTGATCAGGAATCGCGCGCTCACCCGACTCGGGCACTGGTCTGGCGGTTGTATCGAGAAACGCCATCAGCCTGCGTTGAACGTCAAGAAGGCTGCGGTGATTTTCATAGACACTATCGCTCACACGAGCAGTCGCCGAGCCATTCTCATTCAACTTCTGGAGCATGTCGTGATCTTGCTGTTCACGCTCCGCTATGTGCGCACGAAGCTCGTCGGCCAAACCGGCCGTGACCGAGCCTTGCTCGCCCAACCGATGGAGTATGTCGTGATCGCGTTGTTCACGCTCCGCCTTGTGTGCGCGAAACTCGTCGACCAAGCTGGCCGTGACCGAGCCTTGCTCACCCAACCGCCGGAGCATGTCGTCATCGCGTAGCTCACGCTCCGCCTTGTGCGCGCGAAACTCGTCGGCCAAGCTGGCCGTGATCGAGCCTTGCTCACCCAGCTGCCGGAGCATGTCGCCATCGTGCAGCTCACGCTCCGCCTTGTGCGCGCGAAACTCGTCGGCCAAGCTGGCCGTGATCGAGCCTTGCTCACCCAGCTGCCGGAGCATGTCGCCATCGTGCAGCTCACGCTCCGCCTTGTGCGCGCGAAACTCGTCGGCCAAGCTGGCCGTGATCGAGCCTTGCTCACCCAGCTGCCGA
>NZ_JBYTCN010000002.1:180668-180752 GCF_058790335.1 Rhodanobacter sp. FW101-FHT13A11 | reverse complement strand
AGCTCACGCTCCGCCTTGTGCGCGCGAAACTCGTCGGCCAAGCTGGCCGTGATCGAGCCTTGCTCACCCAGCTGCCGAAGCATG
>NZ_JBYTCN010000002.1:158162-180568 GCF_058790335.1 Rhodanobacter sp. FW101-FHT13A11 | reverse complement strand
TCGCCATCGCGCAGCTCACGCTCCGCCTTGTGCGCGCGAAACTCGTCGGCCAAGCTGGCCGTGACCGAGCCTTGCTCACCCAGCTGCCGAAGCATGTCGCCATCGCGCAGCTCACGCTCCGCCTTGTGCGCGCGAAACTCGTCGGCCAAGCTGGCCGTGACCGAGCCTTGCTCGCCCAACTGCTGGAGCATGTTGCGATCGTGCTTTTCGCGCTCCGCTTTATAAGCACGAAGCTCATCATCTCGAGTTTCGACGATCATCTGCAGCGAATCGGCACGGACAGCGATCTCTCGCAGATCTTCCGCTCTGGCCGTGATTGACTGCAGCAGTTCGGCACGCACGAGGCCTACGGCGTTGTCAACATCGACAAAACGCCCTTCGACGGCTTCATCGACACGGTTCAGCAATCGCCCAATGCTCTGACTCTCTCGTGCAGCGGCATTCTCCATTGCCTGCAGTTGCATGGCCAAACGAGGGAGCCGAACGACCGCCATGGCGAAGGCCAAGACACGGCCAATGACCGGCAAATGACGCCATCGATGCAACTTGTACGGCAGCAGGAGCCCGTCTACATGGACACCGCGCTGCATACCTTCATCTGAGAAGCGGATCAACCCAAGGATCTCGACCTTGCTCAGGTGCCCAGCACGTAACGCTGCCAGGAAGTGTTCACGACCGGCCACATCTGCCGGCCTTCGTAGAATTATCTGATAGGCCGTATCAATGAAGTCCGCATCGGCAAATTGCAGCAAATCCTTGAGAACATACTCTCGACTGACTGGGAGCCGGGGCAAGGATGACTCCCACCGCGGCAATTCACCATTGCCCGCGGGATCACCCATCACGGCGCCAGACGCCCCCTGCGTAGACTCTCCGCGACGACGCCTAACCTCCTTCTGCACACGCAGCATGATCTCCTCCAAACTCAATTCAGGAGGCAATGAAAGAGGAGCGCGCGCGGGTTCAATGGACTGAATACTCTCATGGGCATCCGTATCTGCCTGCTTTTGTTCGTGTGCGGGGCTGCCCTGAGCGTCCTCTCGCAAACGCTGCATAATTTCTTCCAAGCTCAATTCCTGAGCGAGCGAAAAAAGCGAATTCGGATCCTCGGACGGATGAGTACCCTTGCGACCACTGGAGTTCATCTTTTGATTTTTCCCGCGTATGTAATGTCTACTTGAATGGCTGAATGCTGCCGTGGCGCCACCCTCCCCCCCGGGTCACCATACCGTGCAGCTACACGCCGGTTACCACTGAGTCCGACGTCGTGTGCAACCCTTTGCCTCTACTCAATTGGAATTGCCGCAACTCAGAAGACAGCGTCAGTCGCGGAGGTATCCATATCATGCCTACAAACTGCGCGCGCTGAGTATTGGCAACAGTAAAAACAAGAGCCAGATCCCGCCACTCGTAATTATCCACAAGATGGGTCTCGGTGCTTGACAACGCTACCGACACGGAATAACTGCCGGCACCAAGGTTCATGGGGAAGCTGGCGCGAAGTTCAAACACGTCACCGCTGGATGCGTCTTCGATGACTTGGTCCGAGTAGAACGTGTTGGTGCCAAAAACTGCCTGCCCAAGGCGGTCACGAATCATGTATCCGATGACCAGCCTCGCCAGCCTCGCCTGAACTCGGACGCGAATGACCAGATCCGTCAAATCGCCGACTCCTACGAACTCTACCGAGTTTCCGTAACGATCCTCGAGCCAAACCCGCTCCACCGTAGCTTCACCTGTACCGGACACCGTCACCGTGGAGCCATCGTGCACATGCGACTGCCGGACCGTACTATTTTCCTTCTCGGCGATCATCGCGTTGTAGAGGTCGAGTACCTCCTGTGGCGTACCATCAGCGACCAAACGCCCCTTATCGATCATGACGGCCCGATCGCAAAGCGATTGCACGGCGCTCTTGTCGTGCGAAACAATTAACAGCGTAGTGCCCGCCTCGCGAAATTCCCGGATCCGCTTGAAGCACTTGTGCACGAAATACGCATCGCCCACCGCAAGCGCTTCGTCGACAATAAGAATCTCCGGTCGCGCTGCAGTAGCCAGACTGAAGGCTACGCGCATCTGCATACCGCTCGAATAGGTTCTCAACGGCTCGTCAAAATAGGCGCCAATTTCTGCAAATGCCTCCATCTCCGGCACCAGGCGTTGTATCTCGGTACGCGAAAAACCCATCAAGCCGGCGGTATGCGTGACGTTCTGGCGGCCAGTGAGGTCGGGATCAAATCCCATGCCGAGCTCAAGAATTGCCGCGATTCTCCCGCCAGCGCGCACCGCCCCCTCGGTGACACCAAGCGTCCCTGTAATCATCTTGAGCAGCGTGCTCTTGCCAGCACCGTTTTGACCGACGATTCCCACGGCTTCGCCCTTGCGGACGACGAAACTGATATTCCGCAATACCCAGTGCTCACGAACCTTGGGAGATCGCCAGCCAAACCAGCTGCCGAATCGACGCCATTCGCTCCCGTATTCCCGAAACGACTTTCCAACATTGTCGATGTGCAGAACGACAGCGCTCATAACACGTCCGCCATATCTGGAGAGGCCTTGCGGAAAAGGAATAGCGATATCAGCAACAGCAAAACGGTAACCACGACAAGCGGCAAGAGTGCAGCCATATCCGGACTACGGCCATAAGCAAGTACGCTCTGATAGTCGCTCACGATCCAATACATGGGATTCAGGAACATCACTTCACGAAACTTCGGCGGAACGATCGAAGGTGTGTAGACAACAGGTGTCAGCCAAAACCAGAGCTGCAGCACAATGTTCATGAATTGGGCGACGTCGCGTACAAACACGTTAAGAACGCCAAGCAAAAGCCCAAAACCGATCGCAAAGCTGATCGTTACCAGAATAAGAACGGGCATCCACCACAACGCTACCGTCGGCACATGACCGAGCAGCACAAAAACAATGACCGTCACCAAAAACAGAAGCACGTTGTTAACCAGCGCAGATCCTACGGTCACTATAGGGAGGCACACGCGAGGGAATACAACCTTCTTCAACATGCTGCCGTTATCAACAAAGATCGTGAGTGAACGCGTCACAACCTCGTTGAACAGAGACCATCCCATCATGCCTGCAAGAAGATAGATGGAATAGGCATAGGGGCTATCGATGCCGGGCAACTTCGCTGTCATGATGCGAGATAGCACCAACGAGTAGATCGCGACCTGTGCCAACGGTTGCAGAATCATCCAGGCAGCGCCGAGCTTGCTACGTGCAAAGCGCGATCGCAAATCGTTTTTGATCGACGACACGATAAAATGCCGATAGTGCCAGATGGCGAGAAACATTTCTTTCATGATTTGGGGCTCAGATGGCGGCGCATGGTAGATCTCCATGATCAATTTTATTTTTATGATTATCGCCGACTTCATGTTTCGTATCAGAGTCGCGCTGATGGCATATCTGGCGCAACCGGCTGATGGCTATCTGGCTGCATCGTGCGCGCGAATGAAGGGTGCGCATATCGGTAGCCGCACGCACGCCGAGAGCCGTCGCATACGCCGGTTCGTCAACAAGCCGTCGCATGTGGCGCGCCGCATCATTAATATCAGGAGCAGCCCAATACTGCCCCTCGCCATGCATGTAGTCCCCGGGCTTGACCTCGATCATGATGTAATCCACTAGACAGCTATTGTCAGGAGTCATGAATTCCACATTCCCGGAATAAGCCGTACCAATCACCGGTTTGCCAAGGTACATCGATTCGGCAAGTCCAAGGCCAAAACCCTCGGACCGATGCAGGGAAACATAAGCATCTGCGCTAGCCATCAGTGCAATCATTTGCTGGCGAGAAATAAATCCATCCTGAATCAGGATTCGTGGATCTTTCAATACGTATTCGATAAGTTCATAGAATTGGCTCTGAAATATGTCGCCATTGATGGATTTGAGCACCAGGCGTACATCTTTGCGATCTACCGGAAACGCGCTTCGAAACGCATCAATAACTGCAACGGGATTTTTTCGCTCGATATATGAATGAAAATCAAAACTAAATAAAAATGTGAACGCAGGTTGGTCGCGCTTATCGCCCAACATGCTCCCGACTCCGAGTTCGTCAATCTCCACTACCATCGGAATAAGGATCACGGGCTTCGCTGTGACTTGAGAAAATGCCTTTTGCACGAATTGAGACGAAACCCAGATTTCGTCGACAAGATCGATGGCAGCTATCCATTCGTCAGGCACCCGTTCAAGTTCCCAGAACCAGTATCCGATCCGATAATGATCGGAGCGGGAACCGAGACCCTGCAGAGCAGCGTTCAGCTGATCGGGGTTAACGAAATAGAGATCGATATCGAACTTGGCGTCGGTACTGACATCGATGGCAAGCGAAGTGTCGATATTGCGATCAGGCGCGAGTACGTTTGCATCAATCAGCGTGAATGGAAAACATGCCGCTGAAAGTGCCCGCGCAAATGAGCGCACGTTTTCGGCCAAGCCCAGACCGCCACGTACGTAACCAATCAGGTTGACGCCACTACCGTTGCAAGGAGTCGCCCTTTCCAGGGAAATATCTTGAAGTTTGCTAACTGGGCTGGGTTGGGGCGATGGCGCTGGAGTCCACGGCGTCCCGGCCGCCACACTGACGAGAGATTTCTTGACACGCACTTTCAAAGCGATAGGCAAACGTGCGACAAGCCAATCCAGCGGAGCGATCGAGCGCCCACTGGCAATCAAGTGCAGCAAGGTCAGCGCTGCCCGACGTAGAGAACCTGACAATGCCATCTCTCCCTCATTGCCACCAGGCTTTCGCTAACGCGCCGTGATCAATCAGCCTCATGCCAGAGCCATACTGAGTTCATTCTGCAAATCTTGAACGTCCTCCACCCCGACCGACAGCCGCACCAGTCCGTCGCTGATCCCCAGCCGCTTGCGGTTGGCCGCTGGCACCGAGGCGTGAGTCATGATCGCCGGGTGCTCGATCAGGCTCTCGACGCCGCCGAGCGATTCGGCCAGTGCGAACAGTTCGCAGCGCTCCAGCATGCGCCTGGCCTTCTTCAGGCCGCCCTTCACCTCGACCGTGACGATGCCGCCGAAGCCGTGCATCTGGCGTTTCGCCAGCGCGTGCTGCGGGTGGCTCTTCAGGCCTGGGTAGATCACCCGCTCGACCGCCGGGTGTTTCTGCAGCCACGTCGCCAGCTCCAGCGCACTGGCGCAGTGCTGGCGCATGCGCAGGTGCAGGGTCTTCAGGCCGCGCATGGCGAGGAACGCATCGAACGGGCCGGCCACGGCGCCCACCGAGTTCTGCAGGAAGCCCATCGGCCCGGCCAGCTCCTGGCTGCCGGCGACCACGATGCCGCCGACCATGTCGGAGTGGCCGTTGATGTACTTGGTGGCCGAATGCAGCACCAGGTCGGCGCCGAATTCCAGCGGCCGCTGGATCATCGGTGAGCAGAACGTGTTGTCGACCACCAGGATCAGGCCGTGCTTCTTCGCGAACGCGGCGACCTTGGCCAGGTCGACCAGCTTCAGCATCGGGTTGGTCGGCGTTTCCGCCCAGATCATCCGCGTGTTCGGCTGCAATGCCGCCTTCAGCGCCGCCATGTCGTTAAGGTCGATGAAGCTGAAGTCCAGCCCGGCCGAGCGCCGGCGCACCTTCTCGAACAGGCGGTAGGTGCCGCCGTAGAGGTCGTCCATCGCGATCACGTGGCTGCCCGAATCGAGCAGATCGAGCACCGTCGCCGCGGCGGCCAGGCCGGAGGCGAACGCGAAGCCGGCCACGCCGCCCTCCAGGTCCGCCACGCAACGTTCGTAAGCCATGCGCGTAGGATTTTGCGTGCGCGAGTACTCGTAGCCCTTGTGCTTGCCCGGGCTCTCCTGCACGTAGGTCGAGGTGGCGTAGATCGGCGTCATGATGGCGCCGGTGCTGGGATCGGGATGCTGGCCGGCGTGGATCGCGCGGGTGCCCATTCCCTGTTCACTGCGTTGCTTGCCGCTTTTCATCGCTCTGTTTCTCCCGACCCGCCGAACGGATCGCCTGGGTGACGATCAAGCCCGTGATTCTAGCCGTTAAGCGGCAACTATCGGGTATACGGGCGAGGATGGCGTTCATCCCAAAGTGAGCAAACTGTCGGTTTTCCAGCATCCTTCTCGCTTCGACACCTTCACGAACACGGCCGGCGCTTGGTCATCGCGTCCGGAACCGGCATCATTTGTTGCCCACCCGGCGCTTGAACCGCCCTGCAGACCCGCTCGGCTGAAACCTTAGGACATCTTGATGAACGAATCATCCACGAGGAGCAAGACCCTGCTGGTCACCGGCGGGGCCGGCTTCATCGGCGCCAATTTCGTGCTGCAGGCGGTGGCCGACGGCCTGCGGGTCGTCAACCTGGACAAGCTCACCTATGCCGGCAACCCGGACACGCTGGCCTCGTTGCAGGGCAACGAGCGGCATGTGTTCGTGCACGGCGACATCGGCGACCGCGCGCTGGTGGCCAGGCTGCTGGCCGAACACCGGCCTGACGCGATCGTCAATTTCGCCGCCGAATCGCACGTCGACCGCTCGATCGACGGGCCCGCCGAGTTCGTGCAGACCAACGTGGTGGGCACGCTGGGCCTGCTGGAAGGCGCCCGCGATTACTGGCGCGGCCTGGAAGGCGGCGCCCGCAAGGCGTTCCGCTTCCTGCACGTGTCCACCGACGAGGTGTACGGCTCGCTCGGCGCCGACGGCAAGTTCACCGAGACCACGCCGTACGCGCCGAACTCGCCGTACTCGGCCTCGAAGGCTGCCTCCGACCACCTGGTGCGCGCGTTCCACCATACCTACGGCCTGCCGGTACTGACCACCAACTGCTCGAACAACTACGGGCCGTACCAGTTCCCGGAAAAGCTCATTCCGCTGGTGATCCAGAAGGCGCTGGCCGGCGAAGCGCTGCCGGTCTACGGCGACGGCAAAAACATCCGCGACTGGCTGTTCGTGGGCGACCACTGCAGCGCGATCCGCCGCGTGCTGGACGCCGGCCGGGTGGGCGAGACCTACAACGTGGGCGGCAATGCCGAGCGCGAGAACATCGCCGTGGTGAAGACCATCTGCGCCCTGCTCGATGGGCGCCGGCCGACGGCCGACGGCCGCCCGCGCGAGTCGCTGATCACCTACGTGAGGGACCGCCCCGGCCACGACCGCCGCTATGCGATCGATTCGTCCAAACTACAGCGCGAGTTGGGCTGGCAACCTTCGCAGACGTTCGAGAGCGGCATCGCCGCCACGGTGGACTGGTATCTCGACCACCAGCCGTGGGTGCAACGCGTGCTCGACGGCAGCTACCGCATGGAGAGGCTGGGCGCATGACCACCAAGGGCATCATCCTCGCCGGCGGCTCCGGCACCCGGCTGCACCCGATCACCCGCGCGATCAGCAAGCAGCTGCTCCCGGTGTACGACAAGCCGATGATCTACTACCCGCTGGCCGCGCTGATGCTGGCCGGCATCCGCGAGGTGCTGGTGATCAACACCCCGCACGAGCAGTCGATGTTCCAGCGCCTGCTCGGCGACGGCTCGCAGTGGGGCATCGACATCCGGTATGCAGTGCAGCCTTCGCCCGACGGGCTGGCGCAGGCGTTCACCATCGGCCGCGACTTCGTCGACGGCAAGCCGAGCTGCCTGGTGCTGGGCGACAACATCTTCTACGGCCACGGTTTCACCGAGCGCCTCAGGCGCGCCGCCGCGCGCGAGCGCGGCGCCACGGTGTTCGGCTACTGGGTAAAGGATCCGGAGCGCTACGGCGTGGCCGAATTCGACGACGCCGGCAAGGTGATCGGGCTGGAGGAAAAGCCGGCCCAGCCGAAGTCGCATTACGCCGTCACCGGCCTGTACTTCTACGACGCCCGCGTGTGCGACTACGCCGCGTCGCTGAAGCCCTCGCCGCGCGGCGAGCTGGAGATCACCGACCTCAACCGCTGCTACCTCGACGACGACTCGCTGCACCTGGAGCAGCTCGGCCGCGGCTTCGCCTGGCTCGACACCGGCACCCACGAGTCGCTGATGGAAGCGGGCAACTACATCGAGACGATCGAGAACCGGCAGGGCCTCAAGGTGTGCTGCCCGGAGGAGATCGCCTACCTCAACGGCTGGATCGACACCGAGCAATTGCTGGCGCTGGCCGCGCCGCTGGCCAAGACCGGCTACGGCCAGTACCTGCAACAGCTGACCCGGCATGGCCACGTGCGATGAAAGTGATCGAGATCGCGCTGCCCGGCGCCCTGATCATCGAACCGCAGGTGTTCGGCGATGCCCGCGGCTTCTTCTACGAGAGCTACAACAAGGCCAGATGGATCGAGGCGGGCATCGACGTCAACTTCGTGCAATCCAACGTCTCGCGCTCGGCCAGCGGCGTGCTGCGCGGCCTGCACTACCAGTGGCCGAACCCGCAAAGCAAACTGGTCAGCGTGCTCGAGGGCGAGGTCTACGACGTGGCGGTGGATATCCGTCGCGGCTCGCCCACGTTCGGGCAATCCGTCGGCGTGATGCTCACCGCCGACAACCACCGCCACTTCTGGGTGCCGGAAGGTTTCGCGCACGGCTTCTGCGTGTTGTCCGAGTTCGCCACCTTCACCTACCAGTGCACCGCGCTGTACGACCCGAAGACCGATGCCGGCATCCGCTGGAACGACGCCGCGCTGGGCATCGACTGGCCGCTGAGCGAACCGCTGCTGTCGGACAAGGACGGCAAGACGCCGTTGCTCGAGGATGTTCCACCCGAGCGGCTGCCGGTGTACGCAGCCTAGGCTTTTTTTGATCGTCATCCCTGCGAAGGCAGGGATCCAGCGACTGCTGTCTGGCCATGTCAGGACACTGGATGACCAGCCCTTCGGCTGTTGAAAAGCTCTTCCCGCTTGCGCGGGGGATGACGATAATGGTGGAGGTGGACATGAAGACCCTATTGCTCGGCGCCAACGGCCAGCTCGGCCGCACGTTTCTTGATCAGGGTGGCCTGGCTGCGCGCGGCGAGTTGATCGTCGCCAGTCGCGATGGTGTGGTGACTGCTGGTGGCCACGGCGAGATCGCCGACCTGTCGATCCCCGAGTCGCTGCCCGTCCTGCTCGACCGCGTGCGGCCGGACGTGATCGTCAATGCCGCCGCGTACACCGCGGTCGACCGCGCGGAGCAGGAAGAGGCGTTGGCCACTCGCGTCAACGGCGAGGCGGTCGGCGTGCTCGGCCGCTGGGCGGCGGCGCATGGCGCGCTGGTGATCCACTACTCCACCGACTACGTGTTCGACGGCAGGCAATCGCAGCCGTACGCCGTCGACACACCGACCTCCCCGCTCGGCGCCTACGGCCGCAGCAAGCTGGCCGGCGAACAGGCGCTGCGCGACAGCGGCGCCGACCACCTGACGTTGCGCACTGCATGGGTCTACGCCGCGCACGGCCACAACTTCCTGCGCACCATGCTGCGCCTGGGCGCCGAACGCGACGAACTGCGCGTGGTCGCCGACCAGCACGGCGCGCCCACCGACACCATGCTGATCGTGGAAGCCAGCCTCGCCGCGCTCGACCGCTGGCTCCAGGCCGACGCCGCGCAACGGCGCGCACTGGCCGGCACCCACCATCTGGTCGCCAGCGGCGCCACGACCTGGCATGGCTTCGCCAGCGCGATCGTCGAACAGGCCGCGGCGCTCGGCCTGCTGGCGCGCGCTCCCCGCGTGGTCGCGATCGGCAGCGCTGAATTTCCTACCCATGCCGTGCGCCCCGCGTGGTCATTGCTGGATAATGCCGAGTTCCAGCGGCACTTCGCTTTTCCACTCCCCGATTGGCGGCAAGGCTTGCACAAAACCATGCAAGAGCTCATCACATCAACCAACTGAAACAGGACAAGGACCCATGTTGATTCCCCTCATCCTCAGCGGCGGCAGCGGTACGCGCCTGTGGCCGGTCTCGCGCAAGAACCTGCCCAAGCAGTTCCTGGAACTGGCCGGAAAGGGCACGCTGTTCCAGCAGGCCATCGCACGTACCCGGCAGTTGCCCGATGTGGCCGTGCCGATCGTGGTGGCCAGCGAGGACCATCGCTTCCTCGCTGCCGACCAGCTGCTGGAAGGGGATATCAAGGGCGCCACCATCGTGCTGGAGCCGCTGGCCCGCAACACCGCGCCGGCGATCGCGTTGGGTGCATTGCAAGCACTGCAACGCGATGCGGATGCCGTGCTCCTGGTACTGCCTGCTGATCATCTGATCGGTGACACGGCCGCGTTTGTCGAGGCCGTGAAACAAGCCATGCCGCTGGCTGAACAAGGCTGGCTTGTGACGTTTGGCATCCGCCCGGATCGCCCGGACACCGGCTTCGGCTATATCCGTCGCGCGGAAACCGTGGATGCCCATGGTTATCGCGTCGAGCAGTTCGTCGAGAAACCCGACCTGGCCACGGCCGAGTCGTACCTCGCCGACGGCGGCTACGACTGGAACTCCGGCATGTTCCTGTTCAAGGCCGCGCGCTACCTGGAGGAACTGGCCGCGCACGCGCCGGCGATGCTGGCGGCGGTGCGCGAGGCGTACGCGAAAGCCACCACCGATCTCGACTTCGTGCGCATCGACCGCGACGCGTTCGCGCTGGTGCCGGACGACTCGATCGACTACGCGGTGATGGAGAAGACCCGGCGCGCGGCGGTGATCCCGGTCAGCTGCGCGTGGAGCGACATCGGCTCGTGGTCGGCGCTGTGGCTGACCGGCGGCAAGGACGCCGACGGCAACCTGCGCGAGGGCGACACCATGGCGGTGGACACGCACAACTCGCTGCTGCGCTCGCACGAGCGCCACCTGCTCGCCACCGTCGGTGTCGACGACCTGATCGTGGTGACCACGCCGGACGCCACCCTGGTGGCGCACCGCGATGCCGCGCAGGACGTGAAGAAGATCGTCGAGCGGCTGAAGGCCGCCGGCCGCAGCGAACACTCGCTGCACCGCGTGGTGTACCGGCCGTGGGGCAGCTACGACTCGCTGGAGGAAGGCGAGCGCTTCCAGGTCAAGCGCATCGTGGTCAAGCCCGGCGCAGCCCTGAGCCTGCAGAAGCACCACCACCGCGCCGAGCACTGGATCGTGGTCTCCGGCACCGCCGAGGTCACCTGCGACGACAAGGTGTTCCTGCTCGGCGAAAACCAGAGCACGTATATCCCGCTCGGCAGCAAGCACCGCCTGCGCAATCCCGGCAAGGTCGCGCTGGAACTGATCGAGGTGCAGTCCGGCAGCTACCTCGGCGAAGACGACATCGTGCGTTACGACGACGTCTACGGGCGCGCCTGACGCTTGCCCGGGCCCCGCTTCCGCCCGTACACCGCGAGCAGGCCTGCTTGTCGCGGCTAGCCCCTTGCGGCTCGCCGAGGCGCCGCGAGGTTTTCCCGAAGTGTCCCACGGCATGTCCCAAGATCTGCCAAGATCAAGCACAACCTTTTGATTTGGCAATAATTTCATCGATGAGGAGTGCTCAGCTGGGTTCTGCTGCCCGACGGTGCCGACGAACCCTTGAACATGCTTTGTCGTCAAGATTTGGCGATATGCTGCAATCAAGTTCCGTTGTCGATTCCGGGATAACGGCAAGCAGGCTCGCTTTTCATGGAGCCGCCAATTTTGACGACAAGCACTTTGTGCGCGATTCATGAACAACAACGATGCTTGTTGTTAATCATGGTGAATATGTGTATGGCAATTGAGATACCATGCAACACATGAATCTCGACACCAGCCAAGCCGTCCACTGCCACGTCGGGCAATTTCCACCGGGAGGGTTGGATTACGGCCGCCTGATGCCGGACTTGTTGGGGGCCACGGCGGCGCTGGCGCGCTACGACCAGATGCTCCACGGACTGCACAACAGCGAGCTGTTCGTGGCGCCGATGAGAGGCCAGGAAGCCGTAGTGTCCTCGCGCAT
Organism: Rhodanobacter sp. FW101-FHT13A11; assembly: GCF_058790335.1. NCBI lineage: Bacteria > Pseudomonadati > Pseudomonadota > Gammaproteobacteria > Lysobacterales > Rhodanobacteraceae > Rhodanobacter > Rhodanobacter sp. FW101-FHT13A11. The sequence goes on along the minus strand of NZ_JBYTCN010000002.1, from coordinate 168,682 downwards.
GGAGGGCACCATCAGCACACTGGACGAAATCCTGCTGCTGGAGGCGGAATTCGGCGACGACGACGAGAGCGCCGCCCGGGGGTTTCGCTCCGACGCCATCGAGACGGCCCTGTACCGGCGTGCGCTGAACACCGCCCAGCACCGGATGGAACAGGGCCAGGCTCTGTCGGAATCGCTGTTGAAGAGCATCCACCGCCAGTTGCTGTCCTTCGGGCGTGGAGCCGCCAAATCACCGGGCGCCTACAAACGCGAACAGAACTACATCGGTGAGCGCGGCAGCCGCAAGGTGAGCTTCGTACCCATCGCGCCGGAACATCTGCCCGGCGGCATGGAGGCGCTGTTTCGCCTGATCAACGACGAGACCGTGCCGGTGCTGTTGCGCGCGGCGCTGGCACATGCCGAGTTCGAGGCGCTGCATCCCTTCGAGGACGGCAACGGGCGCGTCGGCCGTATGCTGATCACCCTGATGCTGTGGCAAGGCGGGGCGATCGCTGCGCCGCATTTCTACATCAGCCGTTACTTCGAGGACCACAAGGACGAATACCTGGATCGGCTGCGCCGGGTGTCCTCGGATAACGACTGGGAAGGATGGTGCCAGTTCTTCCTGGCCGCGGTGGAGCAGCAGGCCGTCTCCAACCTGGAAGCCGCGCAGACGATCGGTGATTTCTATGCGGAAATGAAACCCCGTTTCGCCGAGTTGCTCGCGTCCAAGTACGCGGTGGCGGCGCTGGACTACCTGTTCACCCATCCGGTGTTCAGCAATAGCCGCTTCACCCGCAACGCCGGCATCCCGCCGCAGACAGCGGCGCGGTTCAGCCGAGTGCTGCTGCAGGAAGGATTGCTGCAGGTAGTGCGCGAAGCGGCCGGGCGGCGTTCCGCCATGTACCGCTTCGAACCACTGATGCAGCGCGTGCGGGTATGAACGCCTGTTCGTGACCTCCAGGCGCCACGCGCCTGGAGCTGTTTGGACTCGAGCCATGGAAGAACAAAGGCGCCGGCTTCGAGAACCCGGCGCCCAACCGGGACAGAGTCAGACTTGACGGCCAGTCAGGCGGTGCGCCGCACCTATTCCACCGTCACTGACTTGGCCAGGTTGCGCGGCTGGTCGACGTCGGTGCCGCGCAGCACGGCGACGTGGTAGGCCAGCAGCTGCAGCGGTACGGTGAACACGGCGGGGGCGATGAAGGAGCCGCCCGATTCGACGCGGAGCATGGCGCCGTGGCCGGCCATGTCGTCCATGCCGGCGGCGCCGTCGGCGAACACGATCAGGCGGCCGCCGCGAGCACGCACTTCCTGCAGGTTGGATTTCAGCTTGTCCAGCAGCGGGCCGTTCGGCGCCACCGCGATCACCGGCATGTTCTCGTCGACCAGGGCCAGCGGGCCGTGCTTGAGTTCGCCGGCGGCATACGCTTCGGCGTGGATGTAGGAGATTTCCTTGAGCTTCAGCGCGCCCTCCATCGCCACCGGATACTGCACGCCGCGGCCGAGGAACAGCGCGTGCTGGCGGTGGATGAAGTCGGCCGCCAGCACGATGATCGCCGGCTCCAGCTGCAACGCGTTCTCGACCGCCCGCGGCAGGTGCTGCAACTCGGCGCACAGCGCCGCGTAGCGGTCGTCGGCCAGGCCGTTGCGGCGGGCCAGCTCCAGCGTCAGCAGGGCCAGGCCGGCCAGCTGGGTGGTGAAGGCCTTGGTCGAGGCCACGCCGATCTCGGGGCCGGCGCGGGTCATCAGCTTCAGGTCGGCCTCGCGCACCACCGAGGATTCGGGCACGTTGCAGATCGCCAGCGTGCCGAGGTAGCCGCGCCGGCGCGACTCGCGCATCGCCGCCAGGGTGTCGGCGGTTTCGCCGGACTGCGAGATGGCCACGAACAAGGTGCCTTCGGGCACCACCGTCTCGCGGTAACGGTATTCGCTGGCCACCTCCACGCTGACCGGCAGGCGCGCGTATTCCTCAATCCAGTACTTCGCGACCAGGCCGGCGTGGTAGCTGGTGCCGCAGGCGATGATGTGCAGGCCGCGGACCTTGCGCAGCAGGGCGTCGCTGTCGATGCCGAAGATGTTCGGCAGCACGCCGTGCGCCCCGAGGCGCGCCTCCAGCGTGTCGGCGATGGCGCGCGGCTGCTCGAAGATCTCCTTCTGCATGTAGTGGCGGTACTCGCCGCGCTCGACCGCGTCGGTGGACAGCTCGCTCTCGTGCACCGGGCGCACCACCGGCGTGCCGTCGAGGGCGAACACCTGCACGCTGTCGCGGGTGATCTCGACCACGTCGTTCTCGTCGAGGTGCAGCATCTTGTTGGTGACCTGGATCAGCGCCTGCGCGTCGGAGCCGAGGAAATTCTCGCCGATGCCCAGGCCGACCAGCAGCGGCGCGCCGCGGCGCGCGCCGACCACGCGGCCGGGCTCGTCGCTGCTGATCACCGCGATCGCATAGGCGCCCTCCAGCTCGCGCACGGTGGCCAGCACCGCCTCGCGCAGGCGCATGCCCTGGCCGAGGTGGCGGTCGATCAGCACGGCCATCACCTCGGTGTCGGTCTCGGAGGTGAACACGTAGCCGCCGGCCTGCAGTTCGGCGCGCAGGCTGGCGTAGTTCTCGATGATGCCGTTGTGCACGATCGCCACGCGGCCGGCGATGTGCGGATGCGCGTTCGCCTCGCTCGGCACGCCGTGGGTGGCCCAGCGGGTATGCGCGATGCCGGTGCCGCCGGGCAGCGGGTCGGCCAGGTACAGCGCCTCCATCTCGCGCACCTTGCCCTTGGCGCGCACGCGGCGGATCGCGCCATGGTCGAGCACGGCCACGCCGGAGGAGTCATAGCCGCGGTATTCGAGCGCCTTCAGGCCGGCAATCAGCAGCGGGGCGACATCACGCTGGGCAACGGCAGCAACGATTCCACACATCGACAGGGCTTCCCTTGGGTGGTTGCGCGGCCCGCGGCCGCACCTGGATGGCCATCTTGGGCGAGCCGCATTGCGGCAGGCTTTCACGCACCGGGCCGGCACGGCCGGACCGGTACGGACCGGATCGGAACGCTTAGTCCACCTTGCGGCGCAAATAGTTCAACAGGTCGATGCGGGTGATCAGGCCGAGGAAGTCGTCGCCGTCGACCACGATCGCCACGTGGCCGCGCTCGAACACCGGCAGCAACGACTCGATCGGGGAGCGCACGTCGAGCTTCTGCAGGCTGGTGATCATCGCGGTCGACACCGGATCGCGGAAGCGCGTCTCGTCGGCGTGCACGTGCATCAGCACGTCGGATTCGTCGACGATGCCCACCAGCTTGCGCCCGTCCATCACCGGCAGCTGCGACACGTCGTACAGCTTCATGCGGTTGTAGGCGGTGACCAGCAGCTCGTTCGGGCCGACCACCACCGTGTCGCGCTGGGCGAACGGGCGCAGCAGCAGGTCGCGCAGGTCGCCGTGCCGCTCGCGCTCGATGAAGCCGTTGTCGAGCATCCAGTAGTCGTTGTACAGCTTGGACAGGTACTTGTTGCCGGTGTCGCAGACCAGGGTGACCACGCGCTTCGGCGCGGCCTGCTCGCGGCAGTAGCGCAGCGCCGCGGCGACCAGGGTGCCGGTGGACGAGCCGCCCAGCACGCCCTCCTTCGCCAGCAGCTCGCGCGCGGTGAGGAAGCTCTCCTTGTCAGGGATCGCATAGGCCTTCTTCACCCGGGTGAAGTCGCTGATCGAAGGCAGGAAATCCTCGCCGATGCCCTCGACCATCCAGCTGGCGGACTTGGTCGAGAGCGTGCCCTCGTTGATGTACTGCGCCAGGATCGAGCCGACCGGATCGGCCAGCACGAACTCGGTTTGCGGCGAGTGCCCGGCGAAGAACTTCGACAGGCCGCTCAGCGTGCCGGACGAACCGCAGCCGACCACGATCGCGTCGACCTTGCCGTCCATCTGCTCGAGGATCTCCGGGCCGGTGGTGGCGATGTGCGCGGCCGGGTTGTCCGGGTTGCCGAACTGGTTGATGAAGTACGCGCCGGGCGTCTCGCGGGCGATCCGCTCGGCCATGTCCTGGTAGTACTCGGGGTGGCCCTTGGCCACGTCGGAGCGGGTCAGCACCACCTCGGCGCCCATCGCCTTGAGGTTGAAGATCTTCTCACGGCTCATCTTGTCCGGCACCACCAGGATCAGCCGGTAGCCCTTCTGCTGCGCGACCAGGGCCAGCCCCAGGCCGGTGTTGCCGGCGGTGCCCTCGACCAGGATGTCGCCCGGGCGGATGCGGCCGTCCTTCTCGGCGCCCTCGATCATCGACAGGCCGATGCGGTCCTTGATCGAGCCGCCGGGGTTGGTGCTCTCCAGCTTGAGGAACAGCTCGCACGACCCGGTATCCAGGCGCTGCGCGCGCACCATCGGGGTACGTCCGATCAGTTCGAGGACACTCTGGTGGACCGTCATGGGGGCTCCGTCGCTGGAAGGGCAGCCGGGCGAGGCCGCGGCTGCGGGATCGCCATGATAACCGCTCGGCCCGGCCGCCCGCCGCAAACGCGGCGGCCCCGGCACCCTTCCCGATACACGGGGGAAAGGCCCGGGGCCGCGCTCACGTGAAACTGCAGGCTCAGTGGATGAGATGCGCCCGATCCGCCCACATGCGTTCGAGTCGCGCCTTGGCCAGCAGCTTCTCCTTCTTCATGCTGGCGAGGGTGACATCGTCGATGGGAAGCACGCCGATGTCGGCATCGTGCACCTTGCTGTCGAGTTCGCGGTGATGCTGGTAGAGCCGCCGGAATTCGGCGTCGGCCTTCATCAATGCCTCGACATCATCACGCTGCTGGTTTTCAAACATGATCCGACCTCCTCGCGAGTTGGCATGCGGATGCGACAGGAGGCATCCGCAGACGTTGAATGCATGCACGCACCCACGCCCCGCGCCGGCCTGCCGGAACGCGGGTGACGCATGGAAACGTGGAATAAGCGCATGATTCGGGTCAGTGGCCCACGCGGCCTGGATGCCCCGTGGGACTTCGACCCTACTCTCCCGATCAGGGGGGTGCAAGCCTGGCGGAGAGGCTTCGCGAAACGCCAGGGTTTCGGGTGAAACAGCTGTCAAAACAGCCTTTTACGTTTAACTAACCGAGACCCGGGCAGGCCGCTGCCGAGCGCGGGCACGGGCGCGGCGGGGCGCCACAGCGCCCCGCCGGGATCATGGTCAAGGATGCTTTTTCGAGGCGTCCGGGGCCGCTGCGGCGGGCTGGTCGCCTTCGCCCATCTGCGAACGCATCGCCTTGGCCGCCTGGGCGGCCAGCTCGGCCTGCTGTTTGGCCGCCTTGGCCACCTTGCTCTGCGCCGCCGCCAGCTTCTTCGCCCGCTCGGCCTCGGCGCGCGCCTGTTCGGCCGCCTGCGAGTATTCCTGACCCTGCGCCTGCAGCCGCGCCGCCTCCTCCTGGGCCAACTGGTACTGCAAGCGCTGGCGCTCCAGCTCGCGCCGGGCCAGCTCGGTCTCGCGCCGGCTGTTGTCGAGCATGATCTGGTCGCGCTCGCGGTCGAGCTGGGTCAGCTTGACCTGGGCATCCTGCAACTGCGCGGCGGTCTTGGCCAGGTCGACCCGGCGCTCGGCCAGGTACAGCGCGTGCGGGCGCTCGCGCGAACCGGCCTGGGCCAGCCGGTTGATCGCGTCGCGGGCGCGGGCCTGCTCGGCTTGCGCGTAGCGGCCCAGGCTGGGGTCGTTGGCGAGCTGGTCGAGGCCGCCGCTCAGCCGGGCGATGTCGATGTCGTCCTTGCGGGCGTGCGCCGAGCCGGCGGCCGCCAGGGCCAGCACGATCGCGGCCAGGGTGAAGGTGGGGCGCTTCATGGCTGGCCTCCCTGGGCATTGGAAGCGGGCTGCTGGCCGGTCTCCGGCACGGTCTGGAAACCGGCACCGGCCGGCGCGGACAGCACGGTCGAGGCCGGTGCCGGCATGTCCTGGGTGGGCAGCGGAGCGGACGGCGCCGGTGCCGGCGCGTTGTCACGCTGGTCCAGTTGCTCGCCTTCCCGGCGCAGGCGGGTGTTCTCCTGCACCTTGCTCTGGATCTGCGCCCGCGCCGCACCCAGCCGGGCCTTGGCCTGGGCCAGCTCGGCGTCGGCGCGCGACTCCTCGGCCAGGCTGGCCGCATCGGCGTACTTGCGTTCGGCCATGGCCGTCTGCGCCTGCTGGAACTTGTCCTGCGCAAATCCCAGGTCGACCGGGGCGTAGTCGGCCGCCCCCGCATCGCGGGCCATCTGCAGCTGCGACTGCGCCATGTTCATCGAATCGTTCGGCGGCGGCACCGATGCGCAGCCGGCCAGCGCCAGGGTAAGGGCCGCCATCGCCATGGCCGTACGGATACGGCGTGGGGAGCCGGCCGGCAGGGAAAAGATGTACATCACATTCCTCGTGGTATGTCGCAGCGTATTGTGGGCGGGCATAATCCGACATTGCAACGCGCTTTGCGCAAACAGGGGTTATTCGTGGATATCGGCTACTTCCTCAAGCTTATGGTAGACAAGGGCGCGTCGGACATGTTCCTGTCCACCGGCGCCCCGGTGAATATCAAGGTCGAGGGCAAGCTGTATCCGCTGGGCAATACCGGCCTGCCCGGCGGCATGGTCAAGAAGATCGCCTATTCGCTGATGGACGAGGGCCAGGTGCCGCAGTTCGAGCGCGACCTGGAGCTGAACATGGCGCTGGCGGTGAAGGAAGCCGGCCGTTTCCGCATCAACGTGTTCAAGCAGCGCGGCGAAGTGGGCATGGTGATCCGCGCGATCAAGAGCGAGATCCCCAGCATCGAGCAGCTGCAGCTGCCCGGCATCTTCCGCGACCTGATCATGGAGCCGCGCGGCCTGATCCTGGTGGTGGGCGCCACCGGCTCGGGCAAGTCGACCACGCTGGCGGCGATGCTCGACCAGCGCAATTCCAACTCGCCCGGCCACATCCTCACCATCGAGGATCCGATCGAGTACCTGCACCGGCACAAGAAGTCGATCGTCAACCAGCGCGAGGTGGGGCTGGACACGCACAGTTACCACGAGGCGCTGAAGAACGCGATGCGCGAGGCGCCGGACGTGATCATGATCGGCGAGATCCGCGACACCGACACCATGGAGGCGGCGATCGCGTTCTCCGAGACCGGCCACCTGTGCCTGGCCACGCTGCACTCGAACAACGCCGACCAGACGCTGGAGCGCATCCTCAACTTCTTCCCCGAGTCGGCGCACAAGAACGTGCTGATGAACCTGGCGCTGAACCTGCGCGCGGTGATCAGCCAGCGCCTGGTGCTCGGCAAGGACGGCCGCCGCATCCCGGCCGCCGAGGTGCTGCTGAACACCCCGCTGATCCGCGACATGATCCGCCGCGGCCAGATCCACGAGATCAAGGAAGCGATGGACCGCAGCCTGCAGGAAGGCATGCAGACCTTCGACCAGTCGCTGTACCGGCTGTACAAGGAAGGCCGCGTGGAGCTGGAGGAAGCGCTCAACAAGTCCGACTCGCGCGACGGCCTGGCGTTGAAGATCCGCCTCGCCGAAGGCGGCAACAGCGACGAGGAACTGGCCGGCAACGACCCGTACGGGATGGGCTTCTGAGAACCAGGGAGTGAGTGAAGAGGAGTGAGGAATGAGAGACGGCACAACCCGCCTCACCCTGCTCTCTCTCGCCTCTCACTCCTCTTCACTCACTTCTCGCCTTGCGGCGCGTCCGCCTGTACCTCCGGCGCCGCCCGCCGGAACGCCTCCAGCTCGCTGCAGGCCTGGTGGATGCGCCGGATCGTCGGATAGCCGTCCAGCGGCAATTTCCAGCGCAGCGCGTTGTAGACCTGCGGAACCAGGCAGGCGTCGGCCATGCCCGGCGCCTCGCCGTGGCAGTAGCGGCCGGTGGCCGCGTTGTCGGCCAGCATCGCCTCGATCGCCCTGAAACCCTCGCTGATCCAGTGCCGCGACCACTCGGCGCGCTGCTCCTCGCTGGCGCCGAACTGCGCTTCCAGCTGCTGCAGCACGCGCAGGTTGCCCAGCGGATGGATGTCGCAGGCCACCGCCTGCGCCAGTGCCCGCACGCGGGCACGCCCGCGCGCATCGACCGGCAGCAGGGCCGTTTCCAGCTCCGGATGGATCTCGTCGAGATACTCCATGATCGCCAGCGACTGGGTGATCGCGCGATCGCCGTCGAGCAGGCAGGGCACCAGTTCCTGCGGATTGAGCGCGCGGTAATCCGGTGCGTGCTGCCCGCCGCCATCGCGCACCAGGTGCACCGGGCGCGTCTCGTAGTCCAGCCCCTTGAGGTTCAACGCGATGCGCACGCGGTACGCGGCACTGGAGCGCCAGTAGCCGTAAAGCACCAACCCGGTAGCCATAGCCGTCCCTCTCCCGCGCGCATGGACAGCCCGCAGTTTAGCCACAGTGGCGGGCCGCGCGCATGGCCGGCCGGCCTGCGGCATCCCGCCACGGTTTGCATCGGCTCCCCACGCACCGGACAATAAGCGGTTGACGCCCATTCGGGCCTGCTTTCCACCCTTCACCGGAGTTCCGCCGTGGCAGTCATCCGCATGAGTGACCTCGATTTGCGCAGCCAGCGCGTGCTGATCCGCGAAGACCTGAACGTGCCGATCGACGACCACGGCCAGATCACCTCGACCCAGCGCCTCGACGCCGCCCTGCCCACGATCCGGGCCGCCCGCGACGCCGGCGCGAAGGTGATGGTGATGTCGCACCTGGGCCGGCCGAAGGAAGGCCGGTTCGACGCCGAATCCTCGCTGGCGCCGGTAGCGCTGTGGCTGAGCGCCAGGCTGCACCAGCCGGTGCGGCTGGTGGCCGACTACCTGGCCGGCGGCGTCGAGGTGGCGCCGGGCGAGGTGGTGCTGCTGGAAAACTGCCGCATGAACGTCGGCGAAGGCAAGGACGACGATGCGCTGGCCAGGAAGTACGCCGCGCTGTGCGACATCTTCGTGATGGACGCGTTCGGCACCGCGCACCGCGCCCAGGCCTCCACCCATGGCGTGATCAAGTACGCCCCGGTCGCCGCCGCCGGCCCGCTGCTGTGCGCCGAGCTGGACGCGCTGGGCAAGGCGCTGGAACACCCGGCGCACCCGCTGCTGGCGATCGTGGCCGGCTCCAAGGTCTCCACCAAGCTGACCCTGCTGGACAACCTGATCGGCAAGGTCGACCAGCTGATCGTGGGCGGCGGCATCGCCAACACCTTCATCGCCGCGCTGGGCCATTCGGTGGGCAATTCGCTGGTCGAGCCGGACCTGATCGACGCCGCGAAGAAGGTGCTGGCCGACGCCAAACGCCGCGGCGCCGAGGTGCCGATGCCGGTCGACGTGGTGGTGGCGCCGGCGTTCTCCGCGCAGGCCCCGGCCACGATCAAGCCGGTCGACCAAGTCAGCGAGGACGAGATGATCCTCGACATCGGCCCGCAGACCGCCGAAATCTACGCGGCCCTGATCGCCAAGGCCGGCACCGTGGTGTGGAACGGCCCGGTCGGCGTGTTCGAGTTCGACGCGTTCGGCAAGGGCACCGAGACGCTGGCGCGGGCGATCGCCGCGTCGAAGGCGTTCTCGATCGCCGGCGGCGGCGACACCCTGGCCGCGGTCGACAAGTACGGCATCGCCGACCAGGTCTCCTACATCTCCACCGGCGGCGGCGCGTTCCTGGAGTTCCTCGAAGGCAAGGAGCTGCCCGCGGTGGCCGCGCTGAAGGCGCGGGCCGCGAAGTAATGCTCTGCCTGTTCGACCTCGACGGCACCCTGATCGATTCCGAGCACGGCATCACCGCCTGCGTGAGGCATGCGCTGGCGCGGCTGGACGTGCCGGCACCGGCGCACGAGGAGCTGCGCCGCTGGATCGGCCCGCCGCTGCGGCACAGTTTCGCGCCGTTGCTGGACCACGATGCCGAACGCATCGAGGCGGCGGTGGCGTACTACCACGAGCGCTTCGACACGCACGGCTGGCGCGAGCACGCGATCTATCCGGGCATCGAGGCGCTGATCGGGCGGCTGCGCGGCGCCGGCCACCAGCTCGCCGTGGTCACCAGCAAGCCGCACCGCCACGCCGCCCCGATCATCGCCCACTTGCCGTTCGGCGACGCGTTCCTGCGCCTGTACGGCCCGCATCCGGGCAGCGCCCACAGCGAGAAGGCTGCGATGATCGGCGAGGCACTGGCCGACTTCGGCGCCGACCCGGCCGACACGGTGATGATCGGCGACCGCCACTTCGACATCGACGGCGCCGTGGCCAACCGGGTGCGCGGCTTCGGCGTGCTGTGGGGTTTCGGCGGCCGCGCGGAGCTGGAACAGGCCGGCGCCCATGCCATCGCCGCTACGCCGGACGATCTGGCCGCCCTGCTGCTCGCCTGATCCGTTTCGTCATTTCCTGTAGGAGCCCGCTGGCGGGCGATGCTTTTCTGGCCTCTCGCCAGGAGCATCGCCCGCCAGCGGGCTCCTACCCGGGTGGGTGTGAGCTCAGCGGATAACGCGCTTCGCCGCGTCGACCACGTGCGCGACGGTGAAGCCGAAGTGCTCGAACAGCTGCGGCGCGGGGGCGGAGGCGCCGAACGTGGTCATGCCGACCAC
>NZ_JBYTCN010000002.1:0-158063 GCF_058790335.1 Rhodanobacter sp. FW101-FHT13A11 | reverse complement strand
CCGCCTCCACCGCCACGCGGGCGCGGCACCAGGAAGGCAGCACGCCTTCGCGGTATTCCAGCGGCTGCGCATCGAACGCCTCGGTGCACGGCATCGACACCACGCGCACGGCCACGCCCTCCCTGCTGGGCCAGCGCGCCTGCTGCTCGCCTGATCCGTCACTGTAGGAGCGCACCCTGTGCGCGAATGCTTTTCGTCACGTGGCGGAAAAGCATCGCGCACAGGGTGCGCTCCTACACGGTGCGCTTCACCGCGTCGACCAGGTGCGCGACGGTGAAGCCGAAGTGCTCGAACAGCTGCGGCGCGGGGGCGGAGGCGCCGAACGTGGTCATGCCGACCACCTCGCCGTCCAGGCCGACGTACTTGCGCCAGAAGTCGGCACTGGCCGCCTCCACCGCCACGCGGGCGCGGCACCAGGAAGGCAGCACGCCTTCGCGGTATTCCAGCGGCTGCGCATCGAACACCTCGGTGCACGGCATCGACACCACGCGCACGGCCACGCCCTGCTGGGCCAGTGCGCGCGCGGCTTCCATCGCCAGTTCCACTTCCGAGCCGGTGGCGATCAGGATGGCCTGGAACCTGGTGTCCAGCGGATCGGACAGCACGTAGCCGCCGCGCGCGATGTCGGCCACTTGCTGCGCGCTGCGCTGCTGGTGCTTGAGGTTCTGCCGCGAGAACACCAGGCAGGCCGGGTTGCCCTTGCGCTCGATCGCCGCCTTCCACGACACCGCCGATTCCACCGCGTCGCACGGGCGCCACAGCTGGTTGTTCGGGATGCAGCGCAGCGAGGCCAGGTGCTCCACCGGCTGGTGGGTCGGGCCGTCCTCGCCCAGGCCGATCGAGTCGTGCGTGTAGACATGGATCGCATGGGCCGGGATCAGCGCGCTCATGCGCACCGCGTTGCGCGCGTAGTCGGAGAACACCAGGAACGTCGCGTCGTACGGGATGAAGCCGCCATGCAGGGCCAGGCCGTTGGCGATCGCGGTCATGCCGAACTCGCGCACGCCGTAGTAGACGTAGTTGCCCTTGCCGCCGGCGCTGTCGCCGGTGGCGGCGTCGAGGCTGCCCTTCCACTTGGTGAGGTTGGAGCCGGCCAGGTCGGCCGAACCGCCGATCAGCTCCGGCAGCAGCGGCGCGAACGCCTCGATGCTCATCTGGGAAGCCTTGCGCGAGGCCACTTCGGGACCGTCGGCCTGCAGCTTGTCGATGAACGCCTGCGACTTCGCGGCCCAGTCGGCCGGCAGCTCGCCGCGCATGCGGCGGTCGAACTCGGCGGCCAGCTCCGGATGGGCAGCGGCATAGGCCGCGAACGCCTCCTTCCAGGCCTGCTCGCTGGCCGCGCCAGCCTTGCGGTGATCCCAGCCGGCATAGATCCCGGCCGGGATCTCGAACGGCGCATGGTGCCAGCCCAGCTGTTCGCGGGCGGCGGCGATCTCGTCCTTGCCCAGCGGCGCGCCGTGGCTTTCCTCCTTGCCCTGCTTGTGCGGCGCCCCGAAGCCGATGATGGTCCTGGCGCAGATCAGGGTGGGCTTGTCGCCTTGCGCGGTAGCCTTCGCGATCGCCTGACTGATCGCCTCGGCATCATGCCCGTCCACGCCGCGGATCACGTTCCAGCCGTACGCCTCGAAGCGCGCCGGGGTATCGTCGGTGAACCAGCCGTGCACTTCGCCGTCGATCGAGATGCCGTTGTCGTCGTAGATCGCCACCAGCTTGCCCAGGCCCCAGGTGCCGGCCAGCGAGGCGACCTCGTGCGAGATGCCTTCCATCAGGCAGCCGTCGCCGAGGAAGACGTAGGTGTGGTGGTCGACCACGGCGTGGCCCGGGCGGTTGAAATGCGCCGCCAGCACCTTCTCGGCCAGCGCGAAGCCGACCGCGTTGGCCAGGCCCTGGCCGAGCGGGCCGGTGGTGGTTTCCACGCCGGGGGTTTCGCTGGCTTCCGGGTGGCCGGCGGTCTTCGAATGCAGCTGGCGGAAGCGCTTGAGCTGGTCCATCGGCAGGTCGAAGCCGGTCAGGTGCAGCAGCGCGTACTGCAGCATCGAACCGTGGCCGTTGGAGAGCACGAAGCGGTCGCGGTTGAACCACTTCGGGTTGGCCGGGTTGAACTTCAGGAAGTCGTTCCACAGCACCTCGGCGAGGTCGGCCATGCCCATCGGCATGCCCGGATGACCGGACTTGGCCGCTTCCACGGCATCCATGGCAAGGGCTCGCACGGCATTGGCGAGTTCGCGGCGGGTGGTCATCAGGCAGTCTCCGGCGGGTGCAAAAGCGCGCATTGTCGCCGATCCGGCCCCACGCTGTCGCCGGCGCCACGGGAATTAACTGCCGCTTAACCCCGGGCCATACGGTTCGAATGCCTTCAGCAAGGCCCCGTTATCAATACGCCCCGCAACGCCATCCCCAGGCGCTGCCCGACCGCGTGCGTCCTTCCCCGTGACCACCGGCCCGGCTCAAAAAAGTGGAGTATCCCCATGAAAAAGACTTTCCTTGCACTCGCCATCACCGCTGCCGCCCTGGGCACCCTGCCCGCCTTCGCGCAGGACAACCCGACCAACCCGGCGGCCGGCGGCAACTTCCAGCCGTCCCAGCCGATCGGCAGCGGCAACTGGTTCATCAACGGCAGCGTCGGCCAGGCGCACATGCGCGTGGGCCCGTACGGCGACCACCCCACCACCTACGCGCTCAACGGCGGCTACCGCTGGAAGGTGGGCCAGGATCTCGGCCTGGGCGTCGAGGTCGGCTACAACGACCTGGGCAATTTCAAGCTGAAGAACGCATTCAACAGCAACGCCGTCAACCTGACTTCGCAGCGCCAGGCCCTGCGCGGATGGACCGCCGGCGCCAACGGCAAGATCAACGTATGGCAGGGCCTGTACGTCAGCGGCCGCACCGGCATCTACGGCTGGAAGGGCGACGGCTACAGCAACCAGGACATCAATCGCCATCACCTGGATCGGGTCGACTACTACGCCGGTGCCGGCGTGGGCTACGACTTCAGCGAGCGCTTCGGCCTGGGCCTGGCCTATGACTACTACCACGCGAAGAAGGACCACATCGGCCTGAGCACCGATACGGCATCGCTGACCGCCGAGTACCGCTTCTGACGTACGGCCCGCATGGCGCGGCGCCCGCTGCCGCGCCATGCGGGATTGCCGGATTAACGAATGCTTAATACTGAACCAACCGGTATTGAATCTTCCGGCGCCCGCCCTATCTAAGCCTCAGGTGCGCCGCCCAGCCTGGGCGGCGCACCGCCAGCAGCGGCCACTCCCCCCTTGGGCCGACTGCCACGATAACAACTGGAGAAGCTCCATGAAAATGAAAAAGACCCTGCTTGCCCTCGCCCTCAGCACCGCCGGCCTGCTGGCCGTGCCCGCCGTGTTCGCACAGAGCGCGTCGACCCAAAACGGCGGCTGGTTCATCAACGGCAATGTCGGCCGCACCGCCATCAACCAGGGCCCGTACGACGGCCATGACACCGGCTATGCCCTCAACGGCGGCTATCGCTGGTCGCTGGCGCCGAACTTCTCGCTGGGTGCCGAAGTGGGTTACAACGACCTGGGCAATATCCATGCGAAGAACGTCTTCAACAGCCAGCCGGTGATCGCCCCGGGCAAGTCCCAGCTGCACGGCTGGACCGTCGGCGCGAACGGCCGCTTCGACCTCAGCCCGAACTGGTACGTCGGCGGTCGCGCCGGCCTCTACAGCTGGACCGGCCACGGCCTGAGCAACGACATCAACCCGATCAACAAGAGCCTGAGCTCCAACAGCTGGTACGCCGGTGCCGGGGTGGGCTACAACCTCACCAGCAACCTCAGCGTCGGCCTGAACTACGACTACTTCGACGCGAGCAAGCGCAACGTCGACCTGAGCACCGACATGGTCTCGGTCAGCGCGGAATACCGCTTCTGAGTTTCAATGTTCCATGCATCAAAAAAGGGCGCCTCACGGCGCCCTTTTTGCTGTAGGAGCCCGCTTGCGGGCGATGCCTTTGGGCCGAGACGACCGCACATCCGTCTGTTGAGAGCCGAGATTGGAGATTCGGCACTCGCAAAAGCCAAAGGCTTCGCCCGCAAGCGGGCTCCTACAACGCGGATCACTTGGCCGCCGTCAGGGACGGCGCTTCCGGATGATCAGCCGTTCCACTGCCCCAGCGCGGCCAGGCCGTTGTCGCGCGCACGCGCGTGCACGGTCTTCTGCGCCTCGGCGTAGTTCGCCTTCATGTCCTTCGCCCACAGCTTCAGCGCCGCCTGCTGCATGGCGCGGCCGTAGGAGAACGACAGCGGCCACGGGTGCGGGCCGATCTGGTTCATCGCGTTCAGGTGGGCGGTGGACTGCTGGTCGGTCTGGCCGCCGGAGAGGAACACGATGCCCGGCAGCGAGGCCGGCACGGTGGACTTCAGCACGCGCACGGTGGCCTCGGCGACTTCCTCGACGTCGGCCTGCTCGTCGCAGTCCTTGCCCGGGATCACCATGCTGACCTTGAGGATGGTGCCTTCCAGCATCACGTTCTGCTCGTACAGCGCGTTGAACAGGCTGCGCAGCACGGCTTCGTGCACCTCGTAGCTGACCTCGATGCTGTGGTCGCCGTCCATGATCACCTCGGGCTCGACCATCGGCACCAGGCCGGCTTCCTGGCACAGCGCGGCGTAGCGCGCCAGCACGTGGCAGTTCGCCTCGATCGCGGTGGAGCTGGGGTTTTCCTCGGAGATGTTGATCACCGCGCGCCACTTGGCGAACTGGGCGCCCAGCTTCACGTATTCCTGCAGGCGCTCGCGCAGGCCGTCGAGGCCTTCGGTGACCACGTCGCCGGGGAAGCCGGCCAGCGGCTGCGGGCCCTTGTCGACCTTGATGCCGGGGATGATGCCGTTCTTCTTCATCAGCTCGGTGAACGGCACGCCGTCGCGGGTCTTCTGGCGGATCGTCTCGTCGTACAGGATCGCGCCGGAGATGTGCTCGTTCAGGCTCGGCGTGGTCAGCAGCAGCTCGCGGTAGGCGCGGCGGTTTTCCTCGGTGTTTTCGATGCCGACGGCCTCGAAGCGCTTCTTGATGGTGTTGGTCGACTCGTCGATGGCGATGATGCCCTTGCCGGGCGCGACCATCGCCAGGGCGATGCTTTCGAGATCTTCAATACTCATGGCGACTCCGTGGCGCGGGGGCTCGCCGCCCGCACATGGTTGACGCCGCCTCGAGACCGGGGCGGCACGTTTCAAAACGGCGATTATAGGCCAGATTGGCGGCCGGACGTGCCGGGCCGCCGCGGGCCGGGGATCAGGCGCCGTAGCCGCCCAGCTTGCAGGCGTCCAGCAGATGCTGGCGCTGCGCCGGATCGGCCGGGGCGTTGAACGGCACGATGTAGTAGGTAGCCACCGGCTCGCTGATGCGGTTGGTCAGCGAGGGGCCGTAGCGGAAGTCGGACACCGCGCTGCGCGCGACCGGGCCCAGGTCGCTCTTGGGCGCCACCTTGACCACCTGCACATCCATCGGCACGCCGTCGGAGCCCACCGTGTAGGTCACCGCCGCGCAGCCCGGCTTGTCCAGGTTCAGCCCGCTGTTGGGCGCGACCGCCTTCACCTGGGTATTGAGCAGGATCCAGTAGCGGTACAGGTTCTGCTGGTCGACCTTGCGCGCCTGCGCCAGCACGGGTGCCGCGGCCCCCACGAGCAACGCCAGCAGCAGGCCCTGGCCCAGCGGACGAAACGACATTTTCATGGTGATCTCCTGTGCACGCGGCGGTCGGCCCAGAGTGTAACCGCCCCGGCGCCCGCCGGTGGTCGACGGCCGTCCGCCGGACAGCTGCGGGCCAGCCTGGGAGATCGCGAGCAGGCCGTTACAGGTCGCGCAGGCTCTCGACCGTGCCGTCGGGACCGACCGAGAGCAGCTTCAGCGTGTTGGTGCCGCCGACATGGCCGACGCGGTCGCCGTAGGTGATCACCACGCTGTCGCCCTCGACCAGCTTGCCCTGCTCGAACAGCAGCTGCACCGCGGCGCGGGTGGAGGCGGCCATGCTCTGGTTCTCGCCGTGGCTGAACTCCACCGGCTGCACGTCGCGCAGCACCAGCATGCGCCGGCGCGCCGCCCCGGACGGCGACATGCCGTAGATCGGCACCGCGCTGCGGTAGCGCGACAGCCACTGCGCGGTGGCGCCGGATTCGGTCAGCGCCACGATCGCCCGCACGCCGAGCTGGCCGGCCAGCACCATCGCGGCCAGCGCGATCGCCTGGTCGGTGCGGTTCATCTGGTGGCTGGCGCTGGCCAGGTCCTCCTTCGGTTCGAACTGGCGCTCGGCGCCGAGGCAGATCCGGGTCATCGCCGCCACCGCCTTGTCCGGGTGCGCGCCGGCGGCGGTTTCCTCCGACAACATCACCGCGTCGGTACCGTCGATCACCGCGTTGGCCACGTCCAGCACTTCGGCGCGGGTGGGGATCGGCGAGCGCACCATCGACTGCAGCATCTGGGTGGCGGTGATCACCGCGCGGTTGCGCTGCACCGTCTCGCGGATGATCTTCTTCTGCAGGCCGGGCAGCTCGGCGTCGCCGATCTCCACGCCGAGGTCGCCGCGCGCCACCATCACCACGTCGGAGGCGTCGATGATCTCGCCCAGCACCGGGATCGCGTCGGCGCGCTCGATCTTCGCCACCAGCGCGGCATTGCCGCCGGCCTCGTGCAGCAGGCGGCGGGCCTGGTGCATGTCCTCGGCCGAACGCACGAACGACACCGCGAGGAAATCCGCGCCGATCTCGGCGGCCAGCTTGATGTCAGCCTTGTCCTTGTCCGACAGCGCCGTCACCGACAGCCCGCCGCCCTGCCGGTTGAGCCCCTTGCGGTTGGACAGCTTGCCGCCGACCAGCACCTTGCAGCGCACTTCGGCGCCGGCCACCTCCTGCACGGTCAGCGCGACCAGGCCGTCGTCCAGCAGCAGCACGTCGCCGGCGTGCACGTCGTGCGGCAGGCCGTAGTAGCTCACGCCGACGCGGGTCGCATCGCCGGGCGGCGCGTCGGGGCGGCAATCCAGCACGAACGACGCACCGTCGGCGAGTTCCACCGGCCCGGCGGCGAACGTCTCGATGCGGATCTTCGGCCCCTGCAGGTCGGCCAGGATGCCCACCTCGCGCCCGGTGGCCAGCGACGCCGCGCGCACCGCGCTGGCGCGGGCGCGGTGATCGTCCGGCTGGCCGTGCGAAAGGTTCAGGCGGGCGACGTTGACGCCTTCGGCGATGATCCGCTCGAGCATGCCCGGCGCGTCGGTGGCGGGGCCGAGGGTGGCGACGATCTTGGTGCGGCGCAGGGGATTCTCGTTCATGCGCCGAGGCTAGCAGATGCCACGCGGCGCGCCATCACCCTGCATTCGTATGCATGCCGCCGATGTGTACCGGGGCACAGATGACGCCTCCGGCGCTACCGCGTCAGCGCGAGGTTCAGCACTTCGGCCAGCCGCCGCCCGGCTTCGCGCAGACGCTGTTCGGCCAGCGGCAGTTCGGCAACAACATATGCCTGATCGATCTTGTGGCCGTCCGGATAGAAACCCGCCGCGCCGGTGAACCGGCAGGACTCCTCGGCCCATTGCGCGTAGGGGTTGTCCAGCGGCGCGATCGGCGCCGGCAGGCCCACCGGCCCGGCCGCATCGAGCTGGCGCGCGTAGGCCTGCCAATCGAGGCCGCGGGTGTTCAGCAGGCCCGAGTCCCATACCTTGTGCAGGTTGCTGCCCTTGCCGGCGAACTGCACCTGGTACGTGTTGCCGCCCTTGTCGTCGCGGTAGCCGGCATGCAGCGGCTGGTGGATGTCGCCGGCGAAATGCACCACGAACTTCAGCGCCTCGCGCCGCGCCGCGTCGGGCCGGCTGCGGTCGCCCAGCACGTCCGTGTAATGCCGCAGCGCGGCCACCACGCAGCGGTCGTCGCGGCAATCGCGCGGCGGCATATAGTCGCAGTCGCTGCCGCCGCGGAAGTTGACGTAGTGCTGGCTGCGGGTCTGCTGCCACAACGCGGCCTGCGCCGGGTCGTCCTGGATCTGGTCGGCCCAGTTGGCCACGTCGGCCAGTCGCCCGGTGTGCTCCGGCGCCAGCAGCCGCTCGATCTCGGCCTCGGCCGCCGGGCTGAGGTGCCGTTGCGCCAGCTCCGCGACCACGCGGTGGCCGAGCGGCCCCCAGGCCTGCGCCAGCGGCGCGACCGCGAGCATGGCCAGTGCGATGGCGAGGGAACGGCGCAACGGGATCATGGTGTTTTCCGGCGGAAGGATGACCAGAGTCTGCCACAGCGGCCGCCGCGACCGGCCCGCTTTCATTGTAAGATTCGCGGCTGAAACGCGGCGCCGCGGTCGCGGCTGCCCGTTCGCCACCCCATCGCTATCGGAGGACGTTCCCTCATGACCATCAAGGTCGGCATCAACGGCTTCGGCCGCATCGGTCGCAACGTGCTGCGCGCTGCCGTGCAGAACTTCGGCAACGATATCGAGATCGTCGCGATCAACGACCTGCTGGAGCCGGACTACCTGGCCTACATGCTGAAGCACGACTCCGTGCACGGCCGCTTCGAGGGCGACGTGAAGGTCGAGGGCGGCCATCTGGTGGTCAACGGCAAGAAGATCCGCCTGACCCAGGAGCGCGACCCGGCCAACCTGAAGTGGAACGAGGTGAACGCCGACGTGGTGATCGAGTCCACCGGCCTGTTCCTGACCAAGGAGGCGGCGCAGAAGCACATCGATGCCGGCGCGAAGAAGGTGATCCTGTCCGCGCCGTCGAAGGACGACACGCCGATGTTCGTCTACGGCGTCAACGAAGGGAAGTACGCCGGCGAGGCGATCGTCTCCAACGCCAGTTGCACCACCAACTGCCTGGCCCCGGTGGCCAAGGTGCTCAACGATAAGTGGGGCATCAAGCGCGGCCTGATGACTACCGTGCACGCCGCCACCGCCACGCAGAAGACCGTGGACGGCCCGAGCAACAAGGACTGGCGCGGCGGCCGCGGCATTCTGGAGAACATCATCCCCTCGTCCACCGGCGCGGCCAAGGCGGTCGGCGTGGTGATCCCCGAGCTCAACAAGAAGCTCACCGGCATGAGCTTCCGCGTGCCGACCTCGGACGTGTCCGTGGTCGACCTCACCGTCGAGCTGGACAAGCCGGCCAGCTACGCCGAGATCTGCGCGGAGATGAAGGCGCAGAGCGAGGGCGCGCTGAAGGGCATCCTCGGCTACACCGAGGACAAGGTGGTGGCGACCGACTTCCGCGGCGACGCGCGCACCTCGATCTTCGACGCCGAAGCCGGCATCGCGCTGGACAGCACCTTCGTCAAGCTGGTCAGCTGGTACGACAACGAGTGGGGCTACTCGAACAAGTGCCTGGAGATGGTGCGGGTGGTGGCGAAGTAAGCCGCCGAGTCGCATGAAACAAAAAAGCCCGCATCTGCGGGCTTTTTTATGCCTCCTCTCCGTTTTGTGTAGGAGCGCACCCTGTGCGCGAATGCTCTTCGTCACGTGACGGAAAAGCATTCGCGCACAGGGTGCGCTCCTACCGCTTCAGCAGCGGCAGCTTGTCCGGCACGCCGTCCCACTTGTCGGCGTCTTCCATCGACGGGATCTTGCTGGTCAGCACCGGCCATTCCTTCGCCAGCTCGGCGTTGATCGAGAGGAACACTTCCTGCCCGGCCGGCACGTCGAGCTCGGGGAAGATCGCGCCGACCGGGCACTCCTCCACGCACAGCGTGCAGTCGATGCATTCGTCGGGGTCGATCACCAGGAAATTCGGCCCTTCGTGGAAGCAGTCCACCGGGCACACCTCGACGCAGTCGGTGTGCTTGCAGTTGATGCAATTTTCGGTGACGACGTGCGTCATCGTGCCTCCTTCCGGCTTCCGCCAGCGATGGCTAGAGTGTCGATGACAGCAGGTGCCATGGCAATGACCCAGATCAGTGCCCGCCCCGCGCCGCCATCGCAGAATCCACCCGAACTTCACCACCTCCTCCAGGAGCGACACCCATGCGCAAACTGATCGCCATTGCCCTGCTCGGCCTGCTTTCCACTCCGCTGATGGCCGCCGAGTGCTCGACCACCGTCGAAGCCAACGACGCCATGCAGTTCAACACCAAGACCATCACCGTGCCGAAGACCTGCAAGGCCTTCAAGGTGACCCTGAAGCACACCGGCAAGCTGCCGGCCACCGCGATGGGCCACAACTGGGTGCTGGCGCACTCCTCCGACGAGGCCGGCGTGATTTCCGACGGCATGAAGGCCGGTGCGGCGAACAGCTACGAGAAGCCGGGCGATGCGCGCATCCTCGCGCACACCAAGTTGATCGGCGGCGGCGAGTCCGACACGGCCACGATCGACGTGACCAAGCTCAAGGCCGGCGAGCAGTACGCCTATTTCTGCACCTTCCCCGGCCACGCCGCGCTGATGAAGGGCACGCTGAGCCTGGGCAAGTAAGCTTTCGGTAAGGCGGCGCATCCGGCTGTCATGGCCGGATGCGCTTTTTTGTTTCGGCTCCTTGCCATCGCTACGCGCACGGCCCCACCATGTCCCGCATGCAACCGGCAACATCATTCGACGAGGCGGCGATCGCCAGGCTGGTCGACCATTTCTACGAGAAGGTGCGGCGCGATCCGCGGATCGGCCCGATCTTCAACGCGGCGGTGCACGACTGGGACGAACACAAGCGCCTGCTGACCTCGTTCTGGGCCTCGGTGGCGCTGCGCGCGGGCAGCTACCGCGGCAACCCGATGGCCGCGCATCGCCCGCACCCGATCCGCGTCGAGCACTTCGACCACTGGCTCGCGCTGTGGCGCGAGACCTGCGCCGAGGAACTGGACGAGGCCCACGCCGCGCAGATGCTGGAGTACGCCCGGCGCATCGGCGACAGCCTCAAGCTGGGCCTCGGCCTGCACCCGCAGGCACGCCCGTTCGGCGTGCCGATCGTCGGCATCGAGCGGCCGTAGGAGCGCACCCTGTGCGCGAATGCTTTTCCGTCACGTGACGAAGAGCATTCGCGCACAGGGTGCGCTCCTACGCGTGGTCGCTCAGCCCAGCGCTTTCAGCGCCGCATCGTAGTTCGGCTCGTGGCCGATCTCGCCGACCAGCTCGGCGTGCAGCACCTTGTCGTGCCCGTCCAGCACCAGCACCGCGCGCGCCGCCAGTCCGGCCAGCGGGCCGCTGGCGATCGCCACGCCGTAGTCGTCGAGAAACCGGCGGCCGCGCATCAGCGACAGGTTGACCACCTTGTCCAGCCCCTCGGCGCCGCAGAAGCGCGCCTGCGCGAACGGCAGGTCGGCCGAGATGCACAGCACCACGGTATCGGCGAGCTTGCCGGCCACCTGGTTGAAATGGCGTACCGAAGCGGCGCACACGCCGGTGTCGACGCTGGGGAAGATGTTCAGCACCTTGCGCTTGCCGGCATAGGCCGACAGCGACACGTCGGACAGGTCGCTGCCGACCAGCGTGAACGCCGGCGCCGTCGAACCGGCCGCGGGAAACTGGCCGCCGACCTTGATCGGCTGGCCCTTGAACGTGACATGGGACATGGTGCACCTCGTGCGTGGAAGGATGGCTACAAGTAGAGCATGCCCTTGGCCAGGAAGACGATGCCCACCATCAGGCCCAGCACGATGCGATGGGTATGCCGGAACCGGCACAGGTCCATCCTGCCGCGGCGCATCGCCCACATCGCGTTGACGAACACGCCGAGCACGCCGAACGCCAGCAGCACCTTCAGCAGCAGCCAGTTGCCGAAGCGCGAGCCGACGCAGGCGAAGCCGTCGCAGCGGATGTCGAACAGCGCGCCGCCGCTGACGAACAGCAGGATCACCACCACCGGCATGAACCTGCGCACCCGTGCCATCACGGCCTGCTCGATGCGCTGCACGGTGGCCGCGTCGAAATGCCGGTGGAACGATTCCACCACCAGTACCTCGAACGCCACCGCGCCGACGAACACGATGGCGCAGGACAGGTGCAGCAGGACAATCCACGGATACCAGGCAGGCATGGCGAATCCCGAAGTGCGAATGAGAGGCATACAGGCTCCGCCGCGAGCCAGGCCTCCGCCATGACCTGCATCATGGCTTGCCGGATCGTGCGCCGGCAGGCGCGATGCAGGCGGTCCGGCCGGCCGCCGCTGCCTGCGACAATTCGTGCAGCACCTGACGCGGCGCAAACTGACTTGAATCAGGGAGGGCGTCCGGCCCCGCCCCCAGCATGCGCGCATCCTTACAGGGAGATGCGCAATGAGCAGTACCCGAAAACTCTGGCTTGGACTTGCGGCCTTGCTGGTCGCGTCCTTTGCCGTGCTGCTGTGGGTCGGCAGCCTGGTCCACCAGCAGGCCCCGCCCTTGCCGGCGGCGGTGGTCACCAGCGGCGATGAGACGCTGTACACGAAGGGCGACATCGAGCTGGGCCGCGAGGTCTGGCAGAGCATCGGCGGCCAGCAGCTCGGCTCGATCTGGGGCCACGGCGCGCTGCTGGCGCCGGACTGGAGCGCCGACTGGATGCACCGCGAGGCGCTCGCCATGCTGGAGCTGCTGGCGCACGACCGCGGCGCCGCATCGTTCGACTCGCTCGATGCGGAACACCAGGCCGCGCTGAAGGCGCGCGTGCAGGCGGAAATGCGCACCAACACCTACGACCCGGCCACCGACACCATCAAGGTGTCGCCGCTGCGCGCGCAGGCGATGATGGTGGTGGGCGCGCACTACATGAGCCTGTTCAGCAACGACCCGGCCACCGCCAGGCTGCGCAAGGTCTATGCGATGCGCGACAACACCATCGCCGAGCTGGACCATCGCCGCGCGGTCACCGCGTTCTTCTGGTGGGTCAGCTGGGCCACCACCGCGGACCGGCCGGACAGCACCATCAGCTACACGCAGAACTGGCCGTACGATCCGCTGACGGGCAACACCGCCACCCCGGCCAGCTTCATGTGGTCGGTGTTCAGCGTGCTGTTCCTGATCCTCGGCATCGGCCTGCTCGGCTGGCACCATGCGCGCCAGGTGAGCCACGAGCCGCTGCCGCCGATTCCGGCGCGCGACCCGCTCACCGAGCTGAAGCCGACGCCGTCGATGAAGGCCACCGGCAAGTATTTCTGGACCGTGCTGGCGCTGTTCCTGGCGCAGATCCTGCTGGGCGCCACCACCGCGCACTACCAGGTGGAAGGCCAGCAGGCCTACGGCTTCGCGCTGGCCAACTACCTACCGTACAGCCTCACCCGCACCTGGCACACCGAGCTGGCGGTGCTGTGGATCGCCACCGCGTGGCTGGCCACCGGCCTGTACATCGCCCCGCTGATCTCCGGCCATGAGCCGAAGTTCCAGCGGCTCGGGGTGAACTTCCTGTGGGTCTGCCTGCTGGTGATCGTGGTCGGTTCGTTCGCCGGCCAGTGGTTCGCGGTGATGGACAAGATGGGCCTGCAGTACAACTTCTGGTTCGGCCACCAGGGCTGGGAATACACCGACCTCGGCCGCTTCTGGCAGATCTTCCTGTTCATCGGGCTGATGCTGTGGCTGTTCCTGGTCGGCCGCGCGCTGTGGCCGGCGATGCGCGGCGACAAGGAGGGCGCCTCGATCGTGGGCCTGCTGTTCCTCTCCACCGTGGCGATCGGCCTGCTCTACGGCGCCGGCCTGATGTGGGGCGAGCACACCCACATCGCGATGGTCGAGTACTGGCGCTGGTGGGTGGTGCACCTGTGGGTGGAAGGCTTCTTCGAGGTGTTCGCCACCGCGGTGATCAGCTACCTGTTCGTCAAGCTGGGCCTGCTGCGCGTGGGCACCGCCACCACCAACGTGCTGTTCGCCACCATCGTGTTCATGGCCGGCGGCGTGCTGGGCACCCTGCACCACCTGTACTTCAGCGGCACCACCACGGCCGTGATCGCGCTGGGCGCCAGCTTCTCGGCGCTGGAAGTGGTGCCGCTGGCGATGATCGGGCTGGAAGCCTACGACACCTGGAAGAAGCAGCACGCCGCGCCGTGGATGGCGCGCTACCGCTGGCCGATCATGTTCTTCGTGGCGGTGAGCTTCTGGAACCTGGTGGGCGCAGGCCTGTTCGGCTTCCTCGTCAACACGCCGATCGCGCTGTACTACATGCAGGGCCTCAACCTCACCGCCACGCACGCCCATACCGCGCTGTTCGGCGTATACGGCATGCTCGGCCTGGGCCTGATGCTGTTCTGCCTGCGCGGCATCAAGCCGGAGGCGCAGTGGCGCGAGGGCTGGCTGCGCGGCTCGTTCTGGTGCCTCAACATCGGCCTGTCGATGATGGCCGCGCTGACCCTGCTGCCGCTGGGCATCCTGCAGCTGAAGGCGGTGCTGGAACACGGCTACTGGTTCGCCCGCTCGGCCGAGTTCATGGATCGCCCGCTGATCCACCTGCTGGTGTGGATGCGCGTGCCGGGCGACACCCTGTTCGCCGTCGGCGCCGTGCTGATCGCGGTGTTCGCCGCCGCGCTGTGGCTGGCGCCGAAGCGCCGGCCGGCCCCGGCGGCGTTGCCGCAGGCGGCCCGCGACAACGCGTGACGCAAATCAGGGCGCGCCGCGAGGCGCGCCCTGATGCTTGTCCCATTCCCCATTCCCGCGCCCGAATCCCCGATGCTCGAGTTCTATCCGCAGATCAAATGGGTGCACATCGCCTGCGTGCTGGCCAGCGGCCTGCTGTTCGCCTTGCGCGGCCTGCTGGTGCAGGGCGGCCACGCCGGCGCCGCGCAGTGGGAGCCGGTGCGCTGGCTCAGCTACGCCATCGACACCACCCTGCTCACCGCCGCGCTGATGCTGGTGAGCATCCTGCCGCACGCGCTGTACGCCAACGGCTGGCTCGCCACCAAGCTGGTGCTGCTGGTGGCCTACGTGGTGCTGGGCACGCTGGCGCTGAAGCGGGCGCGCACGCCGCGCATGCGGCGGATCTTCTACGTGGCCGCGCTGGCCACCTACGTCTACATGCTCGGGGTGGCACGCATGCATCATCCGCTGGGCTGGCTGCACGGATGGCCGGTGTGAGCGCGGCACGACCCTTTCCCACGGAAGAACCGCGCGACCACGCGCTGGATGCCTGCTTCCTCGGCCCCTACGGCGAGAACGACACGCTGCTGGAAAAACTGCTGGTGGAGTTCCTGCGCGACCACGTCTACTGGCGGCGCAACTTCCACCCCGAGGATCCGCCGGCGATCGCCACCGCCGCCGCCCATCACCCGGACTACCTCGCCTTCGAATCGCGCATGCGCCGCGAGCTGCACCAGCTCTCCGCCGCGCTGAAGAGGTCGGTGCCGTTCCACAGCCCGCGCTACATCGGCCACATGGCCTCCGACCTGCTGCTGCCGGGGCTGGCCGCGCAGATGCTCACGTTGCCGTACAACCCCAACAACGTCAGCGAGGATGCCGCCCCGGTCACCGTGGACCTGGAGGTGCAGGTGGGCCTGCAGCTGGCGCGCATGCTCGGCTACCCGCACGATCCCGCGCAGCCGGCCTGCGCGTTCGGCCACCTCACCTCCGGCGGCACCCTGGCGAACTACCAGGCATTGCGGCTGGCGCTGGCGCTGAAGGCGTTCCCGGTGGCGCTGCGCGCGGCCGGCGTGCCGGAGCTGCCGCTGCCGGCGGACGCCTGGGCCGCCTTCAATCTTTCCACCGCCGACGGCATCGCGCTGCTGGAGGCGTGGCAGCGCTGGCTGGCCGCGCAGACGCCGGCACAACGCGCGCACTGGCTGCAGCGGGTGGAGCGCGAGCGCATCGAGCAGCGCGGCCTGGCCGGCTTCTTCGCCGCGCATCCGCAGCTGCGCGTGCCGCTGGTGCTGGCTCCGGTCACCGCGCATTACTCCTGGAGCAAGGGGCTGAAGCTGCTCGGCCTCGGCCGCGACCAGCTGGAGCTGCTGTCCACCGACGGCATGCGGCTGGACCCCGCCGCGTTGCACGACACGCTGGAACGCTGCGCACGCGAGCGTCAACCCGTGCTGATGTGCGTGGCCGTGCTCGGCGGCACCGAGTACGGCACCATCGACCCGCTCGACGCGGTGCTGGCCGCGCGGCATGCATCGCGCCGGCGCGGGCTGGATTTCGCCGTGCACGTGGACGCCGCCTGGGGCGGCTACCTGGCCACGCTGTTCCGCCACGAGGACGGCTCGCTGCGCGCGCGCGACGAAGTGGCCGCCGACTACACGCAGTTCCCCACGCCCGCGGTGCATGCCGCGTTCGCCGCGCTGGGCGACACCGACTCGGTCACCGTCGACCCGCACAAGCTCGGCTACCTGCCCTACGGCAGCGGCGCCTTCATCTGCCGCGACCACCGCGCGATGGCGCTGCTGGCCGAACGCGCCGACTACGTGTTCCATGCCGCCACGCCCGCCGGCTACCTGGCGCGCTACCGCAGCCTAGGCCAGTTCATCCCGGAGGGCTCGAAATCCGGCGCGGCGGCTGCCGCGGTCTACGTGACGCACAAGGTGCTGCCGCTGGACCACGCCCACTTCGGCCGGCTGCCGCGCGCCACCGTGCGTGCGGCCGAGGCGTTCCACGCCCGCGCGCAACGCTTCGCGCTGGAGCTGGCCGACTGCGTGCACGCGCTGGTGCCGTTCGCGCCGGACAGCAACCTGGTCTGCCTGGCGCTCAACCCGCCCGGCAACGCCTCGGTGGCGACGGCGAACGCATTCGTGCGCGCCCTGCACGACGAGCTGCGCTGCGACCCGCAGCAGCCGCTGCAGACCAGGGAGTTCTTCGGCTCGGTGACCAGCCTGCGCCCGGAGATGCTCGGCGCGGCGCAGACGGCGCGTATCCTCGGTGCGCTGGGCCTCGACCCGGCCAGCTTCGTTCCCGGCGACGACCGCCTGCTGATCCTGCGCCACACGCTGATGAACCCCTACCTGATCGATCGCGAAAACGGCATCAGCTACATCGACCGCTACTTCGACTTCCTCGGCCGGCGCGTGCGCGCCCTGCGCGACGCCGCCGGCTCCCGCCCATGATCACGGAGCCTGCGATGGACACCGTCCTGCGACTGGTCAATCCGCAACGCGAGGCCGACCGGCGCTGGGTGCACACCGCGCTGGCGAAGCTGGCGCAGGAAGCGGCGCGCTCGGCCGACACCCACCTGCTGAAGCTGAACTTCCCCGGCTTCCACGGCATCGACTTCTACTTCAAGGACGAGGCCGCGCACCCCAGCGGCAGCCTGAAGCACCGCCTGGCGCGCTCGCTGTTCCTCTACGCGCTGTGCAACGGCCGGCTGCGCGGCGGGCAGACCGTGGTGGATGCCTCCTCCGGCAGCACGGCGATCTCCGAGGCGTGGTTCGCGCGCCTGCTGGGCCTGCCGTTCATCGCGGTGATGCCGGCCTGCACCGCGCCGGGCAAGATCCGCGACGTGCAGGCGCTGGGCGGCGAGTGCGACCTGGTCGAGGATCCCGCCCAGGTGCATGCGCGCGCCGCCGAGCACGCCGCGCGCGGCGCCTGCCACCTGGACCAGTTCGGCCTGGCCGAGCGCGCCACCGACTGGCGCGGCAACAACAACATCGCCGAGTCGATCATCGGCCAGCTCGCCCTCGAGGCCGAGCCCGAGCCGGCCTGGATCGTCTGCGGCGCCGGCACCGGCGGCACCTCGGCCACCATCGGCCGCTACCTGCGTTACCGCCGGCTGTACACGCAGCTGTGCGTGGCCGAACCGGCCGGCAGCGGCTTCGTGCACGGCTGGCTCACGCGCGACCCCCAGGCACGGGCCAGCCAGCCCACCCTGATCGAGGGCATCGGCCGGCCGCGGGTGGAGCCGGGCTTCCTGTTCGACGTGGTCGACCGCGTGATCGAGGTGCCCGACGCCGCCTCGATCGCCGCCGCCTGGCTGCTGGAGGAACTCATCGGCCACCGCTACGGCGGCTCGTCCGGCACCAACCTGGTCGCCTGCCTGCAGCTGGCCGCCTCGATGCGCGCCCGCGGCGAGCGCGGCAGCATCATCAGCCTGCTGTGCGATCGCGGCGAGCGCTACGCGCAGACGCTGTTCGATCCGTCGTGGCTGGCCGCCCGCGGCATCGACCTGGCGCCATGGAGCGCCGCGCTGCGCGACAGCGTGACCAGCGGCTGCCCGCCGATGGCGGCCGGCGCCGTGCCGTGACCTTCGCCATCCTCGGCTACGGCCGCTTCGGACAGGCCTTCGCCGGCTTGCTGCAACAGGCGGGATACCGGGTACGCGCCTTCGACCCGCAGGCAAAGGTACCCATCGACCTCGCCGCGCCCTCGGCCGCGGCGGCGATCGACGGCGCGGCGTGGGTGGTGCTGGCGATGCCGGTGCCGCACCTGCGTACGGCCCTGCTCGCGCTGCGCCCGCAGTTGCACGCCGGGCAGACCGTGCTCGACGTGGGCAGCGTGAAGATGCGTCCCTGCGCGACGATGGACGAACTGCTCGGCGCGGCGATCCCGCACGCCGGCACGCATCCGCTGTTCGGCCCGCTCAGCCTGGCCCGCGGCGAGCCGCTGCGCACGGTGGTCTGCCCCGCCGCGGATCATCCGCAGGCCGCCGCCCGCGCCGGCGCGCTGTTCCGCGCACTCGGCTGCGAGGTGATCGAACAGGATCCGGAAAGCCACGACCGCGCCATGGCGATGACCCACGCGCTGGCGTTCTTCATCGCCAAGGGCCTGGTCGACCTCGGCGTGGACGACGGCATGCCGGTGGCGCCGCCCTCGTTCCAGGGCATGAAGCACATGCTGGCCGCGGTGCGCGGCGACGCCGGCCACCTGTTCGCCGCGATCCAGCGCGAAAACCCGTTCGCCGCCGAGGCACGCGCGCAGCTGCTGGCCGAACTCGAACGGGTGCACCGGCAACTGCTGGCCGACGCGGACGGCGACAGCCTGGCGATCCCTGCTCCGCCGGCATGAGCTTCCACGGGCCGCGCGACTTCCTCGCGCAGCCCGTAGCGGCGGTGCCGCGGGGCCGCATGGACGAGGCTCGCAACGCCTGCTGCGGCGCCGTGCCACAACGCTTTCCGCGCCGCGACATGGCAGCATGAACCTGCCGAAAGTTCCTCGTCAGGCTGTCGGGAAAGCCCTTGCGCCGCACGCGTGAAATCCGCATCTTTTTTGCCTGGCTGGCCTGGTTCGCCCTCGGCCTGACCATCGTTGCGCCGGTGGTTTCCCGCACCCTGGCAAGCGTCACCGCAAGCGCTGCGCACGGCGCGCACCACGCCATGGACATGTCGGCGCAGATGACCGCCGGGCACGCCGACACGCACCGGCACGACAACGCGCGCGGCGACCACGACGGCATGCTGATGGAGCCGTGCGGCTACTGCAGCCTGCTCGGCCACAGTCCGCTGCTGATCGTCATCGCGTGGCTGCCCGGCCTGCTGCCGCGCGCCACGCCGCGCCAACCGGTGCCGACCGCACCCCAACGCAGTCCCGAACGTTCCACGCTGACCGCCGTACCGCGCGGCCCGCCTGCATTCCTGCCCGGCTGATCTGCACCGACCCGCGGCCGGGGCGCACTTCCGCGCCCGCCGCCCTGCCAGAACAACGAGGAATGCCATGTCTGCCCGTATCTTTTGCGAGCGCGCCCGTGCGGCTGCGCCGTCGTCAGCGCACGCCACCGCCGCGCCCCTTCCCGTCCGCCGCGCCCTGCCGCGGACGATCGGACTTGCCCTGCTGCTGGGTCCGCCGCTGGCCGCGGCGGCCGCCGAACCGCCCGTCCAGGTGTTCGCGCCCATCGTGGTTACCGCGGTGATGCAGGACAGCCCGCTCACCGTGATCACCGATCCGAAGGCACCGCGCCAACCCGTGCCGGCCAGCGACGGCGCGGATTTCCTGAAAACCATCCCCGGCTTCGCCGTCATCCGCAAGGGCGGCAGCAACGGCGATCCGGTATTGCGCGGCATGACCGGTTCGCGCCTGAACATCCTGATCGACGGCGGCCAGATCGGTGGCG
Organism: Rhodanobacter sp. FW101-FHT13A11; assembly: GCF_058790335.1. Taxonomy (NCBI): domain Bacteria; kingdom Pseudomonadati; phylum Pseudomonadota; class Gammaproteobacteria; order Lysobacterales; family Rhodanobacteraceae; genus Rhodanobacter; species Rhodanobacter sp. FW101-FHT13A11. Next base: position 138,206 of record NZ_JBYTCN010000002.1, on the reverse strand, counting down.
GCTGTCCATCGCGGATGGACCCGCCCACCGCCTACATCTCGCCGCAGCTGTACGACCGCGTCACCGTGATCAAGGGGCCGGAAACCGTCCAGTACGGCCCCGGCAATTCGGCTGGCACCGTGCTGTTCGAGCGCGATTTCAAGCGCTATACGCAACCGGGCCATGCATTCGAGGGCAGCCTGCTCGGCGGATCGAACGGCCGCAACGACCAGATGGTCGACCTGCGCGCCGGCACGCCGGACGTCTACATGGGCATCAGCGCCAACCACACCCATGCACAGGACTACGAGGACGGCGACGGCCACCGCGTGCATTCCTACTACGACCGCTGGAACGCCGACCTGACCCTGGGCTGGACGCCGGACGACGACACCCGCCTCGAGCTGACCGCCGGCAGGGGCGACGGCAAGGCCGCCTACGCTTTCAGCAGCATGGACGGCGTGCAGTTCCTGCGCGAGAGCGCGGGGCTGAAGTTCGAGCAGCGCTACGCCGACAGCGCGCTGGAAAAGCTGGAGGCGCAGGTCTACTACAACTACGCCGACCACGTGATGGACAACTACACCCTGCGCCAGCCGGACCCCAGCGGCATGATGCCGATGGCGATGGCCAGCGACGTGGCACGCGCCACCGTCGGCGGTCGCCTCGCCGCCAGCTTCCGGTGGGGCGAGTCGCTGGAGCTGGTGGCCGGCGCCGACGGTTCGGCCAACACCCACAACGCGCGCATGGGAGGACCTGCCGGCGGGATGCTGCCGGACTATCGCAACCAGCCGCGCCTGCGCGATGCGCGCATCGGCACGCTCGGCGCCTTCGGCGAACTGCGGTGGGCGCTGGCCGAGCGCGACCGGCTGGTCAGCGGTGCGCGCCTCGATCGTGCGCACGCGCGCGGCTACCGCCTGACCGCACCCGCCACCGGCATGGGCGGCATGGGCGGCATGGGCGGCGCAGCGAAGCTCGCGGCGAGCCGCTCGTCCACCCTGCCCGCCGGCTTCGTGCGCTACGAGCACGACCTGGCCGCGGCACCGGCCACGTTCTACGCCGGCCTCGGCCACGTCGAGCGCTTCCCCGACTACTGGGAACTGTTCGGCCAGCATGTCGACAAGAGCGTCGCCGCATTCCGCCGACTGGATCCGGAGCGCACCACCCAGCTCGACGTCGGCCTGCAGTACAGCGACGACCAGCGGCTGAAGGCCTGGGTGTCCGGCTACATTGGCGTGGTCGACGACTTCATCCTGCTCGACTATGGCCGCGGCATGATGGGCAGGAGCCAGGCGCGCAATGTCCGGGCGCGCATCGCCGGCACCGAGGCCGGCCTGGTCTATGCGTTCGACCGCCACTGGAAGGGCGACGCCACGCTGGCCTGGGCCTGGGGCGAAAACCGCAGCGACCACCGTCCGCTGCCGCAGATGCCGCCGCTGGAGGCCCGCCTCGGCCTCACCTACGACAGCGGCATCTGGTCGGTGGGCGCGCTGTGGCGGGTGGCCTCGGCGCAGCATCGGGTGGCGCCGGGCAGCGGCAATATCGTCGGCCAGGATCTCGGCCCCGGCGCCGGCTTCAGGGTGTTCTCGCTGAATGCGGGCTACCGCCTCAGCCGCACGCTCACGCTGAGCGCGGGCGTGGACAACCTGCTCGACAAGACCTACGCCGAGCACGTCAACGCGGCGAACGCGGGCCTGGTCGGCTACGTCAACACGCTGCGGGTGAATGAGCCGGGCCGCACCGGCTGGCTGAAGCTGGACGTGAAACTCTGACGGTGCCGCGGCAGGCATCCCGGACGGCCCGCCTCGCGCGCGCCGTCCGGGATGGGTCGCCTCACGGCTCGTCGTGCATCGCGTGCTCGACCGGTGCCGGCTTGTCCCAGCCCGGGTCGTTGAAGTACTGCGGATAGTGCGCGATCGCCGCGCGCATGTCGGCCACCGCCGAGACCTTCTTCGGATCGGCCTTCAGCGCCTGCGCCGCGCTCAGCAGCGGGACCAGGATGCCGTGCAGCGCGGCATCGGGCTCGGCTGACAGCTTGCAGTTGGCGAACATGTAGGTCACCGCCTGTTCGACCTCGCTGGCGCGGTCCACCGCCATCGGCGCGCTCATGTGGCCCATCTCGTAGTGGGCGAGCTGGTCCACCGCCGCGTGCGCGCGGCGCATGCCCTCGGCCAGCGGCGCGTCGGGCGTCCAGCGCTGCGCCGGCAGCGGTGCGGCGGCCGCGGCGGCATGCGCCGCATGGCTTTCGTGGTCGTGCTGGGGGGAAGCCTGCACGGCCGTGGCCAGGCCCAGGCTGCACGCCAGCGCAAGTACGGCATGGAACGGTTTCATGCGAAATACTCCGGCAAGCGGCATGGTGGCCGCGGGTGCGAAAAGGCTAGCGCGACGCGCCGCGGCCCCGGCTGACCCACGTCAACCCGCCGCCACCGCCGCCGGCGCCTGCGACAAACGGCCATCCGGCCCGACCCGGCGCTGCAGCCACGCGTAGTACAGCAGCGGGATCACCAGCAGGGTCAGCGCAGTCGAGACCAGGATGCCGAAGATCAGCGACACCGCCAGGCCCTGGAAGATCGGGTCGTCGATGATGAAGAAGCCGCCGATCATCGCCGCCAGGCCGGTCAGCACGATCGGCTTGGCGCGCACCGCCGCCGCGTCGATCACCGCCTCGCGCAGCGGCTGCCCGGCCGCCAGCGCGTGGTTGATGAAGTCGATCAGCAGGATCGAGTTGCGCACGATGATGCCGGCCAGCGCGATCATGCCGATCATCGAGGTGGCGGTGTACTGCGCGCCCACCAGCGCATGCCCGGGCATCACGCCGATCACGGTCAGCGGGATCGGCGCCATGATGATCAGCGGCACCACGTAGCTCCTGAACTGGCCGACCACCAGCAGGTAGATCAGCAGCAGGCCCGCCGAATAGGCCAGGCCCATGTCGCGGAAGGTCTCGTAGGTGATCTGCCACTCGCCGTCCCACTTCACCGAGGCATCGGTGGTGTCGCCCGGCTGGGCGATGAAGTGCTGCTGCAGCAGCTGTCCCGCCACCTTGTCGTGGCCGAGCTTGCCGACCAGCGAGAACATGCCGTACAGCGGGCTGTCGGTGGCGCCGGCGTCGTCGCCGGTGACGGTGGCATAGGGCAGCAGGTCCTTGTGCCAGATCGCCTGCTCGCGCTGCGCCGGCTGCACCGCGACCACCTCGGACAGCGGCACCAGCGCGCCGCCCCGCGCCCGCACGCGCAGGGCCAGCAGCTGGCTCATCGCCGCCTGGTCGCCCGCGCCAAGGCGCAGGCGGATCGGCACCGCGTACTTGGCATGGCCGTCCAGCAGGTAGCTGGCGTCGTCGCCGGACAGGGCGGTGCGCAGCGCCTGCGCGATGGCGGCCTGGTCCAGCCCCAGCCGCGCCGCGCGGGCGCGGTCGACCACCAGCACGTCGCGCGGCGCCTGCGCCTCCACGCTGGTGTCGACGTCGACGATGTCCGGGTTGGCCTTGAAATCCCGCTCCAACCCCAGCGCGACCTTGCGCACGGTGGCGTAGTCCGGGCCGTAGACCTCGGCCACGATCGGCGCCAGCACCGGCGGCCCGGGCGGCACCTCGACCACCTTCACCGAAGCGCCGTAGCGCGCGCCGATCTTCGCCAGCGCCGGGCGCACGGCCAGCGCGATGGCATGGCTCTGGCGCTGGCGCTCGTGCTTGTCGACCAGGCTCACCTGCAGGTCGCCCACGATCGGGCCGCTGCGCAGGTAGTACTGGCGCACCAGCCCGTTGAAGGTGATCGGCGCGGCGGTGCCCGCGTAGCCCTGCCAGTCCTTCACCTCGGGCACCTCCGCCACCGCCTGCGCCAGCTCGCCGAGCAGGCGGTTGGTGCGCTCCAGCGTGCTGCCCTCGGGCATATCCACCACCACCTGGAACTCGGACTTGTTGTCGAACGGCAGCATCTTCAGCACCACCGCCTTGACCACCACCAGCCCCACCGCCGCCAGCACCAGCAGGCCCATCGCGGCGAACAGCCGGCGGCGGCGGCGCGGCGCGCGGTCGCCGTGCAGGAACGGCGTCATCACCCGCTGGAACAGCCGCGGCAGCCAGCCGCCGGCCGACTCGTGCGCAGCGGCCGTGGCGGCTTCGCCGGCAGGGTGGCCGTGGCCGAGCAGCCGCAGCGCCAGCCATGGCGTGACCACCAGCGCCACCGCCAGCGACAGCAGCATGCCGGCCGAGGCGTTGATCGGGATCGGCCGCATGTACGGCCCCATCAGGCCGGACACGAACGCCATCGGCAGCAGCGCGGCGATCACCGTGAAGGTGGCCAGGATGGTCGGCCCGCCGACCTCGCCGACGGCCTCGGGGATCGCCTCGCGCAACGTGCGCCCGCCCAGCGCCATGTGCCGGTGGATGTTCTCCACCACCACGATGGCGTCGTCGACCAGGATGCCGATCGAGAAGATCAGCGCGAACAGCGAGACGCGGTTGATGGTGAAGCCCATCGCCCACGAGGCGAACAGGGTCAGCGCCAGGGTGACGATCACCGCGCTGCCGACCACCACCGCCGCGCGCCAGCTCAACGCCAGCAGCACCAGCAGCACCACCGACAGGGTGGCGAAGATCAGCTTGTGGATCAGCTTGTCCGCCTTGTCGGTGGCGGTCTGGCCGTAGTCGCGGGTGACCGCCACGTGCACGCCGGCGGGAATCGCCACGCCCTGCAGCGCGTCCAGCCGCCGGCGGATCGCGCCGGTGATGTCGGCCGCGTTGGTGCCCGGCTTCTTCGCCACCGCGATGGTCACCGCCGGCGCGTTGCCGGTGGCCGGGCCGGCCTTGCCCGCGGGCGCGCCGAACCAGGCGTAGCTGTCGGGCAGGTCGGCGCCCTGGCGGATCGTGGCCACGTCGGAGAGGAACACCGGCTGGCCGTTCTTCAGGCCGATCACCAGCTGCGACACCTCCGCCGCGTCGGCGAGGAAGCGCCCGGCGGTCACCGGCACGTCGCGCTCGCCGCCCACGCGGTCGCCGGCCTGGCTCACCGCGTTGGCCGCCTTCAGGGCGTTCGACAGATCGCCCGGCGTCATGCCATAGGCGGCCAGCTTCGCCGCATCCAGCTCCACCACCACCGCGCGCGCGGGCGCGCCGATGGTGTAGACGTCGCGCGTGCCGGGCACGCGCTTCAGTTCGGTTTCCAGCGTGTGCGCCACCTCGGCCAGCTGCACCGGCCCCTGCGCGGGCAGGTCGCTCCACAGGGTCAGCGCCATCACCGGCACGTCGTCGATGCCCATCGGCCGCACCAGCGGCGGGCCCACGCCGAGGCCCGGCGGCACGAAGCCCTGGTTCTGGAACACCTGGTTGTACAGCCGCACGATCGCCGCCTGCCGCGGCACGCCGACCTGGAACTCCACCGTCATCACCGCCATGCCGGGCCGGCTCACCGAATAGACGTGCTTGACGCCCTCGATCTCCGCCAGCTTCTGCTCCAGCGGAAACGCCACCAGGTTCTCGACGTCGCGCACGTCGGCGCCGGGGAACGGCACCATCACGTTGGCCATGGTCACGTCGATCTGCGGCTCTTCCTCGCGCGGCGTGATCATCACCGCGACCAGGCCCAGCAGCAGCGCCGCGATCGCCAGGATCGGGGTCAGCGGCGAGTCCTGGAATGCGCGGGCGATGCGGCCGGAGAAGCCGAGCCGTGGCCCGCTCATGGCGTGGCCCCGCGCCGCTGCCCGGCCAGCCAGCGCGCCGCGGCGGCCGGGTCGGCGGCGATGCGTTCGCCGTCGTCGAGTCCGGCCAGCACCTCGATCCGGTCGCCGTGGCGATGGCCCAGGCGCAACTGGCGCAGCGCCACGCCATGCTCGCCCAGCACGTACACGCCGACCAGCTCGCCGCGCTGCACCAGCGCGTCGAGCGGCAGCAGCAGGCGCTTCGCCTCGCCGCTGGCGAACGCCACCTTCACCGTCATGCCCGGGTACAGGCCGGTGTCGCCGCCGGGCAATTCCAGTCGCACGCCGAAGCTGTGCGTCTGCGGATCGGCATACGGGAACACGGTGACCTTGGCGGCCGCCACGCGGCGGCCGTCGTCGAGCACCACCTCGGCGGCGTGGTAGCGGCGGATCGCGGCGAGCGCGCTTTGCGGCACCTGCACGCTGACCCGCAGGTCCTGCAGCGACGCCAGCGCGATCAGCTGCTGCGGCGTCGGCGGCCCCGCCTGCACCGCCTCGCCCACCTGCACGAAGCGGCGGGTGACGATGCCGTCGTACGGTGCGCGCAGCACGGTGTAGTCGAGCTGCTGGCCGATCTGGCTGGACTGCGCCCGCGCCGACTGCAGCGCCGCCTGCGCCGCGTCGCGGCGGGCGCGCTCCGCATCGAGCTGTGCCTTGGCGACGAAGCCCTGCGGGTAGATCGCGGCGAGCCGCTGGTAGGAGGCGGCCGCCTCCGTGTAGGTCGCCTGCGCCGCGGCGATCTGCGCCTGGGCGGCGCTGCGCGCGGACCTCTGCTCGACGTCGCTGAAGCGCACCAGCACGTCGCCCTTGTGCACGGCGTCGTTGACGTCGTAGGGCAGCGCGGTCACCCGCGCGTTGGTCTGCGCCGAGATCACCGCCTCGTGCACCGCCTCCACCACGCCGTCCCAGGCCTGCTCGTCGTGCGCCGGCTCGGCATGCACGGCCAGCGCGGCCAGCGGCGGCGGCGTGGCCGCCGCGGGCGGCGGCGCCGTGCGCCCGCAGGCCGCGAGCGCGGCCACGGCAAGCGCAGTGGTGGCAAGGCGCATGGCGCGCCCGATGGCGTATCGGCGATGCATGTTTTCTTTCCGTCGTCGGGGGGCGGCTGGCGTGCTCATTCGTCGCCCGTGCCGGGCCGGATGCGCGCGATGCCCAGGGCCTTCATCACGTATTTTTCGTAGACCGGCGTGGTGTTGCCGGTGCGGATCTTGCGCATGAAATATTTCTCGAACGCCACCTTGGCCAGGTGCACCCATTTGCCCTCGCGCGCCCAGGTCACGTTGCGCGGCGGGATCTGCGGCAGCGCCACGAAGGCGGCGCCGCTGTCGCCCATGTCGGCCAGGCACACCGCGTTCCAGGTCGCCTCGGCGGTGGCCGGCCGGCCCTCGATGTCGGCCTTGATGTTCGCGGCCAGCGTGCTGACCATCGACTCGATCATGAAGCCGGTCTTGGGCGCGCCGGCGGGCACCGGCGTGGCTTCCACCGGGGGAATCGCCACGCACACCCCGGCGGCGAACACGTTGCGGAAGGCGGGGTTGCGCTGGTGCCGGTCGATCAGCACGAAGCCGCGCGAATTGACCAGGCCCTCGACGCCGCGCACGGCGGCGACGCCGGTGAAGGCGGGAATCACCATCGAATACCGGAACGGCAGCGCATGCCGTTCCAGCGGCTGGCCATGCGCGTCGAGTTCGGTGGCGTGCAGGGTGGCGTCCTCGACCTTGTCGATCCGCGCGTTGCAGATCCACTTGATGTGGCGCTGGCGCAGTTGGCGCTCCAGCAGGCCCTTGGAATCGCCGATGCCGCCCAGCCCCATGTGGCCGATATACGGCTCGCTGGTGACGAAGGTCATCGGCACGCGGTCGCGCAACTGGCGCCGGCGCAGGTCGGTATCGAGGATCAGGGCGAATTCATAGGCCGGGCCGAAGCAGCTGGCGCCCTGCGCCGCGCCCACCACCACCGGTCCGGGATTCTTCAGGAACTCCTGGTAGGCCTGCCACGCGGTGGTGGCATGCGGCGTGGTGCAGACCGACTGGGTATGGCCGCCGAGCGGCCCCAACCCCGGGATCTCGTCGAACGCCAGCCGCGGGCCGGTGGTGACGACCAGGTAGTCGTAGGCCAGCTCGCGGCCATCCGCCAGCGTCACGCGGTTCTCCGCCGGGCGCACCGCGCTGGCCGGCGAATCGATGAACTCGATGTCGTGCCGGGCCAGCGCGGCGGCCACCGGCACCTGCACGTCGGCCGGCTGGCGCCAGCCGATGCCGACCCACGGGTTGGACGGCGTGAACGAGAACTGTCCGCCCTCGCCCACCACCGCCACCCGGTGCGCCGCGCCGAGGGCGGCCTTGATCTCGTAGGCGGCGCTCATGCCGCCGATGCCTGCGCCAAGAATGATGATCTGCGACATGACATGGACTCCATGGTGGAGAAGGCGGCACGCCGTGCCGCAGGGACCGCACACCCGACAAGCTCGACCGGTCGTCGCCGGTCCGCGGCGAGTCAGCCGTGGCCGGCATCCCGCCGGCCTTTTCCGTCATCCCCGCCGCCGGCCTCATCGATGCTGCGCATGACCACCGCCTGCACCTCGCGGGCGACCTGCGCCAGTGCAGGGTCGGGCGAGAGCATGGCCAGCATCGCCACCGGCTCGATCATGCCGATCCGGGTGCCGCCCGCCTCCGTGTACACCGACACGCGGCAGGGCAGCGCCATGTTCAGCCGCATGTCGACGCCCAGCACGCGGGCCGCCTGACGCGGGTTGCACACCTCGAACACCTTGCACTCGTGCTCGAACGGGACGCCCTTGCCGCGCAAGGTGGCGCCGAGGTCGTGCACGTGCAGCACGCCAAAGCCGTTGCGGGCGATCGCCGCCTCCAGGTCGGCCGCGGCCTGGTCGAAACTCTTGGGTGTTTCCACGACGTAGTACATGGCTTGCCTCGACATGCGCTGGAACGACTCAGGAAGGGAAGGCGCAGCCGGGCTTCAGGCCCAGCTTGCGCAGCAGCATGGCCAGCGGGCAGAAGCCGGTGAACGAGGACTGCAGCAGGTTGGCGCCCACGAACACCGACAGCCAGATCCAGCCGGGCGCCACGAAATGCGCCAGCGCGATACCGACCAGCACGACGGTGCCGGCGAAGCCAAGGACGAAACGATCGACGTTCATGGTGCGACTCCCGATGCGGGTTGAAACGGCCGCCGCGCCGGCAGCCATGGGTTTGTGCAATCCGCTTGTGAAGCATTAACTAATTTAGATTTATCTTAATTAGTAGATTGTAGTAAAGTCAACTCCGCAAGCGAACTTCCGAGAAGGCCCGTCCGATGAACCTGCCCGCCAACGCCGATCTCAATCTCATGCAGGCGCGCGCCGAAGAGGCCAGCCGGCTGCTCAAGGCGCTGGGCAACGCCCAGCGGTTGCGCGTGCTGTGCCTGCTGCTGGACGGCGAGATGCAGGTGAACCAGATCAACGAACGGCTGCCCGAGCTCAGCCAGTCGGCGCTGTCGCAGCACCTGGCGCGGCTGCGCGACGAAGGCCTGGTGAGTACCCGCCGCGAGGCGCAGAGCGTCTGGTACACCCTGCCCCAAGGCCCGGCCCACGACATCATGGCCACGCTCTACGGCATCTACTGCGCCACGGGCAGCGGCCGCCGCGCCGCGAAGAAGGCCCCCGCGCGCACCATGCACAACGGCCGGCGCGCCGGCAGCTGATCCGCGTACTCAGAACGCGTAGCGCAGCACCGCGACGTAGTGGCAGCCGGTGCCGGCGAGCACACACAGGTGCCAGATGAAATGGCTGTAGCGCAGCCGCTCGTGCAGCAGGAAGAACAGCACGCCCAGCGTGTAGGCCAGGCCGCCGCCGAACAGCCAGGCCAGGCCGCCCGGGGGCATGTGCTGCCACAGCGGCCGGATCGCGGCCAGGGCGGCCCAGCCCATCGCCACGTACAGCGCGGTGGACACGCGATGGAAGCGCGCCCCCACGACCAGCTTGAACACCACGCCGAGCACCGCGAAGCTCCAGATCACGCCGAGCATGGTCCAGCCCCAGCCGCCGCGCAGCACGCCCAGCGCGATCGGCGTGTAGGTGCCGGCGATCAGCAGGTAGATCGCCGCGTGGTCCAGCCGCTGCAGCGCCGCCTTGATGCGCACGTGCGCCACCGCGTGGTACAGCGTGGACGCCAGGTACAGCAGGATCGCGCTGCCGCCGAACACGGCTGCCGCCACCACCGCCATGGTGCCGCCATCGCGCAACGCGCCGATGACCAGCACCGGCAGGCCGGCGATGGCCAGCAGCAGGCCGAGGCCGTGGCTGACGCTGTTGGCGATTTCCTCGCCGAAAGTGGAGTCGCGCGAGACGGCGGCCGCGGGTGTCGATGGCATGCGTGGATGCTCGCTGCAGTGGCGGGGCGCGGCCGCCGGTCCGGCGGCCGCAGGCAAGCCGGCGCGGCTACACGCTGGCGAACACCAGGCTGGCGTTGGTGCCGCCGAAGCCGAAGCTGTTGGACATCACCGTGCGCAGCGGGGCGGGGCGGGTCTCGCGCACGATCGGGAAGCCCTCGGCGCGCTCATCGAGCCGGTCGATGTTGGCGGAACCGGCGACGAAGCCTTCCTTCAGCATCAGCAGGCTGTAGATCGCCTCGTGCACGCTGGCCGCGCCCAGCGAGTGCCCGCTCAGCGCCTTGGTCGAGGACAGCAGCGGCACGTCGGTACCGAACGTCTCGCGCACCGCCTGCAGCTCCACGATGTCGCCCAGCGGCGTGGCGGTGCCGTGGGTGTTGAGGTAATCGACCGGGCCGTTCACGCCGGCCAGCGCCATGCGCATGCAGCGCACCGCGCCCTCGCCGCTGGGCGCCACCATCTCGGCGCCGTCGGAGGTGACGCCGTAGCCGACCAGCTCGGCGTGGATGTTCGCGCCGCGCGCCTTCGCGTGCTCGTACTCCTCCAGCACCAGCATGCCGCCGCCGCCGGCGATGACGAAGCCGTCGCGGCCGCTGTCGTACGGGCGCGACGCCGCATGCGGCGTGTCGTTGTAGCTGCTGGAAAGCGCGCCCATCGCGTCGAACTGCGCGGTCATGCCCCAGTGCACTTCCTCGCCGCCGCCGGCGAACATCACGTCCTGCGCGCCGTGGCGGATCAGGTCGGCGGCCGCGCCGATGCAGTGCCCCGAGGTGGCGCAGGCGGCGGCGATCGAGTAGCTGAGGCCGAGGATGCCGAACGCGGTGGCCAGCGTGGCCGACACGGTGGAGCACATCGTGCGCGGCACCATGTACGGGCCGATCTTGCGCACGCCCTTCTCGCGCAGCAGGTCGCCGGTCTCGATCTGCCACTGTGCGGAACCGCCGCCGGAACCGGCGATCACGCCGATGCGCGGGTGGCGCACCTGCTCGATGGCCAGCCCGGCATCGGCGATCGCCGCGCGCATCGCCACGTAGGCGTACGCCGCCGCGTCGCCCATGAAGCGTTTCAGCTTGCGGTCGATCGCCGCCTCCAGGTCGATCTGCGGCACGCCGGCCACGTGGCTGCGCAGGCCGCGCGCGACGTAGTCGGGAATCGCGCGGATGCCGCTGCGGCAATCGCGCAGCGCCTGCGATACGGTCATCGGCAGGTTGCCCAGGCACGACACCATGCCCATCCCGGTCACCACCACGCGACGCATCTCAAAAGCCCTCGGTGGACTGGAACAGGCCCACGCGCATGTCGCTGGCCACGTAGATCAGGCGGTCGTCGACGAAGGTCTTGCCGTCGGCGATCACCAGCGCCAGCTTGCCGCGCATCACGCGGCGAATGTCGATCTCGTAGCGCACGCGCTTCGCGCTCGGCTTGACCTGCCCGGTGAATTTCACCTGGCCCACGCCCAGCGCGCGGCCACGGCCGGGTTCGCCCAGCCACGGCAGGAAGAAGCCGCTGAGCTGCCACATCGCATCCAGCCCGAGGCAGCCGGGCATCACCGGATCGCCGAGGAAGTGGCAATCGAAGAACCACAACCGCGGATGGATATCCAGTTCGGCGTGGATCAACCCCTTGCCGTAGGCACCACCTTCGCTGGCGATCCGGGTGATGCGGTCGAACATCAACATCGGCGGCGCGGGCAGCCGCGCGTTGCCGTCGCCGAACAATTCGCCGCGGCCGCAGGCCAGCAGTTGCTCGTAGTCGAACGAGGAAGGACGTGTCATGGAAAACTCGCGGAGTGAGGAAGCCGCAGTGTGCTGGGTGGCCGTCGCAGGCGTCTTGATCCGGGTCAGCCGCGGCGGCGACGCGCCGTTTCCTCGTGGGACATATCGTCGCAGCCGCGGTCGGACCGGTCATGCGCACCGAGGCTGCGCCGGCGCAACCGGGCGGCGCGCAGCAGGGCCTTGGCCAGGCGCATCTGCCAGCCGGCACCCGCCGCCGCGGCGCAGGTGCGCCAGGCATCGCGCAACGCCGCCCCCTCGCGTACCGGTCCCGCCGCCTGCCACAGCAGCTCGCCCAGCGCGGCCTGTGCGTCCGCGGCCAGCGCGTCGCCGCGTTCGACCCAGCGATGCTCGCCGCCGGCGCCGGGCGACGGCGCGACCTGGGCCAGCACGGCACCGAGCCGGCGACCGCAGGCCACCGCTTCCAGCAGCGAATTGCTGGCCAGCCGGTTCGCGCCGTGCACGCCGTTGCAGGCCGCTTCGCCCACCGCGTACAGGCCGGGGAGCGTGCTGCGGCCATCCAGGTCGGTGGCCACGCCGCCCATGTGGAAGTGCGCCACCGGAGTGATCGGCAGCGGTACTCGGCGCGGATCCAGCCCGTGCGCCAGGCACGCCGCCAGCACGGTGGGGAAACGCACGCGCCAGTCGCCCTCGACCGCCGTCGCGTCCAGCCACACCCGCTCGCCCGTGCGCTGGGCCTGCCACACGCGCCGCGCCACCACGTCGCGCGGGGCGAGGTCGCCCAGCGGGTGCAGGCCGCGCATCAGCGGCGCGCCCGCGGCGTCGAGCAGGCGCGCGCCGGCGCCGCGCAGCGCCTCGGTGACCAGGGGCAGGCAGTGCCCGCCGACGGCCAGCGCGGTGGGATGGAACTGCACGAACTCCAGGTCGCGCGGCAGCGCGCCGGCGGCCAGTGCCAGGGCCAGCCCCGCGCCGTTCGCGCCGGGCGGATTGCTGGTATGCGCGAACAGCGCGCCGATGCCGCCGGTGGCCAACACCACCGCCGCGGCCTCGATGTGTTCATGGCGACCGCGCACGTCGCAGGTGCGCACGCCGGCCACGCGGCCGTCGCGCAGCAACAGCGCGTCGACGTCGACGCCGCCGCGCCACTGTATGTGCCCCGCTTCCTGCACCCGCGCGCGCAGGGCGCGCACCAGGGCGGCCCCGGTGGCGTCGCCGCCGGCGTGCACGATGCGCGCCGCACCGTGGCCGCCCTCGCGGCCCAGCTGAAGGCGCCCGTCGGCGGCATGGTCGAACGCCACGCCCTGCGCCTGCAGCCAGGCGATCGCCTCCGGCGCGACGCGGGTCAGCCAGTGCACCGCCGCCGCATCGTTGTGGCGGGCGCCGGCCTGCAGGGTGTCCTCGGCGTGCGCACCGGCGCTGTCGCGTTCGTCGACGGCGGCCGCGATGCCGCCCTGCGCCAGCGCACTGGCGCTGCCGGTGCCGTCGTGCGCCCGGCACAGCAGGCGCACCGGCGCCGGCGCCGCGGCGAGCGCGGTGGCCATGCCGGCCACGCCGCCGCCGACCACCACGATGGGCAGGCGCGCGTGCCTCACACGGTCTCGCGCCGGCCCACCGCCAGCATGCGCTCCAGCGCGCGGCGCGCGCCCGCAATCGTGCCGGCGGGGATCTCGATGGCGTGCTTCATGTCGCGCAGCGCCGCATAGATGTTCGGCAGGGTGATGCGCTGCATGTGCGGGCACAGGTTGCACGGCTTGATGAACTCGGTGGCGGGGAATTGCGACTTGAGATTGTCGGCCATCGAGCACTCGGTGATCATCGCCACCCTGGCCGGCTTTTCGCGCGCCAGCCACTTGCCCATGGCGGTGGTGGAACCCACGAAATCGGCCTCGGCCAGCACCTCGGGCGAGCACTCCGGATGCGCCACCACCCGGGTGCCGAACTGCTCGCGCACGTGGCGCACTTCCTGCGCGGTGAACTTCTCGTGCACCTCGCAGCGGCCATGCCACAGCACCAGCTCCACCCTGGTCTGGCTGGCGACGTGACGGCCGAGGAATTCGTCGGGCAGGAAGATCACCCTGGCCGCGCCCATCGACTCGACCACCTGCACCGCGTTGGCCGAGGTGCAGATCGCATCGGACTCCGCCTTCACCGCGGCCGAGGTGTTGGCGTAGCTGACCACCGGCGCGCCGGGGTGCTGCGCGCGCAACGCACGCACGTCGGCGGCGGTGATCGACGAGGCCAGCGAGCAGCCGGCCTCCAGGTCGGGCAGCAGCACGGTCTTTTCCGGCGCGAGGATCTTCGCGCTCTCGGCCATGAAGTGCACGCCGCACACCACGATCAGGTCGGCGTCGCAATCGCGCGCTGCCTGCGCCAGGCCCAGCGAGTCGCCGGTGATGTCGGCCACGCCGTGGAAGATCTCCGGCGACTGGTAGCTGTGCGCCATGATCACCGCGCCGCGCTGTTTCTTCAGCTTGTTGATCGCGTCGATCCACGGCAGGTGCAGCGGGATCTCCAGGCAGGGCACCAGCGGTTCCAGGCGCTCAGCCAGCGCGGCGTACTCGTGTTCGAGCTCGTCGCGCCAGACCGGTACGGGCAGCGTTGCAGAGGCGGTCATCGTGATCGTTTTTCAGTGGGGAAAACGGATTGGCTCGGGCCGCCCCGGCGCGGTGCGGAGGAGGCGGGCTCGGACGGGGCGCTCATGGTGGCCGGCATCATGGTGGGCGATGGCATCGGCGCGCCTTGACCGGGATCAATCGCCGCCCCCTGCGGGCGGCAGGCGCCCGCGATCGTCAGGCCCGCGGGGGTGCCGCGCGGCCAGCGCATCGCGCAGCGCCTGCGCCGCCGGCAGCACCTCGGCGGCATACACCTGCTGCGCCTCGGCCGAGCTGAAATCGGCATGCAGGCGCTTCTTCACGCCGTAGTCGGAAAGCACCAGGTGCGTGTCGGCGACCACCCCCGCCCGGGCCAGGCAGGCCGCCACGCATTTCAGCACGCAACCATCCAGCGCGAGGATCGGCCGCCCGCGCTGCGCGGTGCGCACCAGGCCGGTCACGCCGCCGCCGACGCCGCCGATGCAGGACATCTCGGCCACGCCGGCACGATCCAGCGTCAGCGCCAGATGGTTGGTCATCTGCGCCGCGCTGGAGCAGCCGGAGCAGGCATAGACGAGCGGCAACCCGGCACTCATGGGCGGTACTCCACTTTCAGCAGGAAATCGTCGGCGCGCCGGCGCACGCCGCGCAGTGCCGACCATGCGGCCAGCCATGCCAGCAACAACGCCAGCCCGGCCGCGCAGGCCAGCCACGGCCGCGGCCACAGCACGGCGGCCGGCAACAGCAGCAGCGGCAGCTGCGCCAGCAGTACGCCGAACTTGTCGCCATCGGGCAGCAGGCGCTGCACGCCCGGCAGTTGCACGCCGCGGCCGCAGCGCCGGTGCAGCTCGATCCAGTCGACAAAGGGGACGATCTCCATGGCCATGCCGAGCAGCAGCAGCGGCAGCGCGATGCCCAGCCCCAGCGCGGCGGCCAGCAGGCCGCCGCATGCGCCGAAGGCCAGCGCCGGCGCCGCCAGCGCCAGCGCGACCAGCCCGGCGCGCCAGCTCCACACCAACGGTCCGCGGCGCTGGCGCGAGGCGCGCCACTGCAGCCACAGCGCGGCGATCGCGAACAGCAGCGCGTGCAGCGCCACCGCGCCGGCCAGCCAACGGCCGTCCGCGCCGGCCAGCCGCCCGCCGCCCGCGCCGAGCAGGGCCAGCCAGGCGCTGCCCAGCCACAGCGCCTGCACCCGCGCATCGACCGCGGCGGTGCCCTGGAACATCGGCATCACCACCCGCGCCACGCTGGCCAGCAGCACGATCACCCAGCCCAGCACGCCCCAGCCGGCATGCACGTCCACCCACGCCGGCGCCGGCGGCATCCACCGGCCGGCCAGGCCCAGCGCCAGCACGCCGCCGAGCAGCGCGACCGCCATGCCCGTGCCGATCGCCGCGCCGATGCCGGCGCGCAGCAGCCGCTGCCCCGCTGCCTGCACCAGGCCGGGCAGGGTCATCGCGGCCAGCGTCGCGAACGCCAGCGGCAACAGCACGCCGGCGCCGAGCAGGCCGCCGCGCCAGCCCTGGTGCAGCCCCGCCACCAGCAGCAGCACGCCGAGGTTGAACGCCGCATGCAGCGGCGGCCCGAGCCGCGCGCCGCCGCGGACCCGCACGCCGGCGGCCGCGGGCAGGAACTGCAGCACGCTGCCGAACATCACGTTGCCCAGCACGCCGAGCGCAAACACGTGCGCCAGCGCCAGCGTGCCCGGCTGCCAGCGCGTGCGCAGCAGCGCGTCGCCATCGACCAGCAGCAGCACGCCGGCGAGCATCCCCCACGGCGGCGCGCTCAGCAGGAAGCGCCGCGGCAGCGAGGCGGCGGGCGCGCGGTCAAGCGCCAGCCGCGCCATCGTCGTCCGGGCGGCGGATCAGCACGCGCGCGCCGCCGGCGGGCAGCGCGGATGCCGACGCGTGCAGCCCGCGTGCGGCCAGCGCGTCGAGCAGCGGCACCGGCAGCAGCGGGGTGAGCACCCGCACCGCCTGCCCCGGCGCCAGCGCATCGGCTGCCGCCAGCGCGCGCAGCATCGGCTCCGGCGACGGCAGCCGGCGCAGGTCCAGTTCGGGCGGCGCGTCGTGGTCGACGCGGCAACCGGGCGATGGCGGATCGGCTCGCATGGGCGTCATCTCAACGCAAGCGCCGCGCGGATGCGCTGACCTGCATCAGGCGCGGCGCCGGTCGCTCAGCGTGCGTCCGCCAGCGCCTGCCGCCCCTTCCATTCGAGCTGCAGCCATACCTTGGCGCTGTCGCGGCCGAAGCCGTCGGCGCGATAGTCCGCCAGCTTGACCAGGCCGCTCAGGCCCGCCGCCAGCGGGAAGCTCAGCGACGCGTTCCACTCGCTGCCGTAGCGGCCGCCGCGGTCGGCACGGTAGTCGTGCCAGGCCAGCGCCCAGCCCAGCTTGCCGGCGAAACCGCTGCGGCCGAGCTTGCCGGCGACGCTCGCGTAGCGGTCCTCCAGGCCGCCGGGCGGCGTCACCGCGAACTGGTCATCCCAGCCGTTGAACGCGTGCAGCGTGGCCAACGGCGTCTGCAGCGCATGGCGGCCGTTGCCGCCCAGATGTTCCCAGCCCAGCTTCGCGGTAATGCCGGCCTGGGTCCAGGCCGGTTCCAGCAGCCAGTAGTCATGGCCGAAGTGCAGCGGGTTGTTGGCGTAGTCGTCCTGCCGCGCCGCCTCCAGCGTCCAGCCCGGACCGTTGCCGCCGCGCAGGGCGCTGCCGCTCCAGCGCACGCCCCAGGTGGCGGTGGACGCGCTGGCCACGTCGCGGTCCTCGTGTAGGTAGGCATAGCCCGTCCACTGCTGCGCGCCCTGCGTCCAGGCGAGGTTGAACAGGTGCGTGTCCAGCCGGCGCTCGCGCGCCAGCGGGCTGAGCGCGTCGGGGCCGGCCACCCGGTGCACGCGGTCGAGCCAGGCGTAGCGTACGTTCAGCGCCGACAGCGGCTGCCATTGCAGCGACAGCGCATCGAAGGTCTGCTCGTACTGGCGCCAGCCGCTGTTGCCGACCCAGCGCTGGTTGTCCAGCAGCAAGCGCTGGCGGCCGAGGATCGCGCCGAACGTGCCGTTCTGCCAGCCCAGCCAGGCCTGGTTGAGTTCGCCGCCGTGCGGGTCGGTGATCGCCGGGTACTGCGTGCGGCCATTCGCGCCGCTGTTGTAGTGCTCACCGGCGCTGGCCACGCCGGCGCCTTCCAGCAGCCCGCTCCAGCCGCTGCCGAAGTTCGCGCGCAGGCCCAGCCGCAGGCGCAGGGTATCGGCGCGCGCGTCGCGGCTGAAGGCATCGTCGTCGACCTGCTCGTGGCGCAGACGCGCGTCCCATTCCAGCTGCAGCGGCGCGCTGGCCGGCGTCGCCGGCAGGTTGTCGGCACTGGCCCGGGCCGCTGGCGCGGCTGTTGCAGCCAGCAGGCAGGCGACGGGAAGCAGCTTGCGTGTCATGTTCATCGTGTGACCCCTTGTGGACTGCGCGCAGTCTGCGCATGCCGGGGCGGCACGGGCTTGACCGCGGTCAGCCGGTCGTCACCAAAGCGCCGACTGTGACAACACGCCACGCGGGCACCCACGAACACGCCGCCATGACGGCGGCGTGTTCGTGGGGCGACGGATCGTTGCAGGACGTATGGACGTCCATTTGCCGGTGCGGCTCACGGCGCGACGGCTGTCTCGTTGACGGCCTTGACGAAGGCCGGATCGAGCCGGCCGATCACCGTGGTGCGCGCCGCGATGCGGCCCTCGGCATCGAGCAGGATCAGCTCGCTGCTGTGGTTGAATTCGCCGTCCGGCAGGCGCCGGTACTGCAGGCCAAGCACGCCGGAGAGCTGGCGCACCTGCGCGGGCTCGGCCCGGGCCAACGTCCAGATGCGCGGATCGAGCTTGCGCTTCTCGGCGTAGGCATGCAGCGTGGCCACGTCGTCCCTGGCCGGGTCGAAGCTCACCGCCAGCAGGTCGATCCGCGAACGCGCCGCCGGGTCCAGCGCGTTGCGGGTCAGCCGCAGGCTGTCGATGATCATCGGGCAGACCATCTGGCACGAGGTGTAGAACATCGTCACCAGCTGCGGCCGGCCGCGCCGGGCGGCCAGCAGCTGCGGCCGGCCGTTCTGGTCGGTGAGCTGCACCGCCAGCTGGTAGACCGAATCGCCGGGCAGCGGCGCGGCGGCCCGCACGGTGCCGCCGCCGAACAGCAGCAGCATCGCGAGCAGGGGCAACAGGCGTTTCATGGCGTATTCCTCACTCGGACTTCGCGCAGCGGAAGCCCATGTTGTTGGTGGTGTCGGACGCCTTCAGCGCGGACAGCATCGCGATGCGCATCAGCACCGCGTAGTTCTCCTTCTCCTGCAGGCTGATCGCGCCGGCGCCGCAGAATTTCAGCAGGTCGGGATCGCCCTGCTGGCGGCTGTCGCTGGCGACCATCAGCGCGTTGAAGTCGTCCACCCATTCCCACACCAGGTTGTTGAGATCGCGCACGCCGTAGGCGTTGGGCGGGCCGCCGACGGCCGGCAGCGCCGCGCTGGAGGGGCGCGAGTACCAGCCGAGGATGCCCTCGCGCCAGGCCGGATCGGCGCGGGCGTCGCGGCGGGTGGCATCGGCCGCCGCCGCGTACTCCCACTCGTACCAGCTCGGCAGGCGCGCCTGTTCGCTCTCGCAGTACGCCTGCGCGGCGAACCAGCTGACCCGGGTGACGGGCTGCTGCGGCAGCGCCTGCTCGCCCAGCGTGTCGGCGCTGGTCCAGTGGCTGAGGTAGCGCGCGTCGGCCAGGATGCTGGCGACGCGGTCGCGCCGCCATTGCGGATGGGCCTTCACGAAGGCCAGGAACTCGGTGTTGGTGACCGGCTCGGTGCGCAGGCGGAACGGCGCCACCTGCGCCGCTGCCGCCTTGCCGTCCGCCGGCAGCACGCTGCTGAAACTGCCTCCCGGCAGGGCGGCATAGTCCGCCGCCGCCACCGGGAGTGCCAGCACCAGGCCGAACCACGCCAGTGCCAGTCGAACGCGCATCGTCAGTGCCCCGCCGCCGGCGCCGGGGTCGCCGCGGCACGTGCCTTGGCCACCTCGTCCTTGCTGAACTGGCCACCGGGGTTGCCCCAGCTGTTCAGTACGTAGGTGAGGATGTTGGACACCTCGTCATCGGTCAGCTGGCTCATCGGCGGCATCACCGAGTCGTACTCGTGCCCGTTGACGGTGACCTTGCCGGTCAGGCCGTGGGTGACGATGGTCATCGCCCGCTTCGGATCGGCCGCGAGGAAGTCCGACTTCGCCAGCGGCGGGAACACGTTGGGCAGGCCCTCGCCGTTCGCCTGGTGGCAGACCGAACAGGTGCCGGCGAACAGCTGCTTGCCCGCGGCGATCTGCTCTTCCTTGGTCAGCGTGCCGGCCGCATGCGCCTTCGCCGCCGTGCTCACCGCCTGCAGGTTGGCGCCGGCACGGTCGCCCAGGTACACCGAGTCGACCTCCTTGCCCGAGTAGATCGCCTTGTTCTCCGGGCCGTCCACCTTGAGGATGCCCAGCGCACCCTTGTTGAAGGCGCGGAAGATCGAGTGGTCGACCAGCACGTAGCTGCCCGGCACGTCGGTGTGGAACTCCACGATCGCGGCGCCGCCGGAGGGGATCAGCGTGGTCTGCACGTTGTGCTGCGCCACCGTGCCGCCCTCGGGCTGCACCTTGTCGAAGATCTCGCCGATCACGTGGAAGCTGGAGACTAGGTTCGGGCCGCCGTTGCCGACGAACAGGCGCACCTTCTGGTCGATCTTGGCGGTCAGCGCGTTGTCGCCGGTGATCGCACCTTCCCTGCCGTTGAACAGCACATAGGTCGGGTGCTCGTCGATCGCCTTCTCCATGTCGAACGGCTGGTGGCCCTTCTCGCGGTACTTGCCGGTGGTGTAGAAGTCGCCCTGCATCACGTAGTACTCGTGGTCGACCGGGCTGAGGCCTTCCGGCGGCTCGACCAGGATCAGGCCATACATGCCGTTGGCGATGTGCATGCCCACCGGCGCGGTGGCGCAGTGGTAGACGTAGATGCCCTGGTTGAGCGCCTTGAAGGTGAACTGCGACTCATGCCCCGGCGCGGTGAAGCTCGACGCCGCGCCGCCGCCCGGCCCGGTCACGCCGTGCAGGTCGATGTTGTGCGGCATCTTGCTGTCCGGCGCGTTCTTCAGGTGGAACTCCACCGTGTCGCCCTGGCGCACGCGGATGAAGCTGCCCGGCACGGTGCCGCCGAAGGTCCAGAACGTGTAGCTCACGCCCTCGGAGATCGGCATCTCCTTCTCGACCACTTCCAGCTCGACGATGACCTTCGCCGGATAGTTGCGGTGGATCGGCGGCGGCACGTGCGGCGGGCTGGTCAGCACCGCGTGGATCGGCTCGCCCTGCGGCGGACCGAAGTCGCCGCGCTCGGAGGCGACCGAGGTGCTGGTGACCGGCGCGGTCGCATTGGCGGCCGGGCCGGAGGATGAAGCGGATGGTTTGCCTGAACAGGCTGCCAGCGCCAGCATGGCGGCAGCAGCGACGTAGAGGTATGGACGTGTCATGGAACGTTCTCCCTGGGTACTGGTGCCAGCGTAGGGAAACGTAACATGTTGCGTTTGACCTGAGTCAACCGACCTCCATTCGAAGCGCTTCTGCGTCACCCTGCCACAGCGGCGAAGCGCCCGGATTTCAGCCCGGCTTGCCGTCGATCCGCGGGGTCAGGTAGATCCATGCCGAGCGCAGCACCCACGGCAGGAACGCCAGCAGCCAGCCGTACGCGGCGATCACCAGCCAGAGGTAGACATCGCCACCCAATTCGGCGCGGATGCGTACCAGCGCCACCAGCTGCAGCAGCGCGAAACACAGCCAGGGGATCGCGCTCATTTCCAGCGGCCGGCCGGAATGGCCCTGGGTCACCCGGGTCACCATC
Organism: Rhodanobacter sp. FW101-FHT13A11; assembly: GCF_058790335.1. Lineage (NCBI taxonomy): Bacteria > Pseudomonadati > Pseudomonadota > Gammaproteobacteria > Lysobacterales > Rhodanobacteraceae > Rhodanobacter > Rhodanobacter sp. FW101-FHT13A11. Next base: position 116,957 of record NZ_JBYTCN010000002.1, on the reverse strand, counting down.
GCCACCAGCATCGAGCCGAAGTAGCCGATCGCCAGCGCATGCAGCGGCGCGCGGCCGAGGATGTGGTGGCCGCCCACGGCATAGACCACGTCCTGCACCGCGTACAGCACGAACGCCACCGGCAGCCACGCGAACGCCAGGTGCAGCACCGCCAGCAGTCCGGGGCGCATCGCCTTCCACGGCTGCCAGGCCAGCGCATGCCAGGCGAACACCAGCGCCAGCGGCACGTCCGCCAGCCACAGCCAGCCCAGCGCGCTGCGCCACTCCAGCAGCAGGTGCGCCAGCAGCAGCAACCACACCACCTGCAGGCTCCAGCGCGGGCGCACCACGACGTAGCCCTTCGCCACGTTGCCGCTGAAGAACGGCAGCATGCGGTGGGTCACCGTGAAATAGATCGGCAGCAGCAGGCCGTAGGTGCCCAGCTTGATCGCCAGCAGCGCGCACTCCGCCGGCGCACCGAACAGGAAGGCCAGGAACACCGCCAGCCCCAGCGTGCCCAGCGTGAGCGCCGCCAGGCAGGATTTCGCGTGGTGCAGCTTGTCGTCGCCCCCGCGCAACACCCCGGCCAGCGTGACGACGCCGACCAAGTAGCCCGCCAGCATCAGCGCCACGCCCAGCCGCAGCAGCCACATCAGGTCGAGCAGGCCCACGTTCGCCAGCACGTAGCCGCCGAAGATGCCGCCGGCCACCGGCACGTAGCGCGAGCGCGGCAGCGCTGGCCGGCCCAGCCAGCGCGGGAACGTGGTCAGCAAGAAGCCGAACATGAACAGCGGGAACAGCCCGTACTGGATCAGCATCGCGTGCGCCCAGCCCGGCGGGATCGGCGGCTGCGGCCAGCCGGCCAGCCCGAAGCGCATCCAGGTCAGTTCCACCGCCCACCACGCCATGCTCAGCATCACCGCCACCGTGCCGGCGAAGAACAGCAACCGGTGCGGCGCGGAGGCCAGCAAGGCCGGCAGTTCGGCGAAGGTCGCCGGCTTCGCCGTCGACGTCGGTGATTCGGCCATGGTGTGCTCGCCTGAAATGAGAATGATTCGCCATGCTGGCAGATCGCCGGAGGCGCTCGCCATGATTTGTATCAGACCCGCCGCCCGCAGGCGTGCGGGACGCCGCGGCCGCACGGACCCGCCGTGCAATTGACTCCGGTCAACGCCGACCCGTGCCGACTCGCGCACCCTGTCGGCATGCAACCGGGAGGCACGCTGATGGGCAGGCTCGATGGCAAGGTGGCACTGGTGACCGGCGGCGCCGTGGGCATCGGCGCCGCCTGCGCGGCGCGGCTGGCGGAGGCGGGGGCGCGGGTCGCCATCGTCGACCTGCACGACGAACCGGGGCGGCAGCTGGCTGCCCGCCTCGGCGCGGCCGCGCGCTTTTTCCACGCCGACGTATCGGTGGAGGCCGAGGTGGCGGCGGCGGTCGCCGGCGCGGTGGCGGCGTTCGGACGTCTGGACGTCCTGGTCAACAACGCCGGCATCGCCGGAGCGAACAAGCCCACCCACGAACTCACCGAGGCGGAATGGGACCGGGTACAGGCGATCAACGTGAAGGGCGTGTTCTTCTGCACCAAGCATGCGATCGCGCCGCTGCGCGCGGCCGGCGGCGGCAGCATCATCAACCTGTCGTCGATTTACGGCCTGGTCGGCGCGGCGGACTCGCCGCCGTACCATGCGTCCAAGGGCGCGGTGCGGCTGATGAGCAAGACCGACGCGATGCTGTACGCGGCCGACCGCATCCGGGTCAACTCGATCCACCCCGGCTTCATCTGGACGCCGATGGTGGAGCAGCACCTCGCCTCGATGGGCGGCGACCCCGCGCAACACCGGCGCGAGGTCGGCGCACTGCATCCGCTCGGCCACCTGGGCGAGCCGGACGACATCGCGTGGGGCGTGGTCTATCTTGCCTCCGACGAATCGAAATTCGTCACCGGCAGCGAGCTGGTCATCGACGGCGGCTATACCTGCCGCTGACGCTTTCCCCCACGGAGTATCCCCTCATGTTCAAGCACATCCTGCTGCCCACCGACGGCTCCGAGCTGTCGCTGCGCGCGGTCGACACCGGCATCGAACTGGCGGCGCGGCTGGGCGCCCGCGTGCACGCCTTCCACGTGCTGGTGCCGTTCCCCGCCACCGTCTACTTCGCCGAGTTCATCCAGGCCAGCGAGGCGGCCTATACCCGCGAGGCGGTGGCCAACGCGGAAGGCTACCTGGCGGAGGTGCGCCGGCGGGCGGAAGCGGCCGGTGTCCCCTGCGAGAGCAGCCACGAAACGGATGCGCGCCCCTTCGCCGCCATCGTCGGCGCCGCCAGGAAGCACCAGTGCGACCTGATCGTGATGGCCTCGCACGGCTGGCGCGGCTTCGACCGGCTGCTGCTGGGCAGCGAAACGCACAAGGTGATCTTGAACGGCGACGTGCCGGTGCTGGTTTGCCGCTGAGCCGTTCCCGCGCGCCGCACGCCTTGCCGCCCGGCGCGCGGCGCAAACGCGCATGAGCGCCACCAGGCCGCCCCGCCCCGCCAACCTGGCCGGGCTGGACCCGGCGGAGGCCGCACGCCGGCTGGCCGAACACGGACCGAACCTGCTGCCCGGCAGCGCGCCGCGGACGCTGTGGTCGATGGTCGCCGGCGTGTTGCTGGAACCGATGTTCCTGATGCTGCTGGTGGCCGGCGGCCTGTACCTGGCGCTGGGCGACCGTGCCGAGGCGGCGTTCCTGCTGTCGTTCGTGTTCGTGATCATCGGTATCACGCTGGCGCAGGAGCGCAAGACCCAGCGGGCGCTGGAATCGCTGCGCGAGCTGTCCGCCCCGCGCGCGCTGGTGATCCGCGGCGGCGCGGAGATCCGCATCCCCGGCCGCGAGGTGGTGGTGGGCGACCTGCTGGTGCTGCACGAAGGCGACCGCGTCGCCGCCGATGCCGTGCTGCTGGACGGCCACCTGGACGTCAACGAGTCGCTGCTCACCGGTGAGGCGGTGCCGGCCACCAAGCTGCCGGGCGGGGAGGCCGGCCAGCTGTTCGCCAGCACCGTGGTGACCAAGGGCGTGGGCGTCGCCGAGGTGCATGCCGTGGCCGGCGCCACCGCGGTGGGCCGCATCGGCCAGGCGCTGGCCGATACCGTCGAACCGGTGTCCGGCCTGCAGCAGGCCTCGCGCCGGCTGATCCGCAATCTCACCGTCGGCGGACTGCTGCTCGCCGCGGCATATGCCCTGCTCGGCTGGCTGTGGGACGGCCACGGCCTGCTGCAAAGCGTGCTGGCCGGCATCGCGCTGACCATGGCGATCTTGCCGGAAGAGATCCCGGTGATCCTCACCGTGTTCCTCGCGCTGGGCGCGTGGCGGATCTCGAAGCAGAAGGTGCTGACCCGCCGCGTGCCGGCGGTGGAGGCGCTGGGCGCGATCTCGGTGCTGGCGGTCGACAAGACCGGCACGCTGACGCAGAACCGCATGCAGGTGGCCGAGCTGCGCCTGGTCGACGACAGCTGCCACGGCGAGGAGGCGGCTGAGCTGCCCGAGCCGTTCCACGAACTGGTCGAGTTCGCCATGCTGGCGACGCCGGCCGACCCGTTCGATCCGATGGAGAAGGCGATCCAGCAGTTCGGGCTGTACTGGCTCACCGATACCGAGCACGTGCACGCCGAGTGGACGCCGGAATTCGGATACGCGCTGTCGCCCGACATCCTGGCGATGACCCACGTGTTCCGCGGCGACGCGCGCCACGCGCACCTGCTGGCCACCAAGGGCGCGCCGGAGGCGGTGATCGACCTGTGCCACCTGGGCGATGCCGACGCCGCGGCCATCCTGCGCCAGGTGGAGGCGATGGCCGAACGCGGCCTGCGCGTGCTCGGCGTGGCCCGCGGCGAATGGCAAGGCGCGGCATGGCCGCGCAGCCAGCACGATTTCAACTTCCGCTTCCTCGGCCTGGTCGGCTTCGTCGATCCGCCGCGCCCGGAAGTGCCGGTGGCGATCGCCGAATGCCGCGATGCCGGCGTGCGCATCATCATGATGACCGGCGACCATCCCGCCACCGCGCGCGCGATCGCCCGCCAGGTCGGGCTGAGCGAACGCGCCGAGGTCATCACCGGCGCGGAGATGGCCGTGCTGGACGACGCCGCGTTGCGCGAACGCCTGCGCCAGGTCGACCTGTGCGCGCGGCTCAAGCCCGAGCAGAAGCTGCGCCTGGTGCAGCTGCTGCGGGACGGCGGCGAGGTGGTGGCGATGACCGGCGACGGCGTCAACGATGCCCCCGCGCTGAAGGCCGCCGACGTCGGCGTGGCGATGGGCGAGCGCGGCACCGACGTGGCGCGCGAGGCGGCCGCGCTGGTGCTGCTGGACGACAGCTTCGCCAGCATCGTGGCGGCGATCCGCCAGGGCCGGCGCATCTACGACAACATCACCAAGGCCACCCGCTTCGTGTTCGCCGTGCACATGCCGATCATCGTGCTGGCGCTGGTGCCGACCCTGCTGCACTGGCCGGTGCTGCTGATGCCGGTGCACATCGTGCTGCTTGAGCTGCTGATCGACCCGGCCTGCTCGGTGGTGTTCGAGGCCGAACCCGCCGCCGCCGACATCATGCGGCGACCGCCGCGCGCGCCATCGGATTCCCCGTTCGCCGCTGCCAACCTGCGCCATGCGGTGATCCAGGGGCTCGGCTTCGCCGGCATCCTGCTGCTCGGCTACGGCCTGCTGCTCGGTCGGGGCCTCGACGCCGCGCAAGGCCGCAGCGCGGTGTTCATCGCCCTGGTGCTCGGCCTGTTCCTGCTGACCCTGGCCAACCGCGACGTGTCGCGCCCCGCACTGAGCCGCATGCCAGCGCGCAACCCCTGGCTGCCACGGATGTTCGGCGGCGTGGCGCTGATGCTGGCGATCGTGGTCGGAGTGCCGTTCTTCCGAGGCGTGATGGGGCTGACGGTGCCCGGCACGTTCATGCTGCTCGCTACCGCCGGCATGCTGGCCGCCGCCATCGCCTGGCTGGAACTCTTGCGCCGCACGACGCGCGGCAACCTGCGCTAGGCCGTGGCGCACTGATGCGACCGTGTGCGCCCGGCACCGCAAACACGGCAACTTACCGATATTTGTCAGCCGGCACCCGGCCATCATGGCGTGCCATCCCGGTCACCGGACTCCCCGCACGTGGCGAGCGTGGCGCCACTACCCGTCCGTCGTCCTGACAAAAATCCGGCGCACCTGAATCCCTCGTACCGGCTCCTGTTGACAGCAGTCCTTGTCTTGATAAGATAGTAATTACTTACTTACTTTTATGGACCACCTCGATGGATACCCACCGCAAACATCTGCCTGCGGACGAGCGCCGCGCGGTCACGGTCGAGGCAGTCATCAAGCTAGCGGCCAAGCAGAACCCCAGCGAGATCACCACGGCGGCGATCGCCACGTCGATGAAACTGACCCAGGGTGCCCTGTTCCGCCACTTCCCGAACAAGGAAGCAATCTGGCAGGCGGTCATGGAGTGGGTGGCCGATCACCTGCTGGCGCGGGTTGAACGCGCCGCGCGTGGTGCCACCAGCCCATTGGCTGCGCTCGAGGCGATGTTCATGGCACACATCGCGTTCGTCGCCGAGCATGCGGGCGTGCCGCGGATGCTGTTCGGCGAACTGCAGCGAGCCGAGGACACCGCCGCCAAGCGGATGGTGCAGACCATGATCCGTCGTTACAGCGAGCGCCTGCGCGCATTGATCGAGGACGGCAAGGCCGCCGGCGAACTGGATCCGCAGCTGGACCCGGCCGCGGCGGCCACGCTGTTCATCGGCAGCATCCAGGGCCTGGTGATGCAGGCCCTGCTGGCCGGCGACACCCGCCGCATGCGCAAGGAAGCTCCGGGCGCGTTTGCGATCTACCGCCGCGGCATCGCGCGTGCCCCATGAAGCGCTTTCCACCCTTGCGGCCACACGGTGGCCTGGTCGGCTGCGAAACCGGCCGTGGTCATTCCGCTCCTGGCCCGACCACCCAACCGGACGTGCATGCACGCCGCGACTGCGACCGAGGCCGGAAACTTTCCCCGGCGAACCGAGGGCCATGACGATGACTACCCACCAGCAACGCGGCGTTTGGACCTGGCCGATTTCCCTGCTCGCCATCGGCTTCGGCCTGCTGACCCTCAGAGAAGGTGCGGCGGTGCTGTTCGTCGATGGCGCCGCACGCCATGCCGCCGGCCACTACGTGCCGTTCGTGCTCTGGTTCAATTTCCTGGCCGGGTTCGCCTACGTCGCCACCAGCGTCGGGCTGTGGCTGCGCCGGCGCTGGGCGGCATGGCTGGCGTCCGCCATCGCGCTTGCAACCGCGCTCGTCTTCCTCGCCTTCGGAGTGCATGTGGTTCTGGGTGGCGCCTGGGAGCATCGCACGCCGATCGCCATGATCCTGCGCATGCTGGTGTGGACCGGCATCGCGACCGTGGCATGGCGCGCGTCGGCGACCGCTGCGCCGGTGGCGCCCACGCACTGAACGCCTCTCTCACGCGGAAACCCATCGATGAAAACCCCGAGCCCCCCCACTGGAAAGACCCGCTGGATCGTGATCGCCGTCGCCGGGCTCGCCATGGCTGGCGCACTGGCGTTCTGGCTGTTGCGCGACCACGGCAACCCGGGTGCGCTGCGTCTGTACGGCAACGTCGACATCCGCGAGGTGGAGCTGGCCTTTCGTCAGTCCGGCCGCCTGACCCACATGGCTTTCGACGAAGGCGACGCGGTTGCCGCCGGCGCGGTCATGGCGCAGCTCGACGCCACACCTTACCGCGAGAAGCTGGCGGTGGCCGAAGCCGAACTGGCGGCGGCGCAGGCGCAGCTGGACAAGCTGCACAGCGGCAACCGTCCGCAGGAAATCGCCCAGGCCCGCGAGCACGTGCGCCAGGCGCAAGCCAGCGCGGACGAGGCCGCGCGCAACTTCAGGCGCCAGGACACCTTGCTCAAGTCGGGCGCCAGCAGCCAGCGCGCCGCTGACGCCGCACGCGCCGCACGCGACCAGTCCGCCGCCAACCTGGCCGCGGCGCAGGCCTCGCTGTCGCTGGCCAGCGCAGGCTTTCGTCGCGAGGACATCGCGGCCGGCAAGGCCCGCGTGGCGGCGGCCGAGGCCGCGTTGACCCAGGCGCGCACCGCGGTGGCCGATGCCACGCTGGTCGCTCCCAGCAACGGCATCGTGATCGCCCGCGTGCGCGAACCGGGCAGCATGGTGGCGAGCAGCACGCCGGTCTACAGCCTGAGCCTGCGCGACCCGCTGTACCTGCGCGCCTATGTCGGCGAGGCGGATCTGGGCCGCATCGCACCGGGCACCAAGGTACGCATTCACACCGATTCCTCCGCGACCGTCTATCACGGCCAGATCGGCTTCATCTCGCCGCGCGCGGAATTCACCCCGAAGACGGTGGAGACCGCCAACCTGCGCACCGACCTGGTCTACCGCCTGCGCGTGGTGGTGTCCGACGCCGACGAGGGCCTGCGCCAGGGCATGCCGGTGACGATCGATGTCGACACCGCCGGCAAGCCCGCGCGGGGGCACTGAGATGGGTTCGCAGCCCGCCAGCGTTGCCTCGCAGCCCGGCAAGCACGGTGCCGCGGTGGTGATCGACGGCGTCGGCAAGCGCTTCGGCGAGGTCCAGGCGCTGCGCGGCCTGAGTGCCACGATCCGCTACGGCCGCCTCACCGGCCTGGTCGGTCCCGACGGCGCCGGCAAGACCACGCTGATGCGGATCATGACCGGGCTGCTGGTTCCCGACGCCGGCAGCGTCACCCTGGCCGGCTTCGACGTGGTGAAGGACAACAACGCCATCCATGTCGCCAGCGGTTACATGCCGCAGCGCTTCGGTCTGTACGAAGACCTCTCGGTGATGGAGAACATGCGCCTGTACGCGCGTCTGCGCGGCATGGACGCGGACCGCCACACCGACCTGTTCGCCGAGCTGCTCGAGTTCACCCGGCTCGGCCCCTTCACCACGCGCCTGGCCGGCAAGCTCTCCGGCGGCATGAAGCAGAAGCTCGGCCTGGCCTGCGCGCTGATGGCGCGTCCCAAGGTGCTGCTGCTGGACGAGCCCGGAGTGGGCGTCGACCCGGTCAGCCGGCAGGACCTGTGGCGCATGGTGCAGGCGCTGACCGACGAGGGCATGGCCGTGGTCTGGTCCACCGCCTATCTCGACGAGGCCGAGCGCTGCCAGAGCGTGCTGCTGCTGAACCAGGGGCAGCTGCTGTTCGACGGCCCGCCGCAGACACTGACGGCGCAGCTCGAAGGCCGCAGCTTCCGCCTCGAGAACGTCGGCGCCGAGCGCCGGGCGGTGCTGACCGAGGCGCTCGACCTGCCCAGCGTGAGCGACGGCGTGATCCAGGGCGCCGGCGTCCGCGTCGTGCTGCGCGCGGGCGCCGGCACGGTGCAGGTCCAGTCGCTGGCCGATCGGGTGCAGGTGCGTCTGGCGCCGGTGCCGGCGCGCTTCGAGGACGCCTTCATCGACCTGCTCGGCGGCGGCCCCGGCGGTACCTCGACCCTGGCCGAGCGGCTGCCGCCGGTCGAACTCGGCACGGAAGTGGCCGTGTCCTGCCACCGCCTCACCAAGCGCTTCGACGACTTCACCGCCACCGACGACGTCAGCTTCGAGGTGCGTAAGGGCGAGATCTTCGGCCTGCTCGGCCCCAACGGTGCCGGCAAGTCCACCACCTTCAAGATGCTCTGCGGCCTGCTCAAGCCAAGCGCGGGCGAGGCACACGTGGTGGGCCTCGACCTGCGTCGCGCCACCGGCGCGGCCAAGAGCCGCCTCGGCTACATGGCGCAGAAGTTCTCGCTCTACGGCCTGCTCTCGGTGCGGCAGAACCTGGAGTTCTCCGCCGGCGTGTACCAGCTGGAAGGCGCCACGCGACGCGAGCGCATCGAGGAGATGATCGCCACCTTCGACCTGGGCGACTGGTTGTCCGCCACGCCCGACTCCCTTCCGCTGGGCCACAAGCAGCGCCTGGCACTGGCCTGTTCGCTGATGCACCGCCCGCCCGTGCTGTTCCTGGACGAACCCACCTCGGGCGTGGACCCGATCACCCGACGCGAGTTCTGGACCCACATCAACGGCCTGGCGCGCAAGGGCGTAACCATCATGGTCACCACCCACTTCATGGACGAGGCCGAGTACTGCGACCGCGTGGCCATGCTTTCGCGCTCGCGCCTGATCGCGCTGGACACGCCGGACGCGCTCAAGCGCATGGCGGTCACCCCGCAGCGGAGGGACCCGACCATGGAGGATGCCTTCATCCATCTGGTGCAATCGGCCGACCGCGACATCGAGGCTGCCGCATGAACGCCGCCGCACGCAAGCAACGCGATGGCGCGCTGCCGGCCGGCTCGCGGCGTTTCGACCGGCGGCGGCTGATGGCCCTGGTGGTCAAGGAAAGCCATCAGGCCTTGCGCGACCCCTCGACGCTGCTGATCGCGTTCGTGCTGCCGGTGGTGTTGCTGCTGCTGTTCGCCTACGCGGTGTCGCTGGATGCGAAGAACGTGCGCATCGGCGTGGTCATGGAATCGCCCGGCGCCTCGGCGCAGTCGCTGGGCGCGGCCTTTGCCGGCACGCGTTTCCTGGACGCGCATTTCGTCCATGACCGGCGCGAGGTGGCCGACCAGCTGGTCTCCGGCGCGCTGCGCGGCTACGTGGTGATCCCGCAGGATTTCGAGCAGCGCCTGGCCCGGCGCGGCAGCGAGCCGCTGGTGCAGATCATCACCGACGGCTCCTACCCCAACACCGCCAACTACGTGGAAAACTACGCCCGCGGCGTGGTGCAGTCCTGGCGCGCCGGGCGCGGCGCCGCCGCACCGGCGCAGGCCGTGGTGCTGGAGCCGCGCTACTGGTTCAACCCCGAGCTGGAAAGCCGCCGCGCGCTGATCCCCGGCGCCATCGCCATCGTCATGACCATCATCGGCACCATGCTCACCGCACTGGTGGTGGCGCGCGAATGGGAGCGCGGCACGATGGAGGCGGTGCTGTCCACGCCCGCCTCCGTGGCCGAGATCCTGATCGGCAAGCTCTTGCCCTATTTCGTGCTCGGCATGCTGTCCACGCTGGGTGCCGCGGCACTGGCGGTGTTCGTGTTCGGCGTGCCGCTGCACGGCTCGCTAGCGGCCTTGCTGCTGCTCTCGGCGGTGTTCATGGTGCCGGCGCTGGGCCAGGGACTGCTGATCTCGTCGCTGGCGCGCAACCAGTTCCTGGCAGCACAGATTGCACTGTTCACCGGCTTCCTGCCGGCCTTCATGCTGTCGGGCTTTTTGTACGAGATCGACGCCATGCCGGCGCCGATCCGCGCCGTCACCCATCTGATTCCGGCGCGCTATTTCGTCGAATCGCTGAAGACGGTGTTCCTCGCCGGCGACATCTGGGCGGTATTCGTGCCCAACCTGCTGGCGATGGCGGCGATCGGCGCGGTGTTCTTCGTGCTGGCCAAGCGCGCCACGCGCAAGAACCTGGAGTAGCACCGTGTCCGGTTCCCTGCTCAGCTTCACCCGCCTGCGCGCGCAGTTCGTCAAGGAAATCCTGAGCATCCTGCGCGACCCGCGCAGCCGCATGGTGGTATTCGTGCCGCCGATCCTGCAGCTGCTGGTGTTTGCCTTCGCCGCCACGCTGGAAGTGCGCAACGTCGATATCGCCGTCTACAACCAGGACGCCGGCCGCTGGTCGCACGAACTGGTGCAGCGGCTGGACAGCGCCCGCTTCATCACCCACGTCCGGCAGGTGGACAGCCAGCGCCGGCTGCACGAACTGATCGACCGCGGCGAGATCATCGCGGCGCTGGCCATCCCGGCGGATTTCTCGCGCACGATCGCCGCCGGCGGCAGCGGCCGTGCGCAGGTGCTGGTCGACGGCCGGCGCAGCAACTCCGGCCAAATCACCGTGGCCTATCTCTCGACCATCGCCGCCGAGGTCGGCGCCGCCGTCGTGCCGGGCACGCAGGCGCCGACGCCGGTGGTTGTGCGCCACTGGTTCAACCCGAACCTGGTCTACCGCTGGTTCATCGTGCCCGGCCTGACCGGCATCCTGGCGCTGTTCAGCGCACTGCTCATCACCTCGCTGTCGATCGCGCGCGAGCGCGAACTCGGCACCTTCGACCAGTTGCTGGTGTCGCCCACCTCGACGCCGGAAATCATCATCTCCAAGTCGCTGCCGGCACTGGCGATCGGCACCCTGCTGGGCCTGTTCATGATCAGTGCGGGCGTGTTCCTGTTCGGCATCCCCTTTACCGGCTCGTTCGCCCTGCTGCTGGCGAGCCTGGTGCTGTTCATCCTGTCGGTGGTCGGCATCGGACTGATGATTTCCGCGGTCAGCGCGACGCAGCAGCAGGCCATCCTCGGCGCCTTCGCCATCGGCGTGCCGGCGGTGCTGATGTCGGGCTTCGCCACGCCGGTGGAGAACATGCCGGTGGCGCTGCAATGGATGGCGCAGGCCATCCCGCTCACCCACTTCCTGGTCATCGTCGAAGGCACCTTCCTCAAGGCGATGCCGGCGGCGGACGTCCTCGCCAACCTCTGGCCGCTGGCAGTGATCGCGCTGGTCACGCTGACCCTGGCCACGGCGCTGGTGCGCAGCCGCCTGCAGTGACCACCCCAAGCCATGCATGAAGGAGTTGCCATGACCCGCTCATCGAATCGCCGCTACGGCGCGCGACGCGCGGCAGCCATCGCGCTGGGCACGCTGCTGCTCGGCGCGTGCGCGGCAGGCCCCGACTACCGCGGGCCGCCGAAGGTGGATACCGGCCGCGGCTGGACGCAGCCGGCCGCTTCCGCGCCGACGCCGGCCGGCCTGTCGACCTGGTGGACCACGCTGGGCGACCCGACGCTGGACCGGCTGGTCGCCACCGCGCTGTCGGACAATCTCGACCTGCGCCAGGCGCAGACGCGCATCGCCGAGGAACGCGCCCTGCGCGATCGCGCGGCCGGCGGTTACGCCCCAACCGTCGGCGCTGGCGCCAGCGTGACCCGGCGCCGGCAGAGCAAGAACGGTCCGCTGCCGATCGGCGCCATTCCCGGACTGGCACGGGACCAGACCATCCACGACGCCGGCTTCGACGCGGCTTGGGAAATCGACCTGTTCGGCGCCACCCGGCGCGCGGTGGAAGGCGCCGAGGCGCGCATGCAGGCCGCGCAGGACGATGCCGCCGGCGTGCGCATCAGCATCGCTGCCGAAGTGGCCCGCAGCTACCTCAGCCTGCGCGGCGCGCAACGCGAGCTGGCCGCGCGCGAAGCTTCGGTGCAGGCGCTCGCGCAGACGGCGGACCTGGTCGGCCAACGCTTCCGTGCGGGCGACGCGGCGCAGGCCGATGTCGATGCCGCGCAGGCGCGACTGGACGCCGCCTCGGCCGGCCTGCCTGCCATCCAGGCACGCGCGCGTGCCGCGGCGCTGGGCCTGGGCGTGTTGCTGGGCGCGCCGCCCGAGCGCGAGCTGGCCCTGCTCGACACCGCCGCTGCACCGATCACGCTGGCGCCGATCCCGGTCGGCCAGCGCGCCGACATCCTGCGCCGCCGGCCGGATGTGCGCGCGGCCGAGCGACGCCTGGCTGCACGCACTGCCGACATCGGCGTGGCGACGGCGGAGCTGTTCCCGAAGCTGTCGATCGGCGCCAGCGGCGGCTTCCAGGCGCTGCAGGCGGGCCAGCTGTTCGACTCGGCCAGCCAGCGCTTCTCGATCATGCCGCTGATCTCCTGGCGCGTGTTCGATGGCGGCCGCGTGCGCGCGCAGATCCGAGCCAGCGAGGCACGCGAGCAGCAGGCCGCGCTCGCCTACGAGAAGGCCGTGCTGACCGCGCTTGGCGACGCGGAGCGCGCGCTTGGCGACTACCGGCTGGGCGTGGAGGCGGTACGGCTGCAGCGGACCGCCCTCGACGCCGCGCGGCGCAGCTACGCCCACGCGCAGGCACGCTACGCCGCCGGCGACATCGCGCTGACCGACCTGCTGGCCGAAGAGCGCGTGCTGCGCGACGCCGAAGACGGTTACGCACGCACGCATACCGCCGCGGCGATCGACCTGGTAGCGCTGTTCAAGGCGCTGGGCGGCGGCTGGGATTCCGCCGCCGATACGCGCGGCCAGGGCGCGGCCGAGCCGCAACCACCGGTACGACATGGGGAGCCGAGCCATGGGTGAAAGGTTGCCCCTGCATGGACACCGCCCGTGCGCCGTCGGCGCGCGCCGCGCACGTTCCGGATACTCGCGCTTGGCCCTGTTTGTGTTCCTGCTGATCGCGGCGTTGGCCGGAACGCCATCGTCCCGCGCGCAGGCTGCGGCCGGCGACACGCACCGCCCCCGTGCCGCCGCCCCACGCCAGCTCCAGCTCGACCATGGCCAGCGATGGCCTGCCGATCCCGCGTTGCGCGAAGGCATGCGGCGCATCCGCGCCGTCGCACTGTGGATGCAGGAGGCGCAGGCCGAAGGTGCGCTGTCGACTCGGCAATCCCGCGCCGCCACCGCGTCGATCGAGGACAGCGTGGCCGCCATCGTCGACCACCCACCCCGCAGCGACGGCATGGACGCCAACCTGCGCCTCCTGCTCGGCCGCGTGCTCGCCGCCGACGGGTTGCCGCAACTGCTCGACGCGCTCGAACTGTACCCACGCTATTTCGACGACCCGGACTGGCCGCCAGCACCCGACGCGCCGCCCGCCCAGCGACGGCCCGACGACGCCAGGGAACCCGCCCATGCCGCCCAACCTTGACCCGCTTGAGCGCCGGCCGCGCGCCCTCGCCGGCGCGGCCAGGCCCGCGCCCGGCAAGCCGCCGCACCGTTGAACACACCCGGAGAGCACCCCCATGCACATCACTTTTCTCGGCGCCGCCCGCGAAGTCACCGGCTCATGCTTCCTGGTGGAAACCTCAACGACGAAGTTCCTGGTCGACTGCGGCGTGTTCCAGGGCGGGCGCGAAGCCGCGCAGCGCAACCAGCGGCCGTTCGGGTTCGATCCGCAAACCCTCGACTTCGTCCTGCTGGCGCATGCGCACATCGACCACAGCGGCCTGCTGCCCAAGCTGACGCGCGCCGGCTTTCGCGGCCCGATCCATGCCACCGCCGCCACCGCCGACCTGCTGCAGGTGATGCTGCCGGACAGCGCCCATATCCAGGAGACGGACGCGCAGCGCAGCACCAGCAGGTCACGCGACCCGCGCGCCGCCGCGCCGCTGTACACCCTGCGCGACGCCGAGGCGTGCCTGCGCCAGGTACGGCCGCACGGCTACGGGCGCGAACTGCGGCCGCACGCGGACATTCGCTGCCGCTTCCGCGACGCCGGCCACATCCTGGGCTCGGCGATCCTCGAGGTCTGGGTCGGCGAAGGCGAGCGGACCACCAAGCTGGTGTTCAGCGGCGACCTCGGGCAACCGGGCCGGGTGATCCTGCGCGACCCGACGCCGATCGCCGAGGCGGACATCCTGTTCGTCGAATCGACCTACGGCAACCGCCTGCACAAGGATATTGCCGCGACGCAGGAGGAGCTGATCGACGTGGTCGAACGCACCCTGCCCCGCGGCAACGTGATCGTGCCGGCCTTCGCGGTGGGCCGCACCCAGGAGGTGCTGTACCACCTGCACTACCTGAGCCGGGAAGGGTGGCTGCGCGACCTGCGCATCTTCGTCGATTCGCCGATGGCCGCCGAGGCCACCCGGATCACACGGCAGCACCTGGAGCTGTTCGACGAGAACGCCGTGCGCCTCGCCGGCTGGCACGCGCTCGGCAAGGACCTGCCCTACCTCAACTTCACCGGCAGCGTGGAGGAGTCCATCGCGCTGAACCAGATCCGCTCCGGCGCCATCATCATCTCCGCCAGCGGCATGTGCACCGCCGGCCGCATCCGGCACCACCTGCGGCACAACCTCGGGCGGGCCGAATGCAGCGTGCTGATCACCGGCTTCCAGGCCCAGGGCACGCTGGGCCGGCGGCTGGCCGACGGCACCGACCAGGTGCGGCTCTTCGGCGAGGATATTCCGGTGCGCGCCGCGATCCACACCGTCGACGGCTTGTCCGCGCACGCCGACCGGAACGCGTTGCTGGCCTGGACCGCCAGCTTCGCGCGACCGCCGGCGCAGACCTTCGTGGTCCACGGCGAAGAGGCGGCGGCCCAAGCCCTGGCCGCCGACCTGCGTGCGCGTCCGGGCTGGAACGTGAGCGTGCCCGCGGCTGGCCAGCAGGTGCCCTGGCAGGGCGGCGCCGACGGAGGCCAGGCATGAACGGCAGCGTCGAAAGCAGGCGGCGGGAGGAAGCGATCGTGCACGGCGCAGCCTACCGGCTGGCCCAGGAAGACGCCGAGTTCCTCGCCCGCGACGAACTGCGCGGCATGCGCCTGCAACTGGAACTGCTCAAGCCCGAGGTGGCCCTGCGCGAACACGCCATCCGTTCCACCGTCGTGGTGCTCGGCAGCGCACGCACCTGCGCGCCAGAGCAGGCGCAGGCCGAAGTCGTGCGGCTCGCGGCATGCGCACAGGCCCACCCGGACGAGCCGGGGCTCGCGCACGCGCTCGCCGCCGCCCGGCACCGGCTGACCGGCGCACGCTACTACGAGGAAGCGCGCCGCTTCGCGGAAATCGTCTCGTGCCGTTTCCTGTGCGAGGGGCGCCGGGACTTCGTGGTGGTGACCGGTGGCGGCCCGGGCATCATGGAAGCGGCCAATCGCGGCGCCCACGAGGCGGGCGCACGCTCGATCGGGCTCAACATCACGCTGCCGCGCGAACAGCGGCCGAACAGCTGGATCACCCCGGAGCTGGCCTTCCGCTTCCACTATTTCGCCGTGCGCAAGATGCACTTCCTGATGCGCGCGAAGGCGCTCGTGGCCTTTCCCGGCGGCTTCGGCACGCTCGACGAATTGTTCGAAGTGCTGACCCTGGTGCAGAGCGGCAAGATGCCGCGCCTGCCGATCGTGCTGGTCGGCGGCGCGTTCTGGCGCCGCGCCTGCGACCTGGCGTTCCTGATCGAACAGGGCATGCTCGACGCCCGCGACGCCGAACTGGTCAGCGTGGTCGAAAGCGCCGAGCAGGCCGTGGCCGCCATCCACGCGTTCTACGACGGCAAGCCGCCGGCATGAGCGCGGCTTCCGGCGGCGCAACGCGCCAGGCCGGCCTACCCTCCGGACACCCATCGACACCCAGCCCACAGGAGTACCGCCCATGCCCCTCACGCCACGCACTTCCACACCGCGACGCGTCGCCGCCGTCGCCCTGATGATGGTCGCCGGCAGCCTGCTGCCGGCGGCCGACGCGGCCGATGCGCCGGACCGAACCGCGCCGATGGCGTTGACGACGATCATGCGCGACCTTGGCCACGACATGCAGGGCGCCACCGACGGCATCGCGCGCGAGGACTGGCCCGCGGTGGCGACCGTGGCGACGCGCATCGCCGACCACCCGCAACCGCCGCTGGCGGAGAAGCTGCGCATCCTCGCCTTCGTGGGCAAGGACACCAGCCACTTCCGCGGCTACGACCAACAAGCCCACGACGCCGCGCAACAGCTGGCCATGGCCGCACAGCGGCAGGACGGCATCGCCGCGATCACGGCGTTCGCCAACGTGCAGAGCGCGTGCCTGGGCTGCCACCAGCAATTCCGCAAGCCGTTCCGGGAACACTTCCACGGCCAGCCCTGAACTGCCCGCAAGACCCCTGTGCGCAGCGGCGCCGGCGTCACGCGTAGTCGGGCGCATGCGGCGCAAGGGTCGCGACACGCGGAAGGCTCAGGCTGACCCGCGCTCCGCCCAGGGCGGAGCGGCCAAAGGCGAGCTGGCCGTGGTGCAGGTCGACGATCGCCTGCGCGATCGACAGGCCCAGCCCGCTGCCCTCGCCCAGGCTGCCCTCGGGACGGTGGAAGCGTTCGCCCAGCCGCGAGGTGTCGGTGGACGCAAAGCCGGTACCGTTGTCGTCCACCTCGAGGGTGACCCGGTCGGCATGGCCGCCGACGCGCACGCTGACCCGGCCGTGCTCGGGCACGTGGCGCAAGGCGTTGTCGAGCAGATTCTGCACCACGATGCCGAGCAGGCCGCGGCTGCCCTGCACGAAGTCGTTGCCTTCGTGATCCAGCGACAGCTCGATCGAGCGCGCCGCCGCGCGTTCGCTGACGTCGCACAGGGCGGCTTCGGCCACGCTCGCCAGGCGCAGGCGGCCGGCGTCGTCCAGCTCGGCCAGTTTCTCGACGCGTGCCAGCAGCAGCAGTTGGGTCACCAGCCGCTGCATGCGGTCGAGCGCCTCCTGCGCGCGCTGCAGGTGCCCCGCGCGGGTGGCCGCATCGCCGCCGCGTCCGGCGAGGTCCAGTTCCAGCCGCAGCGCCGCCAGCGGGTGGCGCAACTCGTGGGCGGCGTCGGCGGTGAAGCGGCGCTCGTGCTCCAGGCTGAGCTTGAGGCGATCGACCAGCTGGTCGATCGCCTCGGTGAACGGCGCCAGCTCGACCGGTACGCGTTCGTCGGTGAGCGTGACCGTCATCGGGCTGGCGCCGGCGGACAGGCTGCGGGTCAGCTTGCGCAGCGGTTTCAATCCACTGCGCAAGCCGGCGAACACCGTCGGCGGCACCAGCACCAGCAGGGCGAGCAGGGCCAGCAGCGCCGGCGCCACCAGCTTGCGCATCAGCTCGTCGCGCTCGTCCAGCGGCGCCGCCACCTGGATCCAGTATTGCCGCTGCGCATCCCAGCGCTGGAATACCCGCCAGCGCCGCTGCCCGTAGACGACCGAATGAAAGTGCGCATCGCCCGGATCGAAGCTCAGCGCGGGCAGTTCGGTACTGCGGACCAGCAGCCTGCCAGCGGCATCGCGCACGGTGATGGCGGGCCGATGCGCAGTGGCATCGGAATCCAGTGCCTGCCGGTCCGGCAGGCGCGCCGCCACGCCCGGCGCCGGCGTGGCCGGCATCACCGCGAACACGCTGGCGGCGGTGCGCACCAGCATCTGGTCGAAGATCTCGTCGACCTCGTGCAGGCTGCGCCAGGCCAGCCAACCGCCGGCGGCGCACCACACCAGTACGATGCCGGCCACCAGCCGCAGCACCAGCCGCCGGTTGAGCGAGGGGCGGATCATGCGGCCTGCCCGCCAGGCGGGTCGATCGCATAGCCGATGCCGCGCAAAGTGCGGATCCAGCCCGGCCCCAGCTTGTGGCGCAAATGATGGATGTGCACTTCCACCGCATTGCTGGCCACCTCGCGGTCCCAGCCGTACAGCGCGTCCTCCAGTTGCCCGCGGGAATACGCGCGCCCGGGACGGCGCACCAGCATTTCCAGCAGCGCGTACTCGCGCGCGGTCAGCTCCAGCGCCGCGCCGGCCAGCGTGGCGCTGCGCGCGGCCGGGGTGACTTCCAGCGGGCCAAGGCGTATCGCCGGCTCGATCTGGCCATCGGCCCGGCGCAGCAATGCGCGCAGTCGGGCGGCGAGTTCGTCCAGATGCACCGGCTTGACCACGTAATCGTCGGCGCCGGCATCCAGCCCGGCGACCCGGTCCGACAGTTCGTCGCGGGCAGTCAGCAGCAGCACCGGGGTGGCGTCCTTGCGCCGGCGCATGCCGGCGATGATGGCCGGCCCGCTGCTGCGTGGAAGATTCCAGTCCAGCACCGCGGCGGCGTAGGCGGTGTCGGCCAGCGCGGCGGCGGCCTGGTTGCCGTCGGTGATCCAGTCCACCGCATAGCCGAGCTGGCGCAGGCCATCGGCCAACGCCCGCCCCAGTGCCTGGTCGTCCTCGGCTAGCAGGATGCGCATGGCGTGATTCTATTCAGCGGCCCGCCTGCCAGCCGTGGCTGAGGCAATTCATCGCATCTTCCCGCCGCCGGCATCGTCCTGCTCCAGGGCGCGCTTGCGGCCGTGGATCATCGAGGCGACCAGGTTCTCGCCGTAATGCACGCTTTCGCCCACCGCCGCCAGCACGTGCACGCCGACCAGGGCCAGCACGCCGTAGGCCAGCACCTCATGCAGCTCCTCCAGCCAGCCGGTGCCGAAGAAGGCATCCGTTGTCTGAAGCCAGCCGGTGAGGCCCACCAGCAGCACGCCGGCGAGCAGGGCCAGGATCATCATCGCCGCGCCCGGGTTGTGCCCCAGCTGGCGCCGCGAACGCCCGACCAGGCGTTCGCGCAGGTAATCGCGCACGCGGCGCGGGCCGGGCACCCAGTCGCTGAAGCGCGCGTGCCGCGTGCCGACCCAGCCCCACGCGAAACGCACGGCGAGCAGGGCCAGCAGGGCGTAGCCGATCCCGCGGTGGACCAGCTCGCCGTCCTCGGTGAAGAAATTGGCGAGGAACAGGCCCGCCAGCGACCAGTGAAACACGCGTACCAGCGGATCCCAGACCTTGACCGTGGCGTTCATAGGCCTGTCCTCGCGCGGGTGCATGATCAGCCGCCCTTCTGCTTGACGATGCGGCCGTCGGTGGGGTCGAAGTAGATCTCCACCTTCTTGCCGGCCTTGTCCTTGCCGTAGATCTCGTAGCAGTTGCCCGAGACCTGGAACACCTTGATGGCGTAACCCTGGTCGAGGATCTTCTGCTTCATCGCCGCTTCGGTCAGCCACTGCGCACGCGGTGCGCTGGTGCATTGCGGTGCGGCGAAGGCGGACGCCGACAGCGCGGCCGCGGCAAGAAAGAGCGGTGCAACGAGTGAGCGTTTCATGGTGCGTCTCCGGTTTCGGCATGATTGCCTTGGGTGCCATTGCAGCCGGGACGGCTTATGCCAGTCTTAAGAACCCGGCATCCGGATTGACGCCAGTCAGTACGCCGGCACGGGCTTGATGCGAGAGTCCGGCGAGCTGCATCCCTGAGGAAACATCCGCATGATCATCTACAGCTGCCACGGTGCCGCCAAGCAGGTCACCGGTTCCTGCCACCTGGTCACCTGCAACGACCGCCGCGTGCTGATCGACTGCGGCATGTTCCAGGGCAGCGACGAGGTCGAGCGGGCCAACGCCGAACCGTTCGGCTTCGACCCGTCCGGCATCGACGCGCTGTTGCTCACCCATGCCCACCTCGACCATTGCGGAAGGATCCCGCTGCTGGTGCGCCGGGGCTTCCGCGGCCGCATCCTCACCACCGCCGCCACCCGCGAGCTGGCCCGGGTGGTGATGCTGGACGCCGCCGGCCTGCAGGAAGAGGACGCGCGCCGCGCCCAGCGCAGCAACCGCCGCGGCGAGGCGGTGGCGCCGCCGCTGTATACGCTGGACGACGCGTTGCACGCACTGGATTTCTTCGGCCCGGATGTCGGTTACGGCGAAACCGCGCACGTCGTCGACGGCGTCAGCGCGTGCTTCCTCGACGCCGGCCACATCCTCGGCTCGGCTTCGGTGCTGCTTGAACTGGACGACGGCAGGCAGCGCCGCCGCATGCTGTTCTCCGGCGACCTCGGCAACCCGGGCCGCCCGCTGCTGCGCGACCCGACGCCCGCGCCGGCCGCCGACTACGTGGTGATGGAAAGCACCTACGGCGACCGCCCGCACCGCTCGGTGCCCGATTCCGTGGACGAGATGTACCGGGCCATCCGCGAGACGGTGAACCGCCGCGGCAACGTGGTGATCCCCACCTTCGCGCTGGAACGCACCCAGGAGATCCTCTACTACCTGCACCGCGGCATCGCGGGCGGCGCGATCCCGCAGCACGTGCGGGTGTTCCTGGATTCGCCGATGGCGATCTCCGCCACCGAGATCTTCCGCCGCCACCCGGAATGCTTCGACGACGGCTTCCTGGACGAGCTGCGGCACGGCGACCCGTTCGCCATGCCCGGCCTGCATTTCACCCGCGAGACGGCCGAGTCGATGGCGATCAACAGCGTAGACGGCGGCGCGATCATCCTGGCCGGCTCCGGCATGTGCAACGGCGGCCGCGTGCGCCACCACCTCAAGCACAACCTGTGGCGCGAACGCAGCAGCGTGGTGTTCGTCGGCTATGCCGCCGAGGGCACGCTGGCACGGCGGATCATCGACGGCGCGGCCAGCGTGCGCGTGTTCAACGAGGAGATCCCGGTGCGCGCGCAGGTGTGGACGATCAACGGCTTCTCCGCGCACGCCGACCAGCCCTCGCTGCTGGCCTGGCTGGGCGACGCGCCGCGGCGCAAGGTGTTCCTGGTGCATGGCGAATACGGCCGCGGCATGCAGGCGATGCAGGAGGTGCTGGCCGCGCGCGGCGTCGCCTGCCGGCTGCCCGGCCTGCACGAGCCGATCAAGATCGACTGAGCCACCGGCTGCCGCGGCAACGACCGCGCCCGCCCGCGCCGCGCGCATGCAGGGGCGCCGCCGCCCGGCCGCGCCCGCCATACCCGCCGTCGATGTGGCAATGCTTGACCTGGATCAGATGCGCGGCCCCACGCCGTACCTATAGTCGACCCCGTCCCACGCGCGGCCCTCCGTCAGGGGAGAGGGTCCGGCGGTTTTCGGCGTTGCGCAGCCATGCGTCAAACCAACTCTCGGGGGGTAATCGTGCGATGCAACGGATCACTGATCTGACGATTTCGGTGCTGGCCTGCGTGGCCGCGTTCCTGCTTTCGTGGCCGTTCTGGCGCGATTTCGAATACTGGCCCGAATCGCATGCCGCCTGGCTGGTCTACTTCTGCGTCGGCTTCGCGCTGTCGGTATACGTCTTCTACGTCTTCATCGGCAGCCTGCGCATCCTGTTCCTGCACGACGCCGCGCCGACCCCGGCCGGCGACGACAAGGCGAAGCTGTCATGAGCTGCGGAACCGGCGGCAAGAGTTGCGAAACACCGCGGCGGCGCGGCGCGTTCGTGATGCTGGGCATCATGACGCTGGCCTTCGTCGCGCTGTCCCTGTTCTCCTTCATGAAGTCGCGCGGCCAGGTGACGCCGGACACGGTCAGCTACGGCCCGTACCGGGCCGAGGACGGCAAGCGCGTGTTCCAGGCCTACAACTGCATGGGCTGCCACACCATGGTGGGCAACGGCGCGTACCTGGGCCCGGACCTCACCCGCGAGTACGAGCAGGCCGGCCCGGCGTGGCTGGCCGCGTTCCTGCCATCGGCGGGCAGCTGGCCGACCGCGGCCGCGGTGCGCGCGCAGTTGCAGGATCCGGTGCAGCACGCCGATTCCGGCGCCGGCACGATCGAGGCCTACGAGAGCAAGTTTCCCGACGCCGCGACGCGCGTCGCGCGGCGCGGCGGCAAGCCGAGCAACATGCCCAACCTGCCGCTGACCCGTGACGAGACAGGCCAGCTGATCGCCTACCTCAAGTACACCTCGGCAATGAACACCGAAGGCTGGCCGCCGCGGGTGGAGGCCGAGGCCGGGCCCGACGAGCGCCTGCGGCTGGCGCTTGGCGTGCAGGCGATCGCGCCGGCCGCCGCCGCGCCGGTCGCCCCGCCCGCGGCCGGTCCGGCCGACCCGGTGGCGCGCGGCGCGCAGCTGGCGAAGGACAACGGCTGCACCGCCTGCCATTCGACGACCCGGCAGCGCCTGGTCGGGCCCGGCTGGGGCGGCCTGTATGGCTCGCGGGTCAGCCTCGCCGACGGCAGCAGCGTGGTGGCGGACGACGCCTACCTGGCCGAGTCGATCCGCCAGCCGAACGCGAAGATCGTGGCGGGCTACCCGGCCAGCGTGATGCCCGGCTACGACACCCTGCTCAAGAACGACGAAGTCGACGCGATCGTGGCCTACCTCCACTCCCTGGAGAAGCAGTGATGCAGATCGAATACCAGACGCAGCGGCTCAGCCTGCGCTTCTTCATGCTCATGCTGGTGCTGTTCCTCCTCCAGGTCGGCTACGGCCTGATCCTCGCCACCCAGCACATCGACCCCAGCGTGCAGGCGGGCACGATGAACTTCAACATCGCCCGCGCCGAGCACCTCAACCTGGGCATCCTGTGGATCCTGTGCGGCTTCATCGGCGCGATCCTGTTCGTCGGGCCGCTGCTGGCGCGGCGCGAGATGGTGGCGCCGTGGCTGATCAAGCTGCTGTTCTACGCGCTGATCTTCATCGCCGTGTGGAACTTCTTCACCCTGCGCCTGGCCCAGTACGGCATCGCCGGCTGGTGGCACGGGCAGCCGTGGCTGCAACAGGGGCTGGAGTACCTGGAGGCCGGGCGCATCGCTGGCGTGCTGGTGCTGGTCGGCTTCGCGATCCTCGCCTACGTGGTGCTGCGCACGTTCCCGCCGGTGCGCCAGTGGAACGAGATCCACTGGGGCCTGGGCCTCGGCGTGACCGCGTTGATGGCGGTATGGGTATTCGGGCTGTTCTACGTGGCGCGGCTGGACCTGCAGGAGTACTTCCGCTGGTTCGTCGTGCACTACTGGGTGGAGGGCGTGTGGGAGGTGATCCACATCAGCCTGGTCGGCTTCCTGCTGGTGCTGATGTTCAAGGTCGACATCAAGTCGGTGGGCTTTGCGGTGTTCTGGGGCGTGGCGCTGGTGTGGCTGTCCGGGCTGATCGGCAACGCGCACCACTACTTCTGGATCGGCACGCCGGAGTTCTGGCAGTTCTGGGGTTCGCTGTTCAGCGCGCTGGAGCCGCTGCCGCTGGTGTTCTGCTTCTGGCACATCTACCTCGACGCGCACACCAACCGGCGCCCGCTGGAGAATGCGCCGGCGTTCTACTTCATCCTCGGCTCGGTGGTGCTGGAGCAGATCGGCGCGGGCATCCTCGGCTTCAGCATGACCTTCGCGCTGACCAACGTCTGGTCGCATGGCACCTGGGTGACGCCGGGACACGCCCACCTGGCGCTGTTCGGCACCTTCGGCATGCTGGGCATCGCCGCGGCCTATTACGCCGTGCCGATCATGCGCAAGGCGCCGGACTACGACCAGCGGCTGGGCAAGCTCGGCTTCTGGCTGGTGCTCACCG
This sequence comes from Rhodanobacter sp. FW101-FHT13A11, assembly GCF_058790335.1. NCBI lineage: Bacteria > Pseudomonadati > Pseudomonadota > Gammaproteobacteria > Lysobacterales > Rhodanobacteraceae > Rhodanobacter > Rhodanobacter sp. FW101-FHT13A11. Next base: position 93,230 of record NZ_JBYTCN010000002.1, on the reverse strand, counting down.
GCGTGCTCGGCCTGGCGTTCGCCTTCGCATTGGGCGGCACGGTGCAGATCTACGTGTACCGCATCCTGGGCCTGGGCTGGTTCGGCGGCGACGTCTCGCGCGCCATGGGCTTGTTCAAGCTGCTGCTGCCGATGTTCGGCATCGTGTTCACGGTCGGCGCCGGCATACTTGCCTACGACCTCTTCACGCTGGGCCGGCGGGTGCGTGCGCCGGCGGGCACCGACCCGCGCGGCGCCATCCACGGCGAGGTGGCGATGCCGCGCGGCAGCACCGGCTGGGGCCGTCCGCTGAGCGGCTTCGAGGCCGGCATCTGGCTGATGCTGATGTGGGTGTTCGGCGGCGTCATCACGCTCGGCCTGCTCAGCTTCAACCTGCCGCGGGTGCGCGTGCTGGCCGACCCCACCCTGCCCTACCTGCTGGCCGGCGTCGGCTACCCGGGCCTGCTGCTGGTGACGCTGGCCTTCGTCTGGCGCTTCCTGGCCTCGCTGGAGGCACGCGCCTCGCTGCCGGCGCCCACCGTGGTGGCGGTCGATGCGCCGCTGCCGCTGCCCGCACGATCCTGAAGGCGTCGCCGTCGCGGCAAGGCCACCGTCGCCGGTGGCCTTGCCGTCACGACGCGACGCCGCCGCGCGCGCTCAGCCGGCCCGGCGCCCGGATCCCGGCAGCATGCGCAACAGGGTGTTGTCGCGCGTCCAGTAGTGGTGGAACAGCGCGGCCGCGGCATGCAGGCCGACCAGGTAGTAGCCGATCGTGCCGATGGTCTCGTGGATCTCCTTGAGCGAACCGGCCAGCGCCTTGTCCGCGCCCAGCAGCGGCGGCAGCTGCAGCCCGAAGAACGGGACCGGCTTGCCCGAGGCGCTCAGGGTGAGCCAGCCGAGCAGCGGCATGGCCAGCAGGAAGGCGTACAGCGCCAGGTGCATCAACGCGGCCAGGCGCGCCTGCCACGGCGGCAGCGCCGGCCGGATCGAGGGTGCCGCCCCGGCCGCCAGGCGCAGCGCCAGGCGCACGAAAACCAGTGCGAACACGCCCAGGCCCAGCATGAAGTGCCAGGTCTTCAGCGCCTCGCGCAGGTCGCTCCCGCGCGGGTACATGCCGCGCAGCTCGATGCAGGCGTAGACGGCCGCCAGCAACAGCAGCATCAGCCAGTGCATCGCCACCGACGGCGAGCTGTAACGGTCTGTCGTGTTCTTCCAGTTCATGATGCCTCCGCTCGTGCAAGGCCGTGGATCATGCCGGATTCGGGCATGCCGGTCATGGTCCTGACGCCCTCAGTCTGCCGACGCCGGGCTGCCGGCGACTTGAGCGTGGTCAAATGCGCGGCGAGTCGCACATGGCAACGACGCGAACGATTCGCAGCAACCGCCCTGCGCGGTTCGGCCGCACCGGTCGTGGCGCGGCGGAACGGCCTTCCGTGCTAAGTTCGGACGGCACGGATCCAACGGGACGGACCCGTCCGCGAGAACCGTTCCCAATCGAAAAATGATGCCGATGGAACACAGCGCAAACGTCCTCGACCTGAACCTGCTGCGCCGCAGCTGCAGTTCCTGCGCGCTGAACGAGCTGTGCCTGCCCGCCGGCATCGGCCGCGACGACCTGACCCGGCTGGACGGTACCGTCAGGGACAAGCGCATGCTGGAGCGCGGCGGCGTGCTGTACCGCGACGGCGACCCGTTCAAGGCGCTCTACGTGGTGCGGTCGGGCTCGCTCAAGACCTTCGTGCAGAACGAGGCGGGCGACACGCAGATCCTCGGCTTCCACCTGCCCGGCGAAATCATCGGCTTCGACGCGCTGGCCTCGGACCGGCACGCCAGCCAGGCCGAGGCGCTGGAGCGCTCCAGCATCTGCGAACTGCCCTATGCGCAATTGCAGCAGGTCACCAGCGAGGTACCGGCGCTGCACCGCCAGCTGATGCGGGTGATCAGCCGCGAGGTGGTCGAGGAGCACAGGCACCTGGTGATGATGGGCCGGCAGCAGGCGCAAGAGCAGTTGGCGATCTTCCTGAAGAGCCTCGCCGACCGTTACGAACGCCTGCAACGCGACAGCGCCGCGCTCACCCTGACCATGTCGCGCTACGACATCGCCAACTACCTCGGCCTGGTGGTGGAGACGGTCAGCCGCCTGTTCTCGCGGATGGAGGAAATGGGCGTACTCGAGGTCAACCGCAAGGCCGTGCGCATCCTGCGTCCCGACCTGCTCGCCGACCTTTGCCGCAACGGCTACCCGGCCGGCTCCCGGCGGAACGACGCCAGCTGAGCCCCGGTCGCTTGGTTGACCGAGGTCAACAGCAGGCGGCGCGGCGCGGCGTACAACTCGATCCTGCAAGGGACCGCGCCGCGACGGGCAGCCGCCGCGACACGGGAATCGAGCACGATCCATCCGCCATCGGGGCAGATCATGTCCAGCACACACCAGACCGGCCACGGCAGCCCGGCTTTCACGCCTTTCGGCGCCATCGAGGGAACCCATTGGATCGAGACCCTCGCTGACGGCAGCCCGGTACTGGTACGCCCGTTGCGCCCGGACGATCGCCAGCGCGAAACGGATTTCATCAACCGGCTGTCCGGGGAGGCCTGCCGCTTCCGCTTCCTCGGCGGCATGAAGGGCGCCAACCCGGCGCTGATCGACTCGCTGATGAACGTGGACGCACGGCGGCGGCTGGCCTTCGTGGCGCTGGCCCACGACAACGGCGAGCTGCGCGAGGTCGGCGTGAGCCGCTATGCCGCCAGCGCCGACGACAAGCACTGCGAATGCGCGGTGACGGTCGCCGACGACTGGCGCCACCGCGGCTTGGCGGTGCTGCTGATGCGGCGCCTGATCGAGGCCGCGCGCAAGAACGGCTTCCGGCAGATGTTCTCGATCGACGCCGCCGGGAACGAGCCGATGCGCGAGCTGGCCGCCTACCTGGGCTTCACCCGCCGGCTCGACCCGGACGATGCCGCGCAGGTCATCCACACCCTCGACCTCTGAACGCCGCGCCGGCCCCGACCCCCGACCCATCACATGACCAGCCACCAACAAGCCGATCCCTCGACCCGCGTCACGCGCCCCGGCGACATCCTCGCCCTGGCCACCTCGGCCCGGCCATGGAGCCCCGCCGTCACCGCGGGCATGTCGATCGCCGCACGCTGGGGCAGCAACATCACCGGCTGCTTCATCGACCCGGCATTGCGCACGCACGCCGCCGCCGAGCCGACCGTGCTGGGCCTGCTGCTCGAAACGCGCCCCGAATCGGCCGACGAGCTGGCCGCGTTCGGCGCCTTCGCGCGGCAAGCCGGCGTGCACGGCGCCGACTGGATCGTGGCCCGCAGCGGCATCGCCGACACGCTGCGCTGGCTCGGCGCGCGCCACGACCTCGCGGTGATCGAGCGGGACATGGTGCAGGCATCCGGCCTGCTCGACGTCCTCGGCGAGGCGATCCTGGCCTGCCGGATGCCCTGCCTGATCCTGCCCCCCGGCTGGAACCGGGAGATCCGCTTCGAGCGCATCGTGGTCGGCTGCAACGGCAGCATCGAGGCGATCCGCGCGATCCACGCCGCCCTGCCGTTCCTGCGGGTGGCGAAACAGGTCACCCTGGTCGATGGCGACGTGCGCGACGGCGACGAGGGGCGCCCGCGCTTCGATCCGTTCGTCTACCTGCTCCGCCACGGCATCGCCTCGAAGCCGAGCTACGTGCGCTCGTCCTCCGCGATGGCCGGCGAGATTCTGCTGCAGGAAGTGGGGAACATCCGCGCCGACCTGCTGGTCATGGGCGCCTACGGCCGTTCGCGCATGCGCGAACGCGTGTTCGGCGGCGCCACCCAACGGGTACTGGAAGACGCCGCCGTGCCGGTGCTGATGCAGCACTGATCCCGCCCGCGGCGGGTCCGGCGGCCGGCCCTATTCGCGCAGCAGCGTCTGCCCGATCTCGCGCAACCGCGCCGGGTTCAGCAGTTCCAGCTCGCGTCCCTCGATCGAGATCAGCTTCTGCGCGCGGAAGCGGCTGAGCACGCGGCTGACGGTTTCGGCGGCCAGGCGCAGGTAGTTGGCGATGTCGCCGCGCGACATGCTGAGGTGGAAGCGGGTGGCGGAGAAGCCGCGCGCGGCATAGCGCCCGGCCAGGTCGAGCAGGAACGCGGCCACGCGTTCGTCGGCGCTGTGGTCGCCGGCCAGCAGCGAGGCTGTGCCCAGCTCCTTGCTGAGCATGCGGAACAGGTGCTGCTGCACCGCCGGCACGCGCGAGGCCAGCGCGCTCATCGCGGGGAACGAGAAGCGGCAGAAGAAGGTGGTGTCCAGCGCCACCGCGTCGCACGGGAAGTGCTCGGGATAGATCGCGTTGAGGCCGATCACCTCGCCGGGCAGGTAGAAGCCGAGCACCTGCTCGCGGCCTTCCTTGTCGACCATGCGGGTCTTCACGGTGCCGCTGCGCACGGCGAAGATCGCGCGGAACGGGTCGCCGGTGCGGAAGATGTGCTCGCCGGCGCGGAACGGCCCCACGTGCTCGACCAGGCATTGCAGCGCCGCCAGCTCGGGCTTGTGGTAACCCGCCGCGATGCAGGCGCTGGAAAACGCGCAGGTACCGCAGAAATGCGTCTCGTCGCCGTCGTCGGCAATCGGGCTGGGCGGATCGGGCAGGCGACCTGCCGGGTACTTGGATTGCATGATGTCGGCCGTGCCGGTGGAGGCTGCGTTGGTCAGATCACGCGCGAGTATCGCGAGGCCCGGGCATTGTCGCCCAAGTAGGCATCGAAGCACATGGCGATGATACGCAACAGCAGCCGCCCCCGCGAAGTCACCCGGATCTCGCGCGGGCTCTCCAGCACCAGCCCGTCGTCCTGCAGCAGCGCCAGGCGCTGCCGCTCACGCACGAAATACTCGTCGAACAGCAGCCGGTGGCGCGCGCCGAAGGCCTGCTTGTCGAGCACGCCGTGGCACATCAGCTCGTTGATCAGCTCGCGCCGGATCAGGTCGTCCTCGTCCAGCTGCAGGCCGCGCATCACCGGCAGCCGGCCCGCGTCCAGCGCCGCGTAATAGCCGATCAGGTCGCGCGCGTTCTGGCTGTAGCTGTCGCCGATGCGGCCGATCGCGCTGACGCCGAGGCCGACGATGTCGCAGTCGCCATGGGTCGAGTAGCCCTGGAAATTGCGCTGCAGGGTGCCGCTGCGCTGCGCCTGCGCCAGTTCGTCGTCGGCGCGGGCGAAATGGTCCATGCCGATGTAGACGTAGCCGGCCGCGCTGAGCTGCTCCAGCGCGCGCCCGAACAACGCCAGCCGGGTGGCCGCGTCGGGCAGCTCGGACGCCTCGATCTGCCGCTGCGCCTTGAACATCTCCGGCAGGTGCGCGTAGCCGTACACCGCCACGCGGTCGGGATTCAGCGCCGCCACCTGCTCCAGCGTGCGGCTGAAGCCGTCCACCGTCTGCAGCGGCAGGCCGTAGATAAGGTCGACGCTGGCCGAGCGGAACGAGGCCGCGCGCGCCGCCTCGATCACCTCGCGGGTCTGCTCGAAACTCTGGATCCGGTTGACCGCCTTCTGCACCGCCGGGTCGAAATCCTGGATGCCCACCGAGATCCGGTTGAAACCCAGCTCGCCCAGGTGGCGCACGTAGGCGCCGTCGGCAAAGCGCGGGTCGATCTCGATGCCGTATTCGCGATCCGCCTCGTGGCTGAAGCTGAAATGCCGCGCCAGCGACTCCAGCAGCTCGCCCATGTGCGCCGCGTCGAGGAAGTTCGGCGTGCCGCCGCCGAAGTGCAGCTGGCGCACCGGGCGGTCGCGGTCGAACAGCGGCGCGATCAGCTCGATCTCGCGGTACAGCCGTTCCAGGTAGCGGTCCGCCTGGGTCACGTCGCGGGTGATCACCCGGTTGCAGCCGCAGTAGAAGCACGGGCTCATGCAGAACGGCACGTGCACGTACACCGACAGGGGGCGCGGGATCGGCTCCTCGTTGGAGGCGCGGATCACCCCGCGCAGGGCCGCCTCGTCGAAGTCGGCGCGGAACTGCGGCGCCGTCGGGTAGCTGGTGTAACGCGGCCCCGCCACGTCGTAGCGGGCGATCAGCGCCGGGTCGAATTCGGGAGGAGTGATGGGAATGGCCATGGTGGCGAGTCTGTCGACGCGCCTGCCGGCGTGCCTTGATCCGGGTCAATTGCCGCCATGTCGCGGCGAGATGCCGCAGCAACCCGGCGCTGGCGGACTACGGCCTGTACGGGACGACCTGCTGCTCGATCGAACCGAAGATCGAGGCCCCGGCGGCGTCGATGACGTCGATCTTCAGGCGGTCGCCGAACTTCAGGAACGGCGTGGTGGGATGGCCGTCGCGCAGGGTTTCCACGGTGCGCTGCTCGGCCAGGCAGGAGGCGCCCTTGCCGGTGTCCTCGTTGGCGATGGTGCCGGAGCCCACGATGGTGCCGGCGGTGAGCGGGCGGGTCTTGGCCGCGTGCGCCACCAGTTCGGCGAAGCTGAACTGCATGTCGACGCCGCACTCGGCCTCGCCGAACCAGCGGCCGTTGAGCCAGGTGCGCATCGGCAGGTGCAGCTTGTCGCCGGCCCAGGCCTCGCCCAGCTCGTCCGGCGTCGCCAGCACCGGCGACAGCGCCGAGCGCGGCTTGCTCTGCAGGAAGCCGAACCCCTTGGCCAGCTCGGCGGGGATCAGCCCGCGCAGGCTGACATCGTTGATCAGGCCGATCAGCTGGATGTGTCCGGAGGCTTGCGCCGGCGTCGCCGCCATCGGCACGTCGTCGGTGACCACCACCACCTCGGCCTCGAGGTCGATGCCGTAGTCCTCGCTGGGCACCACCACCGGGTCGCGCGGCCCGAGGAAGCCGGCGCTGGTGGCCTGGTACATCAGCGGATCGGTGTAGAACGACTTCGGCACCTCGGCGCCGCGGGCGCGGCGCACGCGCTCGACATGCGGCAGGTAGGCACTGCCGTCGACGAACTCGTACGCGCGCGGCAGCGGCGAGGCCAGCGCGGCCATGTCCAGCGCGAACGCGCCCGGTGCCGTGCCGGCGTTCAATGCATCGGACAGCGCGTTGAGCCTGGGCGCCGCGTTCGACCAGTCGTCCAGGGCAGCCTGCAGCGTCGGCGCGATGCCGGTGGCCTTGGCCGCGCGCGCGAGGTCGCGGCTGACCACGACCAGGGTGCCGTCGCGGCCGCCTTCCTTGAGGGATGCGAGTTTCATCGGGGTGCCTTGTGTCGGGTGCGTGGGTCGGTCGCGTTCACGGCGCGAAGTGCTTGCGGATGTCCTGCCAGCACCGATAGTAATCATGCTGCAATTGCGGCGCGTCCAGCGCCTGCTGCGTGGGGCGGATCACCTTGCGCGTCTCGAACATGAAGGCCATGGTGCCGCCGATCGCGTCCGGCTTCGACAGGTCGGCGTTCGAGGCCTTCTCGAAGGTGGCCGCGTCCGGGCCGTGGGCGCTCATGCAATTGTGCAGCGAGGCGCCGCCGGGCACGAAGCCCTCGGCCTTGGCGTCGTACACGCCGGCGATCAGGCCCATAAACTCGCTGGCCACGTTGCGGTGGAACCACGGCGGGCGGAACGTGTGCTCGGCCACCAGCCAGCGCGGCGGGAAGATGGCGAAATCCACGTTCGCCGTGCCGGGCGTGTCGCTGGCCGAGGTCAGCACGGTGAAGATCGACGGGTCGGGGTGGTCGACGCTGATCGAGCCGATGGTGTTGAAGCGGCGCAGGTCGTACTTGTACGGCGCGTAGCTGCCATGCCAGCCCACCACGTCCAGCGGCGAGTGGCCGATCTTCGCCGTCCACAGCGCGCCCTGGAACTTCGCCACCAGCTCGAACGCACCTTCGACGTCCTCATACGCCGCGTGCGGGGTGAGGAAGTCGCGCGCGTTGGCCAGGCAGTTCGAGCCGATCGGGCCGAGTTCCGGCAGGCGCAGCAGCGCGCCGAAGTTCTCGCAGACGTAGCCGCGGGCCACTCCTGCGCCTCCTGCGCCCGTGGCACTCGCACTTCCGTGTGCATCGGCCGCGCCGTCGGGCAGGTCGACGCGGAAACGCACGCCGCGCGGGATCACCGCGATCTCCTGCGGCTCGATCTCGATCACGCCCAGCTCGGTGGCCAGCCGCAGCCGGCCCTGCTGCGGCACGATCAGCAGTTCGCCGTCGGCGTCGTAGAAGAAGCGCCGCTGCATCGAGCGGTTCGCCGCATAGACGTGGATGCCGATGCCGCCCTGCTCGGCCGGGCCGCCATTGCCGGCCAGGGTGACCAGGCCGTCGACGAAATCGGTCGGCGTTTCAGGCAGCGGCCACGGATCCCAGCGCAGCTGGTTCGGCGTGGCCGGCGCCTCGTCGAAGCGGTTGTGGAAGCTGGCGTGCGCCAGCGGCCGGAACGGCTCGTGCACCGCCGCCGGGCGGATCCGGTACAGCCAGCTGCGCCGGTTCGCATGCCGCGGCGCGGTGAACGCGGTGCCGGACAGCTGCTCCGCGTACAGCCCGTGCGCCACGCGCTGCGGCGAGTTCTGGCCGACCGGCAGCACGCCGGGAATCGCCTCGCTGGCGAACTCGTTGCCGAAACCGGATTGGTAGTTCATGCGTCGTCTTTCCGTCTGGTTGGACGCGTAACGGCATCATCACCGTTCGCGCTGAGCGTAGCTCGCACAGCGAGCGGAGTCGAAGCGCCTTCCCGCACTCGCTGATGCTTGTGCTTTCCTTTGGACAAGAGACTCACCGCCTCCCAATCCCCCACCATGTACGCCTGCTTCTTTGCCCGACTCCAGCCCTTGAGTTTGCGCTCCATGGCCAAGGCCTCGCCCCGAGTTTCGAAGCCCTGTGCATGTACCAGCTTCACCGGACACCGTGTGGCGGTGTATGCACAGCCTCGGCCCGTGTCATGCTGCTCGATTCTTCGATCCAGGTCATCCGTGTGGCCGATATAAAAGCTGCCGTCGGCGCATTCGAGGATGTAGAGAAAGAACTCCATTCCTGATCTCCGGTAGCAGCCGGGCATCAATCCTCAACGACAAATATTCGTTCGGGCCTCGACTGCCCTTCGACTTCGCCGCTGCGCGGCTACGCTCAGGGCGAACGGTGAGGCAAGCCCGTTCGCTCTGGGCTCTTCGACAGGCGCGGGACAGGCGAAGTCGAAGGGCCCCGTTGCGTCACAGCACTCCACGCTTCATCTGGTCGCGCTCGATCGACTCGAACAGCGCCTGGAAATTGCCCTCGCCGAAGCCCTCGTTGCCCTTGCGCTGGATGATCTCGAAGAAGATCGGGCCGATCGCGTTCTGGGTGAAGATCTGCAGCAGCTTGCGTTGCTTGGTCTCCGGGTCGGCGTCGATCAGGATCTTGTTCCTGGCCAGCCGCGGCACGTCCTCGCCGTGGTCGGGGATGCGCAGGTCGATCACGTCGAAATACGTGTCCGGCGTATCGAGGAATTCCACGCCGGCCGCGTGCATCTGCTCCACCGTGGCGTAGATGTCGTCGGTGAAGCAGGCGATGTGCTGGATGCCTTCGCCGTGGTAGGCGTCGAGGTACTCGTTGATCTGGCTCTTCGGGTCACTCGACTCGTTCAGCGGGATGCGTACGATGCCGTCCGGCGCGGTCATCGCCTTGGAAACCAGGCCGGTCTTGGCGCCCTTGATGTCGAAGTAGCGGATCTCGCGGAAGTTGAACAGCTTCTCGTAGTAGTCCGACCACTTCTGCATGTTGCCGAAGTACAGGTTGTGGGTGAGATGGTCGATGAAGGTGAGGCCGAAACCCTTCGGATTCTGCCCGGCGCCCTCGATCGGCGCGTAATCGCCGTCGTAGATGCTGCCGGCGCTGCCATAGCGGTCGACCAGGTACAGCATGCAGTCGCCGATGCCCTTCACCACCGGCGCGTTCACCGCCTTGCTGGCCTCCTTGTCGGTGACCGCCTCGCCGCCGTTGCCGAGCACCGCCTGCAGCACCCCGGCCGCGGGCTTGCGGAAGCGGATCGCGAAGCCGCAGGCGCTGGGGCCGTGCTTCGCGGCGAAATCGGCGGCGAACGAGTCCGGGTCCTCGTTGACCAGGAAGTTCACGCCGTTCTGCCGGTATACCGTGATCGGCCGGCGCTTGTGCTTCAGCACCGCGCTGAAGCCCATGCGTTTGAACAGCGCGTGCAGCTCGCCTGCGCGGCCGGCCGGGGCGGCGAACTCGACGAACTCGAAACCGTCGATCCCCATCGGGTTCTCGAACGTGGTGACCTGCATGCCTGGGTTCGGCTGGGCGTTCATGCGATCTCTCCGGGGGCTACGATGAGGGCAGGCGCGCTGCCAATGCGGGCTTTTGCACAACGCGCGCTAAATTGACGCGTGCTTTCCATGAAGAGTGCCGCCGTGGATGGCTGCTTTTGGCTCTTGCGGTCACGGACGACCGCACAAGTTATAGTTTCGTATGAAACCATTTGCAAGGACCACCGCCGCAATGTCCGCCAAGCACAAGCCCGCTCCCGCCACGGCCGAGCATGCCCCGCTGCAACTGGAACACTTCCTGCCGTACCGGCTGTCGATCCTGTCCAACACGATCAGCCAGACGATCGCCGACGACTACCAGAGCCGCTACGACATCTCGGTGACCGAATGGCGGGTGATGGCCGTGCTGGGGCGCTACGCGGGGCTGTCTGCGCGCGAGGTGGCCGAACGCACGGCGATGGACAAGGTGGCGGTGAGCCGCGCGCTGGCACGGCTGGTCGAGGCCGGCCGGGTCCACCGGGCCACCCACGACAACGACAAGCGGCGCTCGGTGCTCAGCCTCACCGATGCCGGCTGGGCCATGCACGACGAGGTGGCGCCGATGGCCCGCGCGCGCGAGCGCGAAGTGCTGGCCCGGCTCGACGCGGAGGAACGGGCCTGGCTGATGCGGATCCTGGACAAGCTGCAGCCGTGAACCGGCCATGGCGGGAAGCGGGAACGTCCCGGCCTCCCGCCCCGTTCCCCGTCACTTCACCCCGTGCATCAGCCGGTTGATCAGCGGCGCGATCAGGAACAGCAGCACGCCGGCGCCCAGCAGCGACCAGAAGCCGAAGGTGTAGCCGTCCAGCGCCGACTGCACGGTCATCCCGCTCTCGCCGCTGACGTGGCCGGCGAAGATCCCCGACAGGTTGTTGCCGATGCCGGTGGAGAGGAACCAGCCGCCCATGCCGAAGCCAACCAGGCGCGCCGGGGCCAGCTTGGTCACCATCGACAGCCCGATCGGCGACAGGCACAGCTCGCCCACCGACTGGATCACGTAGACCATGAACAGCGTCCAGAACGGGATCTTGCCGGCATCGTTCACCAGGCTCGACAGGGCAAACATCAGCAGCAGGAAGGCGAAGCCGTTGAAGACCAGGCCCAGGCCGAACTTGCGCGGGATCGACGGGTTGCGGCCCTTCATCGCCACCCAGATCCACGCGATCAGCGGCGCCAGGAAGATGATCGCCAGCGAGTTCACCGACTGGAACCACGCGGTGGGGAAGCTGAAGCCGCCGAGCTGGCGGTTGACGATCTGGTCGGCGAGGAAGGTGAACGAGCTGCCGGCCTGCTCGAAGAACATCCAGAACAGCACGTTGAACGCGAACACGATCAGCATGGCGATCACGCGGTCGCGCTGCACCCTGCCCTCGCGGATGCCTTCCACCATCAGCAGCACGGCCAGCGCCACGAACAGCAGGCTCAGCACCCACTGCAGGAAACCCGCGCCCGCGGCGAGCAGGAAGTACACGCCGGGGATGCACACCAGCATGCCGAGCAGCACCCAGGCCACGCGCGCCAGGCTTTCGCCGCCGGCGGGCACCAGCCCCACGCCCTGCAGGCCGCGCCGGCCGATCCAGAACCACACCAGGCTGATCAGCATGCCCACGCCCGAGGCGATGAACACGTACTTGTAGCTCGGCATCGCCTCGGTGCCGAACACGGCCTTGGCCAGGTATTCGGTGATGATCGGCGAGATCAGCGCGCCGGCGTTGATGCCCATGTAGAAGATGGTGAAGCCGCTGTCGCGGCGCTCGTCGCCGGTCCTGTAGAGGCGGCCCACCATGGTGGAGATGTTCGGCTTGAACAGGCCGTTGCCCACGATGATGGTGGCCAGGCCCAGCTCGAACACCTGCTGGCTCGGGATGGCGATCATGAACAGGCCCGCCGCCATCACCGCCGCGCCCACCAGGATCGAGCGCTGGTAGCCGAGCACGCGGTCCGCGATGTAGCCGCCGAAGATCGCCGCGGCGTAGACCAGCGCCAGGTAGGCGCCGTAGGTGCGGCTGGCCGGCTGCTGGCCCGCCCCCTCGCCGCCGAAGAACTGCGCCACGATGTACAGCACCAGCGCCCAGCGGATGCCGTAGAACGCGAAGCGCTCCCAGAACTCGGTCATGAACAGCATCCACAGCGGACGTGGATGGCCGAGACGCTGCGGATACTCGGGTACGGCGGGCGGCGCCGTATCGGTGACTTGACTCATGGATGCTCCCCGGTGGCGGATCGGCACCTCGCGCGCGGACCCGTAAATTCTTTCGGGAAGGTGTAACCGCTGACCGCGGGCCGCGTCAAATGCACTGCAACACGCAGCGCTCGCGTCGCATCGCCAGGCGCGCCGTCAGCGCACCCCGTGCATCAGCCGGTTGATCAGCGGCGCGATCAGCAGCAGCAACACGCCGGCACCGGCCAGCAGCCAGAAGCTGAAGCTGAAGCCGGCAAGCGCCGACGCCGCGGTCATGCCGCTGTCGCCGCTGATGCGTCCGGCCAGCAGGCCCGAGAGATTGCCACCCACCGCCAGCGACAGGAACCAGCCGCCCATCGCCAGCCCGACCAGCCGCGGCGGCGCCAGCTTGGTCACCATCGACAAGCCGATCGGCGACAGGCACAGCTCGCCCACGGTCTGCAGCACGTAGCACAGCGCCAGCGGCCAGAACGGAATCAGGCCGCGGCCGTCGAGCAGGTGCGACAGCCCGTACATCAGCCCCGCGAAGCCCAGGCCGTTGAAGACCAGCCCGAGGCCGAACTTGCGTGGAATCGACGGCTCGCGCCGGCGCGCGGCGAGGAAGGCCCAGACCAGGGTCACCAGCGGCGCCAGCAGGATGATCGCCAGCGGGCTGACCGACTGGAACCAGCCCACCGGGAACTCCCAGCCGCCGAACATGCGGCGATCGACCAGGTTCTGCGCCAGGAAATTGAACGACGTGCCGAGCTGGAAATAGAACATCCAGAACAGCATGTTGAAGGCGAAGATGATCAGCATCGCGATCACCCGCTCCACCTGCACGCGATCGTGGCGCACGCCCTCGACCAGCAGCATCGCCGCCACCGCGGCGAACAGCACGCCCAGCACCCACGACAGGTAGATGGCGCCCACGTACGCCAGCAGCAGGTAGACCAGCGGGACGGACAGCAGCACGCCGAGCAGCACCCACGCCACGCGCGTGCGGCTGGCGTGGCCCGGTGCCGGCCGGCCCACCGCGCCGAGCTGGCGCCGGCCGATCCAGAACCACAGCAGGCTGAGCAGCATGCCCACGCCGGCCGCGCCGAACACCGCCTTGTAGTTCTGCTCCAGCGGCGTATCGGTGAGATAGCCGGCCAGCCAGCCGGTGAACAGCGGCGCCAGCAGCGCGCCGCCGTTGATGCCCATGTAGAACAGGGTGAAGCCGCGGTCGCGGCGCTCGTCGTCGCGCGCGTAGAGCTGGCCCACCATCGTGGAGATGTTCGGCTTGAACAGGCCGTTGCCCACGATCACCAGCGACAGCCCGACCAGGAACAGCCGCTTGTCCGGCAGCATGATCGCGAACAGCCCCAGCGCCATCACCGCCGCGCCGATCAGGATCGAGCGCTGGTAGCCGATCACCCGGTCCGCGATGTAGCCGCCGAAGATGCCCATCGCGTAGATCAGCGCCACCCACGCGCCGTAGATGCCGCTGGCCCAGCCCTGGCCGGACGGGTCGCCGTGGAAGAACTGCGCCACGATGTACAGCGCCAGCGCCCAGCTCACGCTGTAGAACGCGAAGCGCTCCCAGAACTCGGTCATGAACAGCATCCACAGCGGGCGCGGATGGCCGAGCAGCTGCGGGTAGCCGGGTACGCCGGCCTCGATGGTCTGGCTCATGACGTTCCCTGGCGACCCGTCAGCTGCCGAGCACGGTGCGCACGTCCAGCAGTTCCGGGAAGAATTCAAGGTCCAGCGCCTTCTTCAGGAACGCCACGCCGGACGAACCGCCGGTGCCGCGGCGGTGGCCGATGATCCGCTCCACCGTCTTCATGTGGCGGAAACGCCACAACTGGAAGCTCTCCTCCACGTCCACCAGCTGCTCGCACATGTGGTACTCCGGCCAGAACTGCGCGCGCCGCTCGTAGATGCGCTTCAGCGCCGGCAGCAGCGCCTCGTTGCGCCGGTAGGCCCCGGTCCAGTCGCGCTGCAGCAGTTCGGCCGGCACCGCATGGCCGCGGCGCGCCAGGTAGCGCAGGAATTCGTCGTACAGGCTGGGCGCCTCCAGCACCGCGCGCAATTCGGCCTGCGCCGCAGGATCATGCGCGAACACCTTCAGCATGCCGGCATTCTTGTTGCCCAGCATGAATTCGATCGTGCGGTACTGCAGCGACTGGAAGCCGGAGGACGGCCCCAGCACGCCGCGGAACTCCAGGTACTCCGACGGGGTCAGCGTCTCCAGCACCGCCCACTGCTCGAACAGCTGGCGCTGCACCTGCTTCACCCGCGCGAGAATCTTCAGGCAGGCATCGATGTCGTCCAATCGCAGGTGCGCCAGCGCCGCCTTCAACTCGTGGATCAGCAGCTTCATCCACAGCTCGGCCACGTGGTGCTGCACGATGAACAGCATCTCGTCGTGATGCGGCGGCTGGCTCAGCGGCCGCTGCGCGGACAGCAGCGTGTCCAGGCGCAGGTAGCCGCCATAGGTTATCTGTCCGTCGAGGTCGGTCCGGATGCCTGCTTCGAGATCGCGCTGGTTGTCGCTCATGCTGTTCCGTCACCTGCCGAAAGGATCATGGTAGCGGCTGGACGCGCTGCCGGGCCTGATCGGAAGCAGGAATCCCGCGCGCACGCACTCCCGTACGGCCCCGCATGCTGCGCTGTACCTTGCAGCGCAACATGCCTGCCTGCTATCAAGCGCGGTCTTGTCCGGTCGTCTTGTGCCCGCCGCAGGCCCCGGACACCAGTTCCAGGCTTTCCCCATCCTCACTCCGGAGCGAGTCGTGACCATCGCCGCCAAGTTTGAAATCGAATACCTGCAATACCTCGATGCCGAGGGCAAGCAGGTACGTGATGATCTGCCCGAGTTCGCGAAAGACCTCGGCCACATGGTCGAGCTGTACAAGCTGATGCTGTCCACCCGCGTGTTCGACGCCAAGTCGATCGCCCTGCAGCGCACCGGCAAGCTGGGCACCTACGCCAGCTGCCTCGGCCACGAGGCCGCGCACGTGGGCATCGGCAGCGCGATGCGGCCGGAAGACGTGTACGCGCCGAGCTATCGCGAATACGGCGCGCAGCTGTACCGCGGCGTACAGCCGCGCGAGGTGTACATGTACTGGGGCGGCGACGAACGCGGCAACGACTACCAGAAGGAACCGGCGCGGCACGACTTCGCCTGGTCGGTGCCGATCGCCACGCAGTGCCTGCATGCGGCGGGTTCCGCGCTGGCGTTCAAGATTCGCGGCGAGAAGCGCGTGGCGGTGTGCACCATCGGCGACGGCGGCTCGTCCAAGGGCGACTTCTACGGCGCCATCAACATCGCCGGCGCGCAGAATCTGCCGCTGGTGGCGGTGATCGTGAACAACCAGTGGGCGATCTCGGTGCCGCGCAAGATCCAGTCCGGTGCGCCCACGCTGGCGCAGAAGGGCATCGCCGCGGGCCTGTTCTCGATCCAGGTGGACGGCAACGACATCATCGCCGTGCGCAAGGCGATGGAGGACGCGCTGGAGCGCGCCCGCAGCGGCCAGGGCGGCAGCGTGCTCGAGCTGGTGACCTACCGCCTCGGCGACCACACCACCGCCGACGACGCGCGCCGCTACCGCGGCGAACAGGAAGTGAAGGACGGCTGGAACAAGGAACCGATGAAGCGCCTGCGCAACTGGCTGGTGGCGAAGAAGGTATGGGACGACGCGAAGGAAGAGGCCTGGAAGGCCGAGTGCGACGAGTGGATGGACAACGAGGTGAACGCCTACCTCGAGACCAGGACACAGCCGGTCTCGGCGATGTTCGACTACACCTTCGCCGAAATCCCCGCCGATCTCGCCAAGCAGCGCGATTACGTCCTCTCGCTTGAAAACAAGGGCCACTGAGTCATGGCACAGATCACTCTCATCGAAGCGGTTACCCAGGCGCTCGCCTACGAAATGGCCCACGACGACAGCGTCGTGGTGCTGGGCGAGGACGTGGGCGTCAACGGCGGCGTGTTCCGCGCCACCCAGGGTCTGCAGGAAAAGTTCGGCGAGCTGCGCGTGCTCGACACGCCGCTGGACGAAACCACCATCGCCGGCGTCACCGTCGGCCTCGCCGTGCAGGGCATGAAGCCGGTGGCCGAGGCGCAGTTCGAGGGCTTCATCTACCCGATGATGGAGCAGATCGCCTGCCACGCCGCACGCATGCGCAACCGCACCCGCGGCCGCCTCACCGTGCCCGCCGTGTGGCGCGCGCCGTGGGGCGGCGGCATCCGCGCGCCGGAACATCATTCGGAAGCGAACGAACACCTGTTCACCAACATCCCCGGCCTGCGCGTGGTGATGCCGTCGTCGCCCGCGCGCGCCTACGGCCTGCTGCTGGCCGCGATCCGCGATCCGGATCCGGTGATGTTCTTCGAGCCCAAGCGCATCTACCGCCAGTACAAGGAAGAAGTGCCGGACGACGGCGAGGCGCTGCCGCTGGACGTGTGCTTCGTGCTGCGCGACGGCACCGACGTGACCCTGGTGACCTGGGGCGCGCAGGTGAAGGAAGCGCTGGAAGCCGCCGACGCGCTGGCCGCCGACGGCATCAGCGCCGAGGTGATCGACGTGGCCACGCTGACCCCGCTGGACTTCGACACCATCGCCGAATCGGTGCAGAAGACCGGCCGCTGCGTGATCGTGCACGAGGCCCCGAAGACCGCCGGCTTCGGCGCCGAGATCGCCGCGCGCGTCGCCGAGGAATGCCTGTACGACCTGCTCGCCCCGGTCGAGCGCGTCACCGGCTTCGACACCCACATCCCGCTGTTCCGCCTGGAAATGAAATACCTGCCGAGCGTGGAGCGCGTCGTCGACGCGGCCAAGCGCACGCTGGCGGCGAGCTGACGCCCTTGCTCCTCCCCCTGCTTGCAGGGGGAGGCTGGGAGGGGGTAAAGCTCTTGATCTGAAGTCCGGAACAAAGAGCACCCCACCCCAACCCTCCCCTGCATGCAGGGGAGGGAACCAAACCAACACATATTCTGGAAATCCGCCCATGGCTGACATCAAGACGTTCTACCTCCCCGACCTCGGCGAAGGCCTGCCCGACGCGACCGTGGTCGAATGGCACGTGAAGGTGGGCGACAGCATCAAGCTCGACGCGCCGCTATGCTCGATGGAAACCGCCAAGGCGGTGGTCGACGTGCCCTCGCCGTACACCGGCAAGGTCACCAGGCTGTACGGCGCACCCGGCGACATCATCGAGACCGGTGCCGCACTGGCCGATTTCGAGCCCGACCCAAACGCCAAGCAGCGCGCCGAGGCCGAGGCCACCGGCCACCACCACGGCCCGAAGAAAGCCGAGCCGGCGAAGGCCGCGGAAGCGAAGCCGGCCGCCAAGGCCGAGCGCGAGGACGAGGGCACCGTGGTCGGCGCGATGGTCAGCGGCAACACCGTGCACGTCGAGCAGGCCGCCAGCATCGGCGGCGTGAAGGCGGTGCCGGCGGTACGCGCGCTGGCGAAGAAGCTCAAGGTCGATCTCGCCCGCGTGCGGCCCAGCGGCGCCGATGGCGTGGTCACCATGCAGGACGTGAAGAACGCCGCCGCCAACGGCAGCGCCGCGCTGGGCGCCGCCCCGGCGCGCGCGGTGCCCGCCTCGGCCGGCCGCCACCTGGCGCCGGAACTGCCCGAGCCGCAGCGCGGCCCCGTCTCCCTGGCCGGCAAGCCGGTGCGCACCGCGCCGCCGAGCGTCGCGGCCAGCGGCCAGCCGGAGCAGCTGAAGGGCGTGCGCCGCAACATGGCCCGCGTGATGGCCGACGCCCATGCCCAGGTGGTGCCAACCACCCTGGTGGACGACGCCGACCTGCACGCCTGGATCGGCAAGCAGGACATCACCGCGCGCCTGATCCGCGCCATCGTGTTCGCCTGCAAGACGGTGCCGGCGCTGAACGCGTGGTTCGACGGCAAGAACCTCAGCCGCACGCTGCACCCGCACGTCGACATCGGCATCGCGGTGGACACCGACGACGGCCTGTTCGTGCCGGCGCTGCGCAATGCCGACGTGCTCGACGGCGCCGGCATCCGCGCCGCGATCAAGCGCCTGCGTTCGCAGGTGGAGGATCGCTCGATCCCGGCCTCGGAGCTGTCCGGCTATACCATCAGCCTCAGCAACTTCGGCATGTTCGCCGGCCGCTACGCCACGCCGGTGGTGGTGCCGCCCACCGTCGCCATCGTCGGTGCCGGCAAGCTCAGCCACGACGTGGTGGCGGTGATCGGCGGCATCGAGGTGCACCGGCGCATGCCGCTCAGCCTGACCTTCGACCACCGCGCCGCCACCGGCGGCGAAGCCGCGCGCTTCCTCAAGGCGATGCTGGACGATCTGGCGCTGCCGAACTGAGTTGTGATCGCTTGCACAACAAAGATGAGGGCGCCCTCGGGCCGAGACGTTCTCGCTAGTTGTCGAGATCGCTTGCAGTCGCGAAGTCGCTATTGACCCAAGCCCCGGGCATCCGCCCGGGGCTTTTCTTTGGTGCGCCCGCACAGCCTCGGAATTGCAGGCCATCTGCTCGCCTGGCAGCGGGCAAAGTCGGCCAGCCTCCGCACTTGCGCGGCGAGCTTGTCGAGATCGACGGGATGCAGATGCCTGGCGTGGTCTTGCCGGGCACATGCAGGCGATGCCTCGACGGGCGCGCTGTGGCTCGCTCGCGAGCTTGGACCGCTGCCGCTTCGCCACCTGGCAACGCTGTGGGCCGACTTCCGCTTGCGCGCACGTCAATGACGAACGTGCGCCTGACGATCCCGCCGGTTCCCACCTATTTGAAGCGCTCATGGGTCCAGCGGACAGCGCATCGTGAGCGAGCGGGATTCAGAATCGCGCGCACGTGGCCCGTTCCGGGAGGAACCCATCATGCGGTCGGCGCACCGCGCGCGTCCGGCCAGCGCTCGCAGAAATCTGCTGGCCTTTGCAGAGGAACTGCCGCCATGCGGCGCCTGCCTCCGGACTACGGCCGGTCCGGCGAGGAAAGTTTCGTATCAGTGCCGAACGTGTACGACCCGAACAAATCTCCTGTCGAGGGCTCTTCGGGAAGAATGTAGACGATGCCACTGGTGTGTGCGAATGCGGGACTGATGAACTTCTCGTAGAACTTCAATGGAACGTTGATGCATCCGTATGAGATGCGTTTGTCCGCTGCCGCGGGGCTCTTCAGGCGCTCGGCGCGTCGTTCCCGCGGCGTCCCCTTGACGACCGGATGAAGAGCTATCGCATCCTTGTAGTCAATCCAAAGGATCTCTTTTCCTTGCGAGTTGTGACCCAACGACGCCGTGAAACGGCCTGCCGGCGTGATGCGATCCTGTGGCCGAATGGTCGACATCTTCCGGTCGCCGATCCCCTCGACCGAGCGGTCACCCCGTGCCCAGCCAAGCAAGGCAGGCGCGGCCGCTTGCAGGTGGCCGGCCGGATCGAACACGAATACCTGAGCGTTGACCTTGTCGATGATCACGTATGGCATGCCGGCGTTGTCGCGCGACGCAACCACCCACTGCGCCAGGCTGGTGACTTTTGATGACGCCGGCTCCGGTCCTGCATCGGATATCCGGAGATGCGTGGCAACCGCCAAGGCCTGCCTCGCGGAGCTCGATGGGGTGGATGCCAGGGTGTTGTTCGCAGGGCTTGTGGTGGCGACCGCCCCTTGGCATGCAACAACGAACGTCAACGCTGCCAGTCGACGAAAACCGGCACGCGTCAGATGTCTAGTCGCACAAGTCAAATCCATCGGCGGCCGACCCGCAGCATAAATCGCATCAGTTTCGCTCTGGTTTCGGCTTGTAAAACGGTGCGACGTAAGGAACGACCTTTGTAGTCGGCGGCGGCGGCGGCGGAATCATCACCATCATCATGGCGGGCGACGATGCGGGGACCACTTCAACCAGCGTGGCTGGCGTTGCAGTCCACTGCGGAGCAGGCGGCGGCAGGACCCCCAGAACCGGCGCCCCTACCGGCAGCGCAGGCGGTGGCGGTGGCGGTGGCGGTGGCGGTGGCGGTGGCGGGGCTGGGGCTGGGGCTGGAGCTGGAGCTGGAGCTGGAGCTGGAGCTGGGGCTGGAGCCGGGGCTGGGGCTGGGGCTGGAGCCGGGGCTGGGGCTGGGGCTGGGGCTGGGGCTGGGGCTGGAGCTGGGGCTGGGGCTGGGGCTGGGGCTGGGGCTGGGGCTGGGGCTGGGGCTGGGGCTGGGGCTGGGGCTGGGGCTGGGGCTGGGGCTGCTGCAGTGATCGTTCCGGTGGTATGGGCGAACACCGGTCCACAGCAATTCAGCGGCAGCGCGTAGGCACCTGCGTTGGGGCCTGCCAAGGTGTAACCGCTATAGGAGATTCCTTTGGCCACACCCACGTCAGGTGAAGCGAAGTTTGCGCTGCTGCCGCTACCGGCGACCAACGTCACCCCTGTCGGGCCACCCGCCAACCCGGTCAGCCGGGTTGCCGTGGTTCCGTCATAGGTCTTGTCGCCACCGGTGGCGAAAACCAGCATGTATTGAGTGAGTGCCGCGCCCTCGGTGAGAGTGAACTTGGTCGAATAATCCGTGGGTGCCGTATAGGAAACCGGGTTGTAGTAGATATTGACCGGCGCTTTGGTGACAGCTGCCGGCGGAGCCAAGGGAGCGAATACGACCGTACCGCCCGGGGTACCAGGGCCGATGCCGTTGGTATCGGCGCTCAGGGTCATGCCTAGCGGCAGGCCAAGGCTCCGGGTCGGGTCAGCGGTGCCTCGGGTCAGCGTGAGCGCAGCAAAAACATTGACGTTGTTGCCCGCGCACAGCAGCAGGTTGCCGTCCGTCACCGTGATCGCCGCGTCCTGATTGACATCGTGGCCCGCATTGAGCTTGACGCTGCCGTTGGTGGTGGTAATGGCTTTGCCGACGTTGATGTCACGCCCGCAGCAGACCGAAAAATTGCCATCGGTGGCAGTGACCGAAGCGTTGATGTTCACGTCGCGATTGGCATTCAGGGTCAGGGTGGTGGGCGCACCGCTGGCTGTCCAGCTCACCGCATCGTTGATGAATATATCGCCGTTGCCCGTTCCTGTATTGGAGGTAGTGTCGATGGTGATGTTGTTGGTGACCAGCGAAGCCGAGAGCGTTGCGCCTGAAATGTTGTCGGTCGGCGCGCTGCCTACCGTGAAGTCCTGTGGATCAATCCGCCACTGTCCGGTCCGTCCCAAGGGCGCGAATGTATTGACCAGCGCTCCGCCGCCGACGTTGACGTGGGCCGCCGAGGTTTCGACCACTCCCCCGGAACCGCCATTCGGCGCGCTTGCATCCAAGGTCCCGCCGACATCCACGCTGCCGCTTTGCATGTCCCCCAGAAGCATGATCGTGCCACCGTGATTCTCGATCGTCTGCGCCTGGATGATCCCGGTGTTGTTGACGACGGTGTCGAGCAGGTTGCCGGCCGCCTGCGTCGTCAGCAGCGCATGACCCCCATCAGCCAGGATCATGCCGCCGTTGCTCACCAGCGCATTGACTGCGCCTCGCGATACGGACACGTTCAACAGGCCATCACCTGCCATGTCCAAAGTGATCGCCTCCCCGCCGGCCAAGGCCACATTGCCCAGCCGGGCCGAGATGACGCCCTGGTTGCTGACCCTGCCTCCCATCATTGCCACATAGCCACCATCGGCTGCATTGATGTGACCCTGGTTGACGACCGAGCCGGCACTGGCGCCGCTGAATGCGTAGTGCCCAGCCATGAAATCTGCATCGCTGATGCCCAGGGTGGACGCCACCAGGCCGCCCACATTCACCGATGCGCCCTTGCCGAACAGGATGCCGTTCGGATTGATCAAGAAGACCTTGCCATTGGCGGTGAGGCTTCCATCGATAAGCGACGAACCACCACCCATCACGCGGTTCAATGCCACCGACGTACTGCCGGGTTGCACGAACTGCACAGTATTGCCGGCGCCAATGCTGAAACTCTGCCAATCGATGATGACGTTGGCACTGGACTGAACGATCGTCGTGGTGGTGACGTTGCCGCTGATGTTGGCGCGTCCCGCGATTACCACGCCGCCCACGGGATTGGTCGCGTGGACCATGGTGGCCAGCGCCAGCATCTGCGATCCGGCCAGCGCCCGCACGGCCAGTGACGCCAAGCCACCGCCCTTGGCGGCGCCCGACCGGGTGTTGATACGAGGTGGTGGTGTGGCGGTCGCGGAAGGCGATGCTGCGCTAGCGGCGTGTTTGTTCTGGAAAGGACGATCAATGGGTTTCATGGCGAATTCTCGAATGCTTTGAGGGACGTGCGTCGCGGCCGGACGGGATCAGAAGTACTTGACCACCTGAACCCAGAAGCGCCCTGGCCTGTCAGGGGCCGATAGAGCCGGACCGCTGCCAAGCTTCTGCGCGTAGTACATCCTGACCAGGAAATTGCCCGGATCCTCCCAAGTCGCACCGACGCCAACGCTGCTCAGCGTTCTGCTGTTGGGTCCGGGATACCAGGGATGTTCGTTGATCACGACGTGCCCGTTATCCACAAAACCAAGCAGATGCACCTGACCTGGCACATGGCCGGAAAGGCCGGCGAGCAGCAGGCGCGCTTCCAGGCTGGCCAGGTAGCCATGGTCGCCATAGCCTTCCCCTTGCGGATAGGCGCGGATACCACCCATGCCACCAAGAACCATCTGTTCCGAGGGATCCAGATTCTTCGACGCGAGCTGCCCGGTGAAGCTGCCGTACAGCGACACCAGGTCAGTGACACGCTGCAGCCGCGTCACGTCGAACCACAACTTGCCATACCGACCGTTGGACTGCGCACCGATGGCATCCGCAGCTCGTGCCGCAGGCGTGCGGATGTCGACCGAGCCGCCCGAGATGCTTACAAAGAAACTGGTCAAGCCACCGCCCGCGAAGTTGTCCTGATGGTTGCCGTACAGCTGTGCGGCCGCTACGTGCAACTTTCGCTCATTGACGGAATGAAACAGATCGATGTCGTCCCGAAGAGTTCTGTCCTCGTAGACGAATCCGGCGGTGAGGTTGGTAGCCCGCGATCGCAGCAGCGGATAGAAACCATAGACGCTGGCCACCTCCGCCGAACCGTGCGCGTCGAGCGCTCTGAAGTGCCCGCCCAGTTTGTAGGCAAGCTTGCTGTAGGACACCCCCACCGTGGCCAGACCGATCTGCGTCTGGTAGGACGCGAGTCCGTAGCGAAGCCCCCTGCCCGACGTCAGCGCACTCACGCTGGCGACGTCGCCACGCCCGAAGGGATCATTGACGTTGACTGTCGCTCCAATGCGGTACTGGCCGGTATAGGGGTTGCCTGCATTGTCCGCAAACACGCTCCCCGTAACCCGCCGCCCGGGCGTGATATCGACCATCAGATCCGAACTACCCGGATCGGCCCCTGGTGCCAGCGTCGAGGAGACCTTCACACCAGGCACATCCGAGAGCAGCAGCAGACGGCTTTCCAATGGCTTGATCGTAATCGGATCGCCACGGTTCAACCCATCCAGCTTGCTCTGGGCAAGCGTATCGGACAGATTCGTGCTGTTGTGCACGGTCACCTTGCCATATCTGCCTTCGCTGACAGCGATGGTCACCGCATTGTCGGAAACCTTCTGTGCCGGCAGATACGCCCGCGCCACAAAGTAGCCTTGACGGTGGTAGAAATCGGTGATGCGAGCAGCCATCTCCTGCATATCCGCCAGAGACAACTGTGCCCCAGGCCTGAAGCCGGCGGCAGCCATCAGCTTCGCTTCTGAAAAAACGCGCGCGCCGGTGACGTGCAAGACCATGACCCGCACCCTGACCGAGCCCGAATCAGGCGTGGGCTGTGCAGGCGCCTCTTCGATACGGATATCGGGTGCGGTCGGCTGCGATGCCGGGATATGCGGCAGTTGCTGCAGCTGGCTGCCGGCACCGGGAAGTGCCTGGGCCAGCACACCTTGATTGATTGCCAGCAGTATCAGCGGAAATAGTGCGGCTCTTTTCATGACAGACATCCTGGCGAGGGCTTCGCTTACCTATATGCGTGGCCCTGCGGCAAAGACGCTGATAGGTTCTGCGGCGGCAAATTTCGGGGCGACGGACGCAGTTCTGGGTTCCGCGACATGAAATCAGGTCACGAACAGCCCGTGCGCCCTCACCATGTAGTGAGGCCACTTCAAATTGAAGTTAGAGAGTGCGAGGAAACGCTGGCGATGCCGGACATCCGCCATCGAAAACGCAGCCGCCAATCAAGCCTTTGATGCTCTGACCGAAGCGGTCTGCTTCATGAATTCGCCGGTGCCCCTTGCGCCAGCCACACGAAACATCTGCGTCGTTTGCGCCCTTCCCTAGAATCTGGAGCGACAGAGTTCTATTGAGGCCGAACACATGCGTGTCACGATAGGACGTCCTTTGTGCAGCCGACGTGAGTCCATTCGCCATGGCACCATCGAAAGTGAGATGGCCGTTTCACATGTGTCTTGCGCACAACCGGCAAGCGGACAAAGTTCGTCCGTTACCCGTGACATCCCCCATCCGAGCAGCGCGACGCTTCGAACCTCGGGTACCGCGATCTTTTTTATCCATCGATCAGTAGTCGCGCACGTCCAGCAGCAGGAAGCAGCGTGCGCTGTAGTCGCCGCCGTGCGGCCACGGAACGGCGGTCAATGCCAGCGTTCCCGCCGTCCATGGTTCGTTGTCGAGCAGCGCCTCGCAGCACGAATCGCCCTCGGCGCCATGGCTGTGCACCAGCCGCAGCCAGTGCAGTTCGGGGGTCAACGCCTCGTGTTTCAGTGCCGCCTCGATCGACAGCAGCGCTTCGGCCGGCATGCTCGCGGCGTCCGCGCCGCGCACGCTGAACGGGCCGATGAACACGTCCCACGTGCGCACGCCGATATCCCACGCGGCGATTCGCATCTTGCGGTCGTCGGTGACGTACCAGCAGGCGGCCCGCAGTGGGTGGAACACATTCTGCTCCAAGGTGCGCAGCGCGTCGCGGCAACCGGCTTCGCCGTCGCCGATGCCGGCGAAGCTCTCCTCGATGCGGCGCTCCTCGTCCAGCACCACGTCGACATCCAGGCGCCCCGGCTCGCCCGCCTCGCCCTCGTGCCACTGGGCGCGGATTGCCGGGAAATCACCGTCGGTGACCAGCCAGCCGTCCTCGCCCGCATCGAGTTCCACGTCGTGGCGTTCGAACAACCGCAACAAGTATTTCTGCAACGCTGCGCTGTCCATCGTCACTCCCGGTTGCCCGCGGCGTTCGTCGAAGGCAGTTCGCGCCAGGTCAGGTAGACACGCAGGTCGAACTCCCACTGGTGGTAGTCCGGCAGCATGTACGTGCACACCTGGTAGAACGCCTTGTTGTGATCGAGTTCCTTCAGGTGCGCCAGTTCGTGCACCACGATCATCTGCAGGAACTCCGGCGCGGCGGCCTTGAACAGGCTGGCCACGCGGATCTCCTTCTTCGCCTTGAGCTTGCCGCCCTGCACGCGCGAGATCGCGGTGTGCAGGCCCAGCGCGTTGCGCAGCACGTCGAGCTTGCTGTCGTACAGCACCTTGTCGATGCCCGGCGCGTTCTTCAGGTGCTGCTGCTTCAACACCGCCACGTAGGCGTACAGCGCCTTGTCGCTCTGCACCTCATGGCGGTCCGGATAACGCTTCGCCAGGTGCTCGCCCAGGCGCTCCTGCGCGATCAGGTCGCGCACCTTGTCCTGCAAGGTGGCGGGGTAGGCCTGGAGATATTTGAGCGGGATCATGCGGCGTATTCTCGCACTGCATCGCTGCGCACGTATCGACCACCCGACGGAGGCATCCCATGCACCACAGCCGACTCTGCACCATCGTCATCGACTGCCAGGTCGACGAGCTCGCGCCGGTCACCGATTTCTGGAGCCGGGCGCTGGGCAAGCCGATCGCCAGCGTCGATCAGGACGGCGACGGCAAGTACGCGGAGCTGCAGACCGCCCCCGACGAACCGATCATCCTGCTGCAGAAGGTGGATCATGCCAGCCGCGTGCACCTGGACATCGAGACCGACGACCTCGACGCCGAGGTGGCGCGGCTGGAGCAGCTGGGCGCACGCCGCATCGCGTTCGTGCGCGGGCGCTGGTGGGTGCTGGAGGCGCCGAGCGGCCATCGCTTCTGCGTGGTGCGCCGGCAGCGCGAGGCATTCGGCCCGCACCTCAACCGCTGGGAGTGAGGCCCCGCGAAGCCGCCGGCGGTGAATGACCCGCAAAAAAACGAGGCCGCCCGAAGGCGGCCCCGTCTCCTTTCGTCTGCAAGACTCCCGTCCCGCACTGCGTGCGGGACGGAAGCTCCGACTTACTGGCAGGTCGGGAACTTGAACGACGCGATCCGCGTGCTCCAGTTGAACGCACCGGTGGTGTTCAGGTACTCGCTGGTGTACCAGAACGTGCAGTCGTCCACCGGATCGATGGTCATCGCACTGTAGTCGCCCCAGCGCGACAGGTTGCTGCCGCTCTGCGAGCCCAGGCCTTCGATGATGCTGTTCTCGGCCTGCATGGTGCTCAGCGCATCGGTCGCCAGGCGGCCGGTGTAGCGGATGGCCGGATGGATGCCGCTGCTGGAAGCGCTGTAACCCAGCGCCATGTTGCCCTGCTTGTCCATCGCCACCGAGCCCAGCCAGCGATAGGTGTTGTCGGGCGAGAAGGTGGACTGCTGGTAGACCACCGGCGTGGTGCCCGGGCTGCGGACTTCGTACCAGCGCACGCCTGTGTACGGGTTCTGCCTGGTCGTGCCGACCTTCACCGAGTGGGTGACCACCAGCGATTCGTGGTCGGTGAAGTGGCGGTAGGCCAGGCGGAACATCAGGCGGTCGGCCAGCGAGTCGAGCTTCTGCGATACGCCAGCCTGCGGCACGCAGGTGCCGCCGCCGCACGCCGTGGCGAACGATGCCACCGGAATGGCGACCGGGCCGGTCAGCGTGGTGTTGGCGGTGTTGCTCCAGTCGACGTGGAACTTCCACAGGTTGAGCTGGTTCGCGGTGAAGTTCATCAGGTAGTTCGGCGAACCCGCCGGCGGCGCGGTGGAGCCGTCCAGGTCGGCCGGCAGCACGCCACCGTAGGAGGTGGAGAGCTGGAAGCACTGCTGGGTGGCCGCGGCGCCGCTCAACATGGCATTGCGGTCGTAGGCGCACAGCTTCGCGCCGGCGAACGTGTTGCCGTTGAACATGTTGAACGTCTCGTAGTACGCATCCGGCCATACACCCATCTTCGGGTAGTCCGGGAACGTGCTGCCGTACGGGAACGCGTAGCGGTAGTAGGCACCGGTGGCGTCGCTGGTGGCGGAGACCGCCACGCACTCGAAGTAGGGCGCGGCGGTGACCGCGAACTGCGAGATCACCCAGCGACCGGCCGCCTTGTCGTAGACCACGGTGGCGTCACCGTCGTTGTCCGCTTCGCAAGGACCGCCGAAGCCGGACCACAGGGTCTTGGTGAGCACCGGGCCGTAGGTCACCGACTTGGTCGCCTTGTCGAACACCGCAAAGCCGCTGTTGACGATCTGCACGTACTGGGTGGCGCCGACGGCGCCATTGGTGTCCGGCGGCGCGCTGTTCACGGTAAACGTGCCTTGCGGCCCGCTGAAGCCATTGCCGACGCCATCGATGCCGGAACCGAGCGTGGGCGCGGCAACGCCGGTGGTCGTGCTTTGCACGGCGCCGTCGCTCGGGGTGCCGGGGCCATCCAGCCAGGGCAGCGGGCGTGCCGGATGGTTGCGCCCGCTCTTGGAGAAATCGTCCGGCCGCGGCATGGTGCCGCGCAGCGAATGCAGCGTGTCGTGTTTCGCCGAAGTGACTTCGGGTGATCCGATGGTGTCGGCGCGGGCGGTGCCCACGGCGGCCAGGCTGACGGCTGCGCACAGCACGACGCCCACGCCTCCCAATTTGCATGGTGACATGTATTCCCCTCCAGTGAAGATGCATGGATCTGTCTAATGGATCGGATCACGCATACGGCACCCGCACGGCTGACAATCGGGCGCTACGCGCAAACCGATGACGACCAGCCGTCCCGCGACATGCTTGTCATGGCTCCCCACGGCTGGCGGCCGAGTATCCCACGGAAAATCCTGCCGGTGTCCAGCAAGTGCATGATTCGCAAGATATTACGATCCGCTTTGTGCGCCACTGCCGATTCCCTGCGGACAGACCCACGGCGCGGGGATGGATGCCGATACCGCGTGGCCGGTTTGCGGCCGCGGGCGCCGTTCGAGCCGCGATGCGTCCGCTGCTGGCCGGGATATCGACCACACCGGACGCATCGCCCGGCCCGGCTCAGCCCGCGCCGCGGCGGAAGATGACGTGGCGCACGATCATCGCCACCGCCAGTACGGCGACGCAGGCGCCATAGCCGTACAACGCCGGCAGCACCTGCTGCCAGATCGCGCCGCTGGCCGGACCGAACTCGCCGGCGACCGGCTTCCCGGCTCCCTCGAATCCCAGCACGGCGCCTTGCACCGTGGCCACCGCGGCCAGCAGCAGGGCGGTGAAATCGAAGATCCGCCGCCCCGACGTGCGCGGCAGGTTCTTCGGGTAGGCCCAGTAGGCCCAGCCGAGAATCAGCAGCCACGGGGCGAGCAGCAGGATGGCGAGAAAGCGCATGGGTTACGGACTCTGCGGAAAAGGGGACACGCCGCGCATCACTCCTGCGCGGCGAGGGCGAGCAGATCCAGCGCTTCGCGCAGACGCGCCAGCGCTTCGTCGCGTGCCTGCTCCTCGTGGTACTCCGGCGTCGTGGCGACCGGCGCGCCATCCAGCTCCAGCACCAGGGCCCGAGGCTGGACCTGCAGCACGGCGGCGGTGCCCAGCCCCTTGAGGCGTTTCTGCAGCGCACCGGCGGCCTTCGGATCGGCAAACGGCTTCGACAGCAGCAGCTCCTCGCCATCCGCGGAGAACAGGCGGAAGCGGAAACTGCCGTCGGCGTCGCGGAAGCTGGCGAAGCGCGGCATCTTGCCTGGCTTCGGCGCAGCCTTCGGCTGGCCGGCGCGTGCCGGCGCGGTGGTCATCGCGCGCAGCCCCAGCACGCCGCGCAATGCGGCCACCTTCGGCGTGGCGATTGCGCGCGCCTTCTGCGCGCCCTGCCGCAGGATCGCCTCGATCGCGGCGGGGTCCGCCATCAGCGCCTCGTAGCGTTCGCGCATCGGCGCCACGTCGGCCTCGACCCGTTCGTACAACACCTGCTTCGCCTCGCCCCAGCCGATGCCCTCCAGCAGGGCCTGGCGGAACGCCGCGGTCTCGGCCTCGCTGGCGAACGCGCGGAAGATGGTGAACAGCGCGGAGCTGTCCGGATCCTTCGGCTCGCCGGGCGCCCGCGAGTCGGTGACGATGCGCATGATCGTCTCGCGCAGCTGCTTCCCGCCGCCGGCGAACAGCGGGATCGTGTTGTCGTAGCTCTTCGACATCTTGCGGCCGTCCAGGCCCGGCAGCGTGGCCACCTGCTCCTCGATCAGCGCCTCCGGCAGCACGAAGAACTCGTCGCCGTGCAGATGGTTGAAACGCTGGCCGAGGTCGCGCGCCATCTCGATGTGCTGGATCTGGTCGCGCCCCACCGGCACCTGGTTCGCGTCGAACGCCAGGATGTCGGCCGCCATCAGCACCGGGTACATGTACAGCCCGGCGGTGATGCCGGCATCGGCGTCCTCGCCCGCCGCGGTGTTCTTGTCCACCGCGGCCTTGTACGCATGCGCGCGGTTGAGCATGCCCTTCGAGGCGATGCAGGTGAGGAACCAGGTCAACTCCGGGATTTCCGGGATGTCCGACTGGCGGTAGAAGGTGACCCGCCGCGGGTCCAGGCCGGCGGCCAGCCAGGTGGCGGCGATCTCCAGCCGCGAGCGCTCGATCCGCGCGGCGTCGTCGCTCTTGATCAGCGCGTGGTAGTCGGCAAGGAAGAAGAACGCGTCCACGTCGTCGCGCCGGCTGGCCTCGACGGCCGGGCGGATCGCGCCCACGTAATTGCCCAGGTGCGGCGTGCCGGTGGTGGTGATGCCGGTGAGGACTCGGGTATTCATGCTGTGCCGCACAGGTAAAGCGCCAGTCTACGACATCCGGCAAAACCGCTCGACCGGCCAGCCGCGGCGACTGGCAGCATCCTTCCCAAAAAAATCACGCGAACCGGTCCAGATTCTGCCGACCCGACCATGGCAAGGAGATCGAAGCTGATGAGCGGCAAATTCACGATGTTCACCGGCAAGAACGGCGAGACGTACTTCAACCTCAAGGCCGGCAACGGCGAGATCATCCTCAAGAGCGAGGGATACAAGGACAAGGCCGGCGCGCGCAACGGCATCGAGTCGGTACGCAAGAACGCGCCGGATGCGGCGCGCTACGAGAAGAAGATCTCGACCAACGGCAAGTTCCACTTCAACCTGAAAGCCGCCAATCACCAGGTCATCGGCAGCAGCGAAATGTACGAGAGCGAGCGCTCGCGCGATGCCGGCATCGCCTCGGTGGCGGCGAACGCGCCGGACGCCAGGCTCGTCGAGGAATGAGCGACCCTCCGGCGCGGCCCCTCGGGTCGCGCCGGAACCTATCCGTTCCGCTTCAGCGGATCAGCGTGGACTTGCCGAACAGCGACTCGACCAGGTCCACCGCCAGCTTCGCGGTCTGGTTGCGCTTGTCGAAGGCCGGGTTCAGCTCGACGATGTCCAGCGACGCCACGCGCCCCGCATCGGCGATCATCTCCATGCACAACTGCGCCTCGCGGTAATTCGGCCCGCCGCGCACGGTGGTGCCCACGCCCGGCGCGATGCTGGGGTCGAGGAAGTCGACGTCGAAGCTCACGTGCAGGTGGGTGTGCTCGTCGAGCCCGGCCAGCGCCTCCTCCATCACGCGCTTCATGCCGATCTCGTCGATATGGCGCATGTCGTGCACCTGCATGTTCGCCTCGCGTACCAGCTGCTTCTCGCCCTCGTCGACCGAACGGATGCCGATGTAGCGGAACACGTCCGGCGTGGTCGCCGGCGTGCTGCCGCTGAGCCCGGTAAGACCTTCCGGGCCGACGCCGCACAGGCAGGCCACCGGCATGCCATGGATGTTCCCGCTGGGCGTGGCTTGCGCCGTGTTGAAATCGGTATGCGCATCCAGCCACAGCACGCGCAGCCGCTTGCCCTCGTCGTGGCAATGGCGCGCCACCGCCGAGATCGAGCCGATCGCCAGGGAGTGGTCGCCGCCGAGCATGATGGGCAGACGCCCGGCCTGCAGCTCCTGGTGAACAGCCGCATAGACGGCCGTATTCCATGCAACCACCTCGTCCAGGTGGCGATAGCCGTGTTCGGGCGGCTGCCACGGGTTGAGCGGGCCCTGCAGGTTGCCGCGGTCGATCACCTTCAGCCCGCGACGCTCCAGTTTTTCCGCCAGCCTGGCCACGCGCAGCGCCTCCGGCCCCATCGCGGCACCGCGATGGCCGGCGCCGATGTCGGTCGGCACGCCGATCAATGAAACGGTCTGTTTGTCCATATGCCTGTGTTTACCTGATGCATGACGGCAGACGCCGACCCTGGCCAGACGAAAGCGGCCTCATGCCGCTCCGAACAACTCGTCGCCGTTCCTGCCGGGAGGGGGCTGCGCGACCGGCTCGTTGCGGATCCTTCGGAGTCTACCGGAACGCCCCCGCCCCGCCGAGGGACACGCCCCGGCCCGCAGCAACCGGGCCCACGCAGGTGCGCGACCGTCACGGGGCCACGGCCGGCCCGCCCGAGCGCTGCCGGCGCATCCGCTCAATGTTTCTGCTGGCTCGCGGCGTAGTCGCCGCCACCGGTACGTTCGCCCGCATGCGTCGTGTCCATGAGCATGCCGTGACCACCGACGCTGCTGTCCGCATGGACACTGCCGCGGATGTTGCCGCCGGCGGCAGTTCGAAGCGTGCGTCACCGGCCGTCATCGGCGGATCGCCGCCACAGGTCGCGTGGCGGCTGACTGCATCGCCGCCTGCCGGCAGTCGCTGACGGCGCAGTCCCTCTGCCGCTGCGGCATCGCGCGCATGCCGCGATTCCCGGACATGCCTGCGAACTGGCCGGTGGTCTGCGCCGGCATGTCGCCCGCACCCGGCATCCGCATCTTCACGGTGACGTTCATCTTCATCATGTTGCCGGAATCCGACCGTGCCGACGCGGCTGCGGCCAGCGACGAACACGCGCGCAGTGCCGAAGCGGACCGGCAACGGCCGCGACGCGATGGACATGACTCCCGTGACCGAAACCGAGACGAACCGCCACGCGCGATCACGCGATCACGCCTGCCGTCGCACCGCCGATACCGGAGGTGTTCGTCTAGGGGAGCCCGATCTGGCGACTTCGCACCAGCTCGTCTTCGCGGCGCGAACGCGCGCCCGGATGCCAGGACACCAGATCCCCGCCGTGATAGACCCCGCCGGAATTCTTGTTCCTTGCGATCTTGCCGAACAGCATCCCTGCAAACAGCGACACTCCACGCCAGAAGGCGGAATGTACAAACAACGTTTGCATACCAGTCACCCCGAGCTGCCCCTGCGCAGCCGTCGGCGCCGATCCTAGCAAGCTTTCACGCTACGTGCACACGCATTTCTCATTTTGGACGGGCATGTCCACGTCCCGGCACGGGAACGCCGCGAGCAGCCAGCACCGCCGCGCCGCGAAACCGTCCGGGGCGGCGGCGGCCGAAGGCGGCCCTCACGCCGCGGCGCGGCGGGATGCGCCCGGCCCCGCGTACTGCACCAGGGCGATGGTGAACTCCGCGCAGCTCAACTCGACGCTGACCGTGCGGCCCGAGCTGGCATGCTCATCGCGCGCCAGCCCGCGAGCCAACCGGATCGCAGGCGCGAAGCGCAGCTGGTCGTACAGCAGTGCTTTTCCGCTGCAGATGCGCCACAGGCCGTGGCTGCTTTCCTTGATGGTCAAGACAACACGCATCGCCATATCCCCGGACAAGGACGTCGCCCGGAACACCCACCGTCGCCTCCCCATGGGCGGAAGATCGTGTATTCCCAGCGTCGCCCAGTCTGGCGGAAACCGCTCGACGCGTATGTCGGCGCCGACCTACGCCTGCTGTGCGCATGCGTCCCGGGACGCGGGGCACCGCTAGCCCGACCGGCCCAGGCTCTGCCGTTCCGGATGCGGCACGCGGCCGTACTTGGCCAGGATGACCGGCTCGGAATATTCGCCACGATCGACGTCGGCCGCCTGCGCGTACACCAGCACGCCATCGAAATGATCCGCCAGCATCTGGCCGCGCGTCAGCGCCAGCTGCTCGAGGCCATGCAGGATCGGCTTGTCCGCGACGACATCCCCGTCCATCTCGTGGAAACCCTGCACCACGTACAACGTGCCCATGTGACGTGCCCTCGCGCCAGTCGAATGCCTGAGGGTGGATCGACCGAAGTCGACGATACGCGATGGTCGCGTTAAGGGCGATCGGATCCATTCAGCATCCACCCGGAACGACGAAGGCCGCCCGGGGGCGGCCTTCGAAACCTGCATTCTGGTGCCGGCAGCAGGAATCGAACCCGCGACCTACTGATTACAAATCAGTTGCTCTACCAACTGAGCTATGCCGGCGGAGGTGGCGGATTCTAGCAGGCCGCGTGGTGGCGCGCTCGGCGGCCGGCCAGCGGCTCGTCAGAAGCAGACGGTGCTGTGCGAGCCGATGCCGTTGGTGCGGACGCGGCTGCGCCAGTCGAAGTTGCCGCCGCCGGCGACCACCAGGTCGAGCCAGTATTCGGGCACGCTCTCGCTGCGCTCGCTCATGCGGGCCGGAAAGCCGGCCGCGGCGATCTCGTCGCGGCGCTTGCGCGCGTTCGCCGGATCCCGGAACAGGCCCAGCGAAATCGTGTTGGGCTGGTCGCCGGAGTTGACCACGAAGTAGTCGCTGATGTCGTGCGCGGCGAGCTGCCGGGCAGTTTCCAGCGCCTGGGCGCGGCTGCCGGCCGCCGGCAGGTAGACCCACCAGCCACTGGTCTGGCTGGTCTGCTCCTGGCGCGAGCGCATGCGCGTGGCCTGCGCAGCCAGGGCCTGCCGCGCATTGCGCAGATCCTGCGGAGTGGCGAACGGCCCCAGCGCAAGACAGCTGTAGCTGGGGTTGCGCGGCGCCGCGGCGGCAACGGCGGGCGGCGCGGCAACCGGCGGCGCGGTCTGGGCCGGCACCGGCAACTCCGACAGCAGGCGCAGTTGCGCCACGCCCGGATCGCTGGGGCTGCCGCCGCGGGCATACGGTTGCCCCAGCAGCAGCCATGCGCCTACCGCGATATTCAGCGCGATCAACAGAACGAACAGCAGACGCAGCAACATCGGATCCCCTCAACCGGCAACTGTCGTCATTCTAGAGGGGCGCCGCCGGCCTCGGACGCACGGGCCCACACGGCCAGGCCGCGCAGCACGCCGTCCTGGCTGAGCCGGGCCGGCAGCGACAGCAGCGGCAACAGCTGCGCCGCATCGCCCCCACCGAGGATCAGTTCGGGCGTGGCGCCGAGCCGGGGCGCCGCGCGCAGGGCGAAGCGCTCGACCAGGGCGGCGGCGGCCTGCCAGCAACCCGAGGCCACCGCGTCGGCGGTGTTGTCGGCCAGATCCACGATCGCGCCGGGCCGTTCCGGCCGCACCTGCGCCGTGGCGTCCCGCAGCGACTGCTGCATCAGCTGCGGACCCGGCGCGATCAACCCGCCCAGGTGCTGCCCGTCGGCCGCCAGCGCATCCAGCGTGAGCGCGGTGCCGACGCCGGCCAGCACGCAGGGCGCGTGACCGCCGGCATGCGCCGCGACCATCACCAGGAAACGATCGACGCCCAGCCGTGCCGGCTCGGCGTACGCATTGCGCACGCCGCAGGCGCCGGATGGCGTGCGCAGCCATTCCGGCGCGCGGCCGAAGCAGCGTTGCGCCACGGCCGCCACCTGCGCCTCGCGCGCGGCATCGACGACCGACGCACCGATCACCCGCAACGGTGCCGGCAGACCGGCCCAGGCGGTCTCCAGCACGCGTGCCGCGTCTTCGCGCCAGTCCACCGCGCCGCGCGCCAGCCAGCCATCCGCCTGCACCTGCAGCGCCCACTTCAGCCGGGTGTTGCCCAGGTCGAGCAGCAGCCTCATGAACGACGCACCGTGACGTCCGCGCTGTCGATCCGCCGCACGCTGCCGTCGGCCATGCGCACCTGCAGGGCACCGCGTGTGTCCACGCCCGCGCCGACGCCGTCGAACGCACCCAGTGCGCCGCTCAGCTGCAACGGCTGCCCGTGCAGCAGGTCGTATCTGGCGTAGTCCGCGCCGAACGCGGCGAAACCGTCGCGCTCGAACTGCCGCAGACCGTCGACCAGCGCCGCGATCAGCGCCGCCGCCACGCGGTTGCGATCCGGCGAAATGCCGCCGGCCAGGCCAGCGAGGTCGCAGGCCGGCTGGCCGGCCTGCGCGCGCAGTGCCGGGGTCAGCCGCAGGTTGAGGCCGATGCCGATGATCGCCGCGCACGGCCCTTGGTACTCGCCGTTCAGCTCGACCAGGATGCCGCCCAGCTTGCCGCCCGCGGCGGCCAGCACGTCGTTCGGCCACTTCAGGCCGGCGCCGGCGATGCCGAGGTGCTCCAGCGCACGCAGCACGATCACCCCGACCGCCAGCGACAGCCCGCTCAGCGCGGCAAAGCCCGCATCGAAGCGCTTGAGGCAGGACATATAGAGATTGAGCCCCGGCGGCGACAGCCACTCGCGGCCACGCCGGCCGCGTCCGGCGCTCTGGGTCTCGGCCAGCACCACGCTGAAATCCCCGGCGGCGGCGCCGCGGCGCTGCAGCTCGCTGGAGGTGGAATCCAGCTCCCAGTGCACCTCCAGCGCACCCAGCGCGCGCGCCTCCGCCGCCGGCAGGGCGGCACGAATCCGCGCGGCATCGAGCATCTGCAACGGCCACGGCAGCTGGTAGCCGGCCGCGCCGCGCGCCTCGACCGGCACGCCACGGGCACGCAACGCCTCGACCTGCTTCCAGATCGCCGCACGGGTCATCCCGGCTTGCGCGGCGAGACGGGCGCCGGACAAGGGTTCGCCATCGGCCAGCAGCGCCAGCAACTGCACCGGCTGCATCAGCAGGCCCCGCGCACGAGGGCGGCGGGCCGGCGGCCGGGGAATGGAGAGGGTCGGATCGGGCTGAACATCGGCGAATTCTAGCCCGGGTGACCCAGCATGCGGCATCCGCCGGCCATGCCCGGGCCGCGTCCGGCACAGCCGGCAGCACTGGCAGGGCGCCGGGGTTTCTGAGACGATCGAGGCCTTCGCTTGTGAGGTCAAGGAGTTTGATCGCCATGCGTGTCACCCACTGGCTTATCGGTTGCGCCTTGGGCATCGCCGGGATCGGCGGCGCCGCGGCGGCAAGCGCGGGCACCCAGGATCTGGACAATTCCCCGCACGCCGCACTCGACGGCGCCGGCACCCGCGACGGCAACGCCGGCAGCGGCGGCGATGCCGTTGGACTGGCCCGCGACTGCCCGCAGACCGACAGCCGCGACAACTCCGGCAGCGGTTCCGGCAACGGCAACGACCGCTCCGGCGGCGCCTCCTCCGCCCCGGCGTCAACCCGCCGGCCGCATCTGGGCTGGCAATCGCTGCTGCCTGGATCCATCCAGTAAGCGCTCGGCGTCATGCCGGGGTCTTGGTGGCAATCCCTGCGGGCGCATCTTGAACCTGCACCGATTGCCGATCCGCTGTGGCGACGCGCCATCGCCGGCTGCCCGCTGGCGCGCCGGCTGGATCCGGAGCGGCAGTTGCAGCTGCGCCGGCTCTCCGCGCTGTTCCTCGCCCGCAAACGCTTCCACGCGCTGGCCGGCGCCGTGCTGGACGACTACTGGCGCCTGCTGATCGCCATGCAGGCCTGCCTGCCGGCGCTGCAGCAGGGCGCAGCCAGCCTGCGCGGCTGGCGCGAGGTGCTGATCTATCCGGGCGAGTTCAAGGTGCGCCGCAGCCACCACGACGACCGCACCGGCGTGGTCACCGAGGGCGACGAGGTGCGCATCGGCGAGGCGTGGGAACACGGCCCGCTGGTGCTGTCGCTGGCCGACGTGCAGCTGGACCTGGAGCAGCCATGGGACGGCTACAACGTGGTCGTGCACGAGATGGCGCACAAGCTGGACATGCTCGATGGCCCGCCCGACGGCGTGCCGCCGCTGGTGGACATCCCGCGGCGCCGCTGGATCCATCAGTTCCAGCAGGCCTACGACCGGCTGGCCGCGATGCCGGAACACGGCTACGACAGCCCGATCGACCCGTACGCCACCG
The DNA here is from genome assembly GCF_058790335.1 of Rhodanobacter sp. FW101-FHT13A11. Lineage (NCBI taxonomy): Bacteria > Pseudomonadati > Pseudomonadota > Gammaproteobacteria > Lysobacterales > Rhodanobacteraceae > Rhodanobacter > Rhodanobacter sp. FW101-FHT13A11. The sequence goes on along the minus strand of NZ_JBYTCN010000002.1, from coordinate 55,739 downwards.
AGAGCGCCGCCGAGTACTTCGCCGTGGTCAGCGAGCTGCACTACTCGCAGCCGGCACTGCTGCGCGAGGCGGAGCCCGGGGTCGCCGAATTGCTGGAAAGGTTCTACGGCCGCTCGCCGGCCGAAGGCTGCGAACCAGCCGGCTTCTGCCGCGCGCGCTGAAACAACCGGCTCAGCTCGCCGCCAGGCTCACGCAGAAGCGCGCGCCGCCGAACTCGGGCGAGCGGTCCACCACCAGCTCGCCGCGGTAGGCGTGCACGATGTCCTGCACGATCGACAGGCCGATGCCGTGGCCCTGCACCCGCTCGTCGCCGCGCACGCCGCGCTGCAGCACCTTCTCGATCTTGTCTTCGGCGATGCCGGGGCCGTCGTCTTCCACACTCAGCCACAGGCCGGGCCGCTGCCGGCCCGCCTGCGCGCGCATCTTCACCACCAGCAGCACGCGGTGACCGGCCCACTTGAACGCGTTCTCCAGCAGGTTGCCCATCAGCTCCAGCAGGTCGCCCTGCTCGCCGTAGAACACCGCGCCATCCTCGATGTCGAATTCGCACAGCACGTTCTTCGCCGCGTAAACCTTCTCCAGGCCCTGCACCAGGTCCTCGGCATGGCCGGCGATCGGCACCGCGCTGGCGAAGGTCTGCCGGCCGGAGGTGGCCGCGCGCGACAACTGGTAGGCGACCAGCTCGTTCATCCGCCGCACCTGGTCGAGCACGCTGGCGCGCCGCGCCGCCTCGTCTCCCGCCGTCGGCGATTCCAGCTGTGAGCGGATCACCGCCAGCGGCGTCTTCAGGCTGTGCGCCAGGTCGGCCAGCGTGTGCCGGTAGCGCGTGCGCTGCTCGCGTTCGTTGGTGATGAACGCGTTGATGCGCTCGGTCAGGCCGGTCAGCTCCAGCGGGTACTGGCTGTCCAGCTGCTCGCTGTCGCCGCGCTCGACCCGGCTCATGTCGCTGGCCACCTCGCGCAGCGGGGTCAGGCTCCAGCGCAGCAGCAGCAGTTGCAGCACGATCAGCATCACGCCGAGGATCGACAGCCAGATCACCAGGGTATGGCGGAAGACCGCGTTCTCGCCTTCGAGCTGGTCCTCGGTCTGCGCCACCATCATGGTGAGCCTTACGACCTTCTTGTTCGGCGCGTCGAACGCCACGCCGTAGCTGTAGTAGTACAGCCGCCCCATGCGCGTGTTGATCGGGCCGACGAACTGGCTCTGGCCCGGCTTCAGCGGTTTCAGGAAGGTGAAGTCACGGCCGATCGCCGACGAGGACTCCCAGTGGAAGCCGTCGCCGATCGCCACGGCGTACAGGCCCGAACCCGGCCGCGAGAAGTTGGGGTCCGGCGGCGTATCCGGCGGCAGCAGCTTGCCGTACCGGTTGACGTCGGTATTGGTGATGTACGCGATCGCGAAGTTCTCGAGCCGGTCATGCAGCGTCTGCAGTGCGCGCGCCTTGTTGGTCTGCGTGAGGGTCAGCCCGACCAGGCCGAGAAACCCGGCCAGAACGAAGCTGGTGGCGATCGCCGCGCGAGCCGCCAGCGACAGCGGGCGGCTCGGCGGCTTCGTCTCACTCGTCGTCGCCGTCAGTGCGCGGTATGGCAAAGCGGTATCCGCGTCCACGTACCGTCTCGATGGGTTTGAGGGTGCCTTCCGGGTCGAGCTTGCGCCGCAGGCGGCCGATGAACACTTCCAGCACGTTGGAGTCGCGGTCGAAATCCTGCTGGTAGATGTGCTCGGTGAGGTCGGCCTTGGAGACCAGCTCGCCGGCATGCAGCATCAGGTATTCCAGCACCTTGTACTCGTAGCTGGTGAGATCGACCGGCTTGCCTTCCACCGTCACCGTCTGCGCAGTGGTGTCCAGCTTGATCATGCCGCAGGCCAGGATCGGCTTCGACCAGCCGCTGGCGCGGCGCACCAGCGCGTTGATGCGCGCCAGCAGTTCCTCGACGTGGAACGGCTTGACCAGGTAGTCGTCGGCGCCGTGCTTGAGTCCCTCGACCTTGTCCTGCCAGCTGCCGCGCGCCGTCAGGATCAGGATCGGGTAGCGCTGGCCGTGCTCGCGCAGCGCCTTGACCAGCTCCATGCCGGACATCTTGGGCAGGCCCAGGTCGATGATCGCCAGGTCGAACGGCACCTCGCGGCCGAGGTAGATGCCCTCCTCGCCATCCTGCGCCGCATCGACGGCGAAGCCGTCGCGTTTCAGGCGCGCCGCCAGCGTCTCGCGCAACGGCGCCTCGTCCTCCACCAACAGGATGCGCATTAGTGTCTCCCTCTGTTGCCTAAGTCGATGATGGCCGGACGCGGAATCGAGTCAACCGGGGCCGGATTGCCCCGGGGCGGGTCGATCGGCGCCGCCACCGGCGGACCGCCCCGGGGGACGTCGGCCGGTACGGCCACCACCCGCACGTGGCCATCCGGGTCGAGTACCTTGATACGGTATTCGGTGTGACGACCGAATTTGCGCGGATCAGCCGACAGCACCTTGCCGCCGGTCTCCCGCTGCACCTTGGCCACCGCCTGCTCCAGCGTCAACGACGGCGCGGCCGGCTGGGCCGCGCGTGCGCCGCCGGCTGCGATCAGCAGCAGTGTCAGGACCAGCGGGAGGCGTTGCTTCGACATCGTTGCCTGGATTCCATGCCGGATTCGGTTCCGGTTGCCGTTCAGCCTAGGGAACCGCAGCTGAATACTGGCCGGACGGGCGTGCGCTGTCACGCCGCGACCGGGCGCGGCGCCAGCGCCCGCTCGATCAGCGCCCAGCCGGCGCCCGGCAGGTGCGCACCCTCGCTGAGGATGCGGCGGAAGCCGCGCGCGCCCGGCTCGCCCTGGTACAGGCCCAGCAGGTGCCGGCTGATGTGCTTCAGCGCGGTGCCGCGCGCCAGCTCGGCCTCGACGTACGGTCGCAGGCGCTGCAGCACGCTTTCGCGGGTGGGCAGCGGCTCGCCGTGCAGCGCATGCTCGACCTGCGCCAGCAGGTACGGATCGTGGTACGCCGCGCGGCCCAGCATCACCCCGTCCAGCTGCGCCAGGTGCGCCTGCACCTGCGCCACCGTGGTGATGCCGCCGTTGATCACCACCGCCAGCCCGGGGAATTCGCGCTTGAGCCGGTACACCCGCTCGTAGTCCAGCGGCGGCACCTCGCGGTTCTCCTTCGGCGACAGGCCCTGGAGCCAGGCCTTGCGCGCGTGCACCACCAGCACCCCGACGCCGGCTTCCAGCATCAGCTCGGTGAAGTGCTGCAGGCCGGCGTAGTCGTCCTGGTCGTCCACGCCGATGCGGCACTTCACCGTCACCGGGACGGGCCGGCCGGAATCCGCGACCGCATCGCGCATCGCCTTGACGCAATCGGCCACCAGCGCCGGTTCGCGCATCAGGCAGGCACCGAAGCGGCCCGATTGCACCCGGTCCGACGGACAGCCCACGTTGAGGTTGATCTCGTCGTAGCCGGCTTCGACGCCGAAGCGCGCCGCCTGCGCCAGTTCGTGCGGCTCGCTGCCGCCCAGTTGCAGGGCCAGCGGGTGCTCCTGCTGGCTGTGCTCGAGCAGGCGCAGCTGCCTGCCGCGCACCAGCGCCGCACTGGTCACCATCTCGGTATACAGCCGCCCCCGCGGCGTCAGCAGCCGATGGAAGTAGCGGCAATGGCGGTCGGTCCAGTCCATCATCGGGGCGACGCTGATCCGCCAATCGTCGGCGGGGAGAGCGCTGGTTCGTGGTGAAGGCGGGCTGGACATGCCGCCATTGTAGTGGCTGGCAGCCCGCGACTCGTCGCCGCAGCGGCCGGCACAGGCGCCGCGCGGCCTGCTCGCGTATCCTAGGCGCCTGTCGCCGCGTCCATCCCGGCGCTCGCAAGGCACCGCGGCCATGGCCGCCCTCCCCGCGAGTCCCCATCGCCGGCCTGCCGGATGGCTTGGCGTGCGACTTCCCCGGCACCCCGACAACGCAACAACGCAACAACGCGAGACGACCGACCATGGTGGCAATGGCAACCGAGCACGTGATCGACGTGCGGCACTGGAATGACAGCCTGTTCTCCTTCCGCACCACCCGCGACCCGGGTTTCCGCTTCGACAGCGGCCAGTTCGTGATGATCGGGCTGGAAACGGAGGGTCGTCCGCTGATGCGCGCCTACTCGATCGCCAGCGCCAGCTGGGAGGAGCACCTGGAGTTCTTCTCGATCAAGGTGCCGGACGGCCCGCTGACCTCGCGCCTGCAGTACCTACAACCCGGCGACCCGCTGATCGTCACGCGCAAGCCCACCGGCACCCTGGTGCTGACCGACCTCAAGCCCGGCAGGCACCTGTACCTGCTCGGCACCGGCACCGGGTTGGCGCCGTTCATGAGCATCATCCGCGACCCCGACACCTACGAGCGCTTCGACCGGATCGTGCTGGCCCACGGCGTGCGCCGGGTCGACGACCTGGCTTACGCCGACTACCTGGAAAACCAGCTGCCGCAGCACGATTACCTGGGTGAGCTGGTACGCGAGAAGCTGATTTACTACCCCACCGTGACGCGCGAGCCGTTCAAGAACCACGGCCGCATCACCGACGCGATCGTCGACGGCGCGATGGGCAAGGTCACCGGCCTGCCGCCGCTGAACCCGGACACCGACCGCGTGATGCTGTGCGGCAGCCCGGCGATGCTGGACGACCTGTGCGCCCTGCTCGACGGCCGCGGCTTCCACGCTTCGCCGCGCACGCGCGAGCCGGGCGACTACGTGGTCGAGCGGGCGTTCGTGGAAAAGTAGGAGCCCGCTCGCGGGCGATGCCTTTGCTCTAGTCTGCGTCGTAGCACCAGAGCAACAGCATCGCCCGCGAGCGGGCTCCTACTTCTTGTTCGCCGGAACACCCATGCTCGATATCGCGCTCTACATCCTCGCCGCGCTGCTGATCGTCGGCGGCCTGGCCGGCGCCGTGCTGCCGACCCTGCCCGGCATCCCGATGCTGTTCGGCGGCATCTGGCTGGCCGCGGCGGTGGACGGTTACCGGCACCTGGGCCTGTGGTGGCTGCTGGTCATCGGCGCGCTGGGCACGCTCGGGGTGATCGTCGACTTCGTCGCCGGTACGCTCGGCGCCAGGCGCGTCGGCGCCAGCAAGCGGGCCCTGTGGGGCGCCGGGATGGGCACCTTTGTAGGCATGTTCTTCGGCATCCCCGGCCTGCTGCTCGGGCCGTTCCTCGGCGCGCTCGCCGGCGAGCTGTCCTCCGGCACCAGCGTGCTGCGCTCGGCCCATGTCGGCATCGGCACCTGGCTCGGCCTGCTGTTCGGCACCCTGGTGAAACTGGTGCTCTCGTTCGTGATGGTCGGCCTGTTCGGGCTGGCGATGCTGTTCGGCTGAGCTTCCGGCACATGCCTCCGGGACGCGCCACGGCCTAGGCTTGGGCTTCCCCAGGGAGAACACCATGTCCAGACGCCTCGCCCTCGCCTTCGCCGCCCTGCTGGCGGCGACCGGTTCGCTGCATGCCCAGGCCGCACCGCCGGCATGGATCGCGCGCAGCAATGCCGACTCGCAGATCCTGCTCGACCAGATCGCCCGCTTCCGCCCGGAGTTCGCCTCGCAGGTGGGCGTGTCCGGCTACGACGACAAGGTCGCCGACCTCCAGCCCGGCGTGGACGAGCGCTCGCGCGCCGCGCTGGTCGCGGCGAAAGCGAAACTCCAGGGCATGCTGGCCAACGAACGTGACGCCAACGTGCGGCAGGACCTGCAGATCCTGATCAAGGCCGCCGCCGAACAGATCGAGGGCATCGACCTCGACCGCAAATACCTGTTGCCGTATACCGACGTCGGCGCACTGGTGTTCGGCGGCGAATTCAGCCTGCTGAAGGACGGCGTGCCCGCCGCGCGCCACCCCTCGGCGCTGAAGCGGCTGCAGTGCTACGTGGGCAAGGCGCCCGGCTGCACGCCGATCGCCGAGCTGGCGAAGGCGCAGACCATCGCCCGGCTCGGCGACAAGGCGCTGCTCGGCCCGTACCAGGGCGAAGTGGAGCAGAAGCTGTCCAACACCTCGCGCTACGTGGACGGCATCCGCCAGCTGTTCGCCAAGTACCGGCTGGACGACGCCGCGGGCAAGGCCGCGCTGGACGCGCTGGATGCGCAGCTGAAGGCGTACGACGGCTGGGTGCGCAGCACCGTGCTGCCGCGCGCCCGCAGCGACTTCCGCCTGCCCGAGCCGCTGTACGCCTACAACCTGCGCCGGGTCGGCATCGACATCCCGCCGCAGCAGCTGCTGGAGCAGGCGCAGCTGGAGTTCGTCGAGCTGCGCGGCATGATGCAGGTGCTGGCGCCGGTGGTGGCGAAGGCCGAAGGCATCGATGCCACCGACTACCGCGACGTGCTGAAGGCGCTGAAGCGGCAGCAGCTGGGCAAGGACCAGGTGACGCCGTGGTACCACGAGGTGCTCGGCCACATCGAGGACACCATCCGCCGCGAACGCATCGTCACCCTGCCGCAGCGCAAGATGCAGATGCGCCTCGCCTCGGAAGCCGAATCCGCGGCGCAGCCGGCGCCGCACATGGATCCGCCGCCGTTCATCAACAACCACGGCGAGCAGGGCACCTTCGTGCTGACCATGGGCAACCCGGCAGCGAACGGCGACAAGACCCAGGCCTACGACGACTTCACCTTCAAGGCCGCGGCGTGGACGCTCACCGCGCACGAGGGCCGGCCCGGCCACGAGCTGCAGTTCGCGGCGATGGTCGAGCGCGGCGTGTCGCTGGCGCGCAGCCTGTTCGCGTTCAACAGCGTCAACGTGGAAGGCTGGGCGCTGTACGCCGAGTCCGAGATGCTGCCCTACGAGCCGCCGGCCGGCCAGTTCGCCGCGCTGCAGGCACGCCTGCTGCGTGCCGCGCGCGCGTGGCTCGATCCCATGCTCAACCTGGGCCTGATCACGCCCGAGCGCGCGCACCAGGTGCTGGTCCACGACGTCGGCCTGTCCGAGGCGATGGCGCGGCAGGAGATCAGCCGCTACACGTTCCGCTCACCCGGCCAGGCCACCGCGTATTTCTACGGCTACCTGCGCCTGCAGCAGCTGCGCCTGCAGACCGAACTGGCACTGGGCCCGAAGTTCGACCGCATGGCCTTCAACGATTTCGTGATCGGCCAGGGCCTGCTGCCGCCGGAACAGCTGGCCGAAGCGGTGCGCACGCAGTTCGTGCCGGCCCGGCAGAAACCGTGACCCTCAGCACCGCGCGCTTTTCGCCAGCCAGCCGGCAAGCCGTGCGGTGTCGCGGCTGAGCGCGGCGGGCAGCACGATGTAGTGTCGGCTCGGCGCCGCGCCGGGCTTGGCGACCAGTCGCGCGGCGCCTTCGATCCGCAACAGCGCCGGCTGATCGGCCGGCGCCAGTTTCAAGGCCAGCCCGCCGTGGGTCAGCCACGCGCATGGCTTTTCATCGAGGTACGCCATCAGCCCGCCGAACATCGGCTGGAAGCGCAAGTCGTGCGGCCGGCCCAGGTGGGTGGCCGCATCCTCCAGTTCGCGGCGCAGGGCCGCGAGGCTCGGCGGCATGCTCACGCCGGGTCGGGAATCACGTACAACAGCACGGCGAGGAAGTGCAGCACGCTGCCGGCCAGCACGAACACGTGCCACAGCGCGTGGTGGTACGGCAGCCGCCGCCACAGGTAGAACGGCACGCCCAGCGTATAGGCCAACCCGCCGGCGAGCAGCAGCACGGTGCCGCCGGTCTGCAGATGCTCGCTGAGCGGCTTGAACGCGACCATGCCGATCCAGCCCATGCCCACGTACAGCAGCACCGCCAGCTTGCGGTAGCGCCCGAGCAGGCCCAGCTCCAGCGCGCTGCCGGCCAGCGCCAGCGCCCACACCGCCACGAACAGGCTCCAGCCCCACGCGCCCGGCAAGGCGACCAGGGTGAACGGGGTGTAGGTGCCGGCGATCAGCACGTAGATCGCGATGTGGTCGAGCGCGCGCAACGCCGGCTTGGCCGCCGCCACGGGAATCGAGTGGTACAGCGTGGAGGCGGTGTACAGCAGCACCAGCGAGGTGCCGAACACCGCGCAGGCCACCACGGTCAGCGCGCTGCCGTGCAGCGCGGCGAACGCCACCAGCGTCGCCAGCCCGGCGATGCTGAGCGCGATGCCGAGGCCGTGCACGATGCTGCTGGCCAGCTCGTCGCCGAAGCTGTAGCGGGGAATCGCCGCAACGGATGAGGCGGGCATGGCATGGCTCCCGGGCCTGGTTCCCGCCTACCTTAGCGGGCGCACCGGCGCTTGCATACACGACGCACGGCCGCGCCGGCACGCCGTCACGTCATTCGATGATGAATGCGCCGAACGCCACGCCCAGGTTCCAGCCCTCGCCCTTGCCGCTGAGCGCCAGCGAGACGCTGCCCTTGGTCAGCACCTGCGCCGCGGCCGACTTCTCCGCACCGGCGTGCGCCTCGGCATTCGCGTAATGGCCCAGCACGTCGCGCACGTCGCTGACGCCGCTGAACTTGCCGACGCCATCGGTGATCTTGGTCTTGCCGAAGGTCAGCCCGCCGCCCTTGGCGCGCAGCTTCACGTTCAGGCTCTGGCCGTTGCTGCAATGGACCGTGCCGCTGCCGCTGGCGGTCTTGTAGAACACCGACCAGCCGGACAGCTGGAAATCCATCCTGCAGGAAATGTCGGCAGCCAGCGCCGGCGCGCCGGCCAGCCATGCCGCACACGCGAGCGTCGCCACGCCCGCCCCTCTGACCATGTTCATCGCCGTTCCCCGCCTGCCGTCCCGGCCCGCCGCCGGGAGCCGATTGTTGCAGGGCCGATGCGCCGGCGGCGAGCGCAGCGCGTGAAAACGGCTTTCACGCTGCATCCACGTCGGTCGGCCGGGTGCATGGCAATACTGAAAGTGCGTGGGTGCAACCATTCCCCCCTGCACCCGCATTCCACCCCGCCCCGGCGGGGTTCTTTTTTGCCGGCCTCGCAGATGCGCCATCCGTAATATGGCCGTCCAGCCGTCTACTTGCGCCCCTGCTCCGGGCGGGCATACGCTGCAGTCGCGGCGACACGATCCCCCTGCCCGTGCAGCGTGAGCGCCGCGACAACCCCAACGATGTCAGGAGGTCGCCCATGTCGTCCGCCAGCCTGGCCGTATTCCGTCGCACCCACCCCGACCGTGCCCGCATCGCCGCCATCAGCGTCGCGGTCGCCCTCAATCTTGCTGTGATCCTGGTCGCCTCGCGACCCACTGCGCCGACGCCGTTGCGGCTGCCGCAGTCGCTGGTTCCGGCGCAGCTGGTCCGTTTCATCGATCCGCCGCCGCCGATACCCACGCCACCGATCGAAATGCTGCCGCGGCCGCATCCGCCGGCGGCGCCGGTCGTCGTCCACCCGCGGCCGCTGCCGGTCACCACGCCGGCCGTCGTGCCCAGTGACGAAGGCAGGCTCGCTGCGCCACCGGTCGGCACACCCACCCTGCAGCCCGCCGGCGACGCGGCCGGCAGCGCGACCGGAACAACGCCGGTCGAGGCTACCCTCGCCTACCGCTCGGCACCGCTGCACTTCCCCACCCGCGCCCTGCAGCAGCGCATGCAGGGCACCGTGATGCTGCGGGTGCTGGTGGACGAGAACGGCAAACCGGTGCAGGTGCTGGTGGAACATGGCAGCGGCTACCTCCTGCTCGATCGCAGCGCGGTCGAGCAGGTGCTGGCCGGCTGGCTGTTCCAGCCTGCGGTGGTGGACGGCCGGGCCGTGCGTGCCTGGGCGCGGGTGCCGGTGGCGTTCAGCCTGCGCGAATGACGATCCAGGCGCAGGGGCCCGGCCGGCGATACCAACCGGGCCTTTCCGCCATGGCGGAAACCACGCCTTCGCCGGCCTGTGCGGGGGCCTGCCCGGCGGCCCTCGGCTTACGTGTCTTTAACGATACGCATGCTCCACTGGCGCCCACTCACCCTGCCGGGTTTCAAGCATGGGCAAGCACAAGAACATCCTGAATTCCCTGCGCACGATCGCGCTGGAGCACACCACCGCGCAGCCGGACCTCGCCTTGATGGCGCGCGAACTGGGACGCGTGGTGCATCAGGATGCGTTGGCGCTGTCCACCCGGCTGACCTCGTTGCGCACCCGCCAGCATGGCTTCGAACGCTGGCTGCTGGCCGAGCGCGGCAAGCCGCCGGTCAGCGTGCTGGTGCTGGCGTGGCCGCCGAACCACGTCACCCCGGTACACGACCATGCCGGGTTGTGGGGTCTGGAAATGACCCTGGTAGGTGCGCTGGAGGTGCATTCGTACCTCCGCGACGCCGCCACCGGCGACCTGCGCCTGCGTGGCCGCGACTGGCTCGGCCCCGGCGACGGCACCTGGTTCGAGGGCGACCGCCACCACGCGCACCGCTGCCGCAACCTGTCGCGGCACGAGACGGCGCTGTCGCTCCACGTCTACGGCGGCAACCTGGCCGAGTACTTCGCCTACGAGCGGGCCGAGCCCACCGGGCAATGGAGCGCGCCGCAGCTACGACGCAGCGCCATTGCCGGCCGCCTGCACGGCTGATCCGCACGACACCAGACGCACAGGGAATCCCATGTATCGACGGGTCGCCATCATCGGCGGCGGTGCCGCCGCCGCCACCCTGCTCAGCGAGTTGCTGGAGCGTGCATCGCCGCAGCCGCTGCACCTGGACTGGTTCACCGGCGGCGGCACTCCTGCGCGCGGGGTGGCCTACGGCACCGCCTCGGACCGCCATCTGCTGAACGTGCGCGCGGCCTCGATGAGCATGTTCGCCGGCAGGCCGCGCGGCTTCCTGGACTTCGTGCAGCGCGACGACCCCGCCATCGCCGGCACCGACTTCCTGCCGCGCCGCCGCTACGGCGATTACCTGGAGGCCGAGGTGACGCGCGCACTGCAACAGGGCAAGCTGCACGGGCACGACGTCAACATCGTCCCGTTCGCGGTCGATGCGCTGGTGCCCGAGCCGGGCGGCGTCACCGTGATCCATGGCGAGGAAAGCCACCGGGCGGATGCGGCCGTGCTGGCGCTGGGCGCGCTGCCGCCGCAGCCGCTGGCCGCGGTCGGCGCTGCCGCGCTGGCCAGCGGCCGCTACGAGGTCGATCCATGGCGCCTGCTGGCCCGGCTCGACGAGCGGCAACCGCCGCCGCGCCGGGTGGTGATCATCGGCCTGGGACTGACCGCGGTCGACGTGGTGCTGGAACTGTCCGCATGCTGGCCGCAGGCCGAATTCGTCGCGGTTTCGCGCCACGGCCTGCTGCCCGAGGCGCACCTGCACGCTGCCGGCACGCCTGCCGGCGACGGCGCCGAACTGGTCGAGGCGATGCGCGATGCGCCGGAGATCCGCCGCTGGATGCACCTGCTGCGCGAGACGATCGCGCAGGAAGGCACCGAATGGCGTCCCGTCATCGACAGCCTGCGGCCGCACCTGCCCGGCCTGTGGGCCGAGCTGTCGGCGGAGCAGCGCGCGCGCTTCATGCGCCACGCGCGCTGGGCATGGGAACGCGTGCGCCACCGCATGCCGCCGCAGGTGCGCGAAACCATCGCCGCGCTGGAGCAGGAGGGCCGGCTGCAACGCCGGCGCGGGCGCGTGCACGCGGTGGACGTCGCCGGCGACGCGCTGCAACTGAGCGTGAGCCATGCCGGCACGACCCGGCTGCTTGACGCCGACCTGGTGATCCAGACCGTCGGCCTGGATACCGACGTGCGCCGCAGCAACCACCGGCTGGTCAGCCAGCTGCTCACCAACGCGCACATCGTGCCCGATCCGCTCGGCCTCGGCGTGACGGCGAGCGCGGACGGCCGCCTGCAGCACGACGGCCAGCACTGGCCCCACCTGTTCGCCATCGGCAGCCTGTTGCGCGGCACGCTGTGGGAATCCACCGCGATGCCGGAGATCTGCCAGCAGGCGCGCAACCTCGCCGACCGGCTGCTGGGCGACTGAGCGCCCGGCCGTGATATCCGGTTACCCGCGATGATCGCCGCCTGCGTCGTCCTGCTGCACCTGCTGGGCATGCTCGCGGCGATGCATGCGGTGATGCACACGCGCACGCCGCAAGGGGCGATCGGCTGGACCCTGGGCCTGCTGCTGCTGCCGTACGTCACCCTGCTGCCGTACCTCTACCTCGGTTCCAGCCGCTTCCGCGGCTATCGGATCAGGCATCTGCAACCGCACCCATCGGCCACGGGCGTCGCGCCGTCGGCCGACCCGGCCTGCGCCCGCTACGCGTCGATCAGCGCGCTGCAGGGCCGGCCGTTCCGCAGCGGCCACCGCTTGCGCCTGCTGATCGACGGCGCCGCGGCCTTCGACGCCATGCTGGCGGCGATGGCCGCGGCCGAACATTGCCTGCTGGTGCAGTTCTTCATCATCCACGACGACGCGCTGGGCCGGCGCCTGCAGCAGGTGCTGCTGGATCGCGCCGCGGCCGGCGTGCGCGTGTACGTGCTGTTCGACGGCATCGGCAGCCACGCCCTGCCGCAGCGCTACGTCGACGAACTGCGCGGCGGCGGCGTGGCGATCCACCGCTTCGCCACCCACCGCTGGCGCAACCGCCTGCAGCTGAACTTCCGCAACCACCGCAAGATCGTGGTGGTGGACGGCGCGCGCGGCTTCGTCGGCGGGCTCAACGTGGGCGACGAATACCTGGGCCTGAAACCGCCGCTGGCGCCGTGGCGCGACACCCAGCTGGAACTGCGCGGGCCGGCGGTGGCCGACCTGCAGCAGTTGTTCGCCGAGGACTGGCGATGGATCACCGGCGCATCGCCGCCGCTGCCGCCCGCGCCGCCCGCCGATGGCGACGCCAGTGCGCTGGTGGTGGCCAGCGGCCCGGCCGATCCGCAGGAAACCGGCTCGCTGTTCTTCACCGCCGCGATCAACGCGGCGCGCCAGCGCGTGTGGCTGAGCACGCCGTACTTCGTGCCCGACCATGCGGTGCGCGCGGCGCTGCAGCTGGCGGTGCTGCGCGGGGTGGACGTGCGCATCCTGATCCCCTCGCAACCCGACCACCGCACCGTGTTCCTCGCCTCCACCCTGCACGCCTACACCGCCGTGCGCGCCGGCATCCGGGTGTTCCGCTACCAGCCCGGCTTCCTGCACCAGAAGGCGCTGCTGATCGACCGCGACACCGCCGCGATCGGCAGCCTGAACCTGGACAGCCGCTCGTTCCGGCTCAACTTCGAGGTCGCCGCCCTCGCCGTCGACCATGCCTTCGCCGCCGAAGTCGCAGCGATGCTCAACGCGGACTTCGAGCGCGCGAAGGCCATCGACGAGCGCGAATACCGCGACACGCCCTACCTGGGCCGGGTGGCGATGCATGTGGCACGATTGTTCGACCCGCTGCTGTAGCCCGCCGGCCCGGAGTACCCGCCATGCGCCGGTTCGCCCCGCTGCCTAGCCTGATGGCCGCGAGCGCGACCGGCCGCGCCGGCGCGCTGGACGCCTAACCGCGTCCGCCGAAGCGCCGGCGCCAGTCGCCGCTGCACAGCGCCCAGCCCAGGTAGATGCCCAGCGCCACGCCCAGCAATTCGCACAGTGCGCGCAGGCCGATGTGGTCCGGGTCGTGCACCTCGGCCAGCTTCACCTTCAGCAGCTGCAGCGACTGCAGCTGGCCATAATTGAAATAGAACAGGTTCCACAGGTCGCCGCTGGCGGTCAGCGCGGTCGCCAGCAGGAACGACCAGCCGATCTGCGGCCCCAGCCCCAGCCGTTGCGCCGGCCCAGCCAGTGGAACACGAAAAACAGCAGCAGCCCTGCCGCCGCCGAGATCAGGCCGGCCTGGATCCCGCCGACGATCCCGTAACCCATCCATGACTGGTCGTACTGCATCGCGCACCCCTGGACCGTGTTGCCACTGCATCACGCATTATGGGACATCGCCGCTGAGGGCACGCCGCGCGCTAGACTCCGTCGGAGTATCCGCGCAAGCCAGCCCATGAACCAGCCACTCTCGCCGCGCAGCGCACTGATCCTGGTCGACGTGCAGCCGGACTTCATGCCCGGCGGCGCGCTGGCCTGCCACGAGGGCGACGCGATCGTGCCGGGCATCGACGCACTGTTGCGCCAGCGCCGCTTCCGCCACGTGGTGGCCACCCAGGACTGGCACCCGCGCGGGCACGTCTCGTTCGCCGGCTCGCACCCCGGCCGCGCGCCGTTCGAACAGATCACGCTGTACGGCCAGCCGCAGACGCTGTGGCCGGAGCATTGCGTGCAGGGCACGCCTGGCGCCGCACTGCACCCGGGCATCGACTGGTCGGCGCTGGACGCGGTGATCCGCAAGGGCAGCGACGGCGCCGTGGATTCCTACAGCGGCTTCCGCGAAAACCATGGCCCACACGGCGCGCGTCCCAGCACCGGCCTGGCCGGCTGGCTGCGCGAGCGCGGCGTGGACGAGGTGTTCGTGTGCGGGCTGGCGCGCGACGTGTGCGTGCTGTGGACCGCGCAGGACGCGCAGTCACTGGGCTTCCGCGCCAGCGTGCTGTGGGACTTGAGCCGCCCGGTCACGCCGACCAGTGACGAGGCCACGCGCGCCACGTTGCAGGCACAAGGCATCGGCATCGTCGCATCGACGGCACTGCCGGGCGCCTGAACTTCAGGCGTCGTTCTCGCCGGAGGCGCGCACCTGCGGCTCGCCGTCCGCATCGATCTCCACGCTGAGCGTGATCGGGCGGCAGCACACCTGGCAGTCCTCGATGTACTGCTGGCTGGGGATCGAGGCGTCGACCAGGATCTCGATCGGCTCGCCGCAATACGGGCAGTCGATGATGTGTGACGTGAGCACGGGTGCGTCTCGACAGGCGGGCACCCAAGTACACCACGGCGGCGTACCGGCGGCGATGCGACGCCGGGAGCCTGTTCAGGCTCTTACCCCTTGCGCAGCGACCACGCCTGCGGCAGGCCGATCCAGAACAGCGCATCGCGCGCGCAGCGCGGGGCCAACTTCAGCAGTTCGTTGTCCTTGCTGACCAGCCAGCGCGCGCCCGATGCCTGCGCCAGTTCCAGGAACTTCTGGTCGTCCGGGTCGGCGCAACGCGGCAACGGCGCATCGGCCGGTGCCGTGGCCAGTTCGTCCGGCAGGCAGCGCACCAGCGCATCGAACGCCGCCTCGATCGCCGGGCGGGCGGCGTCGGTAACCGGCAGCTGCGGATAGTGCAGCACGCGCAGCCATTCGGCGCGGCAATCGGCGCGCGTCACCGCCTCGATCGTGCCGTCCTGCATCGCCACATGCAGCGCCGCGGACTGCGGCTCGCGGAACACGAACAGGTCCAGGCACACATTGGTGTCCAGCACGATGCGCGGCGGCGGCAGGTGGTCGGCGGTCATCGCGCCATGATGAGGCAAGCGCGGCGCGCTATACACTGCACACTTTCCGACCGGAGCCGTCGCCCATGGCCGAGCGCGAGTTCAACGACTACCTTGCCCGCTCCGGCGCCACGCTGGAAGGCTCGCGCTACGCGGCGTGGCTGGCGGTCACCCCGCGCCGCCACGGCTTCCCGGTGTACTACGCGATCTGCGAAAACCGCAGCTTCCGCGACAAGGGCATCGCCGAGGCCGCCGCCGCCAAGGCGCTGGCCGACATGCTGGGCCTGGAAGCGGACGGCACGCCGATCTTCCCCGAGGGCTACACCGGCTTCGACGACTAGGAGCCTGGGCGGTAGAAATTTCCGAGGCGAAAATTCGACTGCGCGAGGACAGCTTTTCGACGCTTCGCCGGCCCATAGCGGTTCTATGGGCCAAGAAGTGGCGGAAAGATGGACCGCGCAGTCGGATTTGCAGCCCGGAAGATTTCTACCGCTCAGGCTCCTAGGCCGCGGCGAGTTCCCGCAAGCGTTCCACCGCCGCCGGGATCGCCGCCGGCGCATCCACCGTGAGCAGGCGCGGCTCGTCGGCATCCAGGCCGTTCTCCAGCTCGTGCGCCCAGGTCACGTGGTACGGCAGGTGCACGCCCCAGCCGCCCAGCCGCAGCACCGGCTCGATGTCCGAGCGCAGCGAGTTGCCGACCATCGCGAACTGCGCCGGCTGCAGCGCGAACTCGCCCAGCACGCGGCGGTAGGTGGCGGCGTTCTTCTCCGAGACGATCTCGATGCGGCGGAACAGGTCGGCCAGGCCCGACTCGGCCACCTTCTTCTCCTGGTGGAACAGGTCGCCCTTGGTGATCAGCACCACTTCGTACTTCGCGGCCACCGCCTCGACCGCCTCGCGGATGCCCGGCAGCAGCTCCACCGGATGCTGCAGCACCGCCTTGCCCAGTTCGACCAGGCGATGGATGTCGGCGGCGCTGACGCGGCCTTCGCTGATCGCGATCGCGGTTTCCACCATCGACAGCGCCATGCCCTTGGCGCCGTAGCCGAACAGCTGGAGGTTGCGCTGCTCGGTGGCCAGCATGCTGTCGTGCACGTGCCGGTCGCCCAGGTCCACGTAGCGCCCCATGATCGCGGCGAACGCCTCGCTGGCCTGGCGGTAGTAGCCCTCGCTGTGCCACAGCGTGTCGTCGCCGTCGAAGCCGATCAATTGCAGCATGGTTGTTCCGTTCCCGTGGGTTCCGCCGTCAGCCGGCGTCGCTGCCGAGGCGCAGGTTGATGTGCAGCGCCGTGGCCAGTTCGCGCATCGGCTCGCTGTCGCGGGCGAGCGTCATCCAGCCCGCCTGCCGGTCGCCGTCGGCTTCCCACAGCCACAGGGTGTAGCCGGATTCGGCCAGGCGGTCGTAGGCGATCGAGAGCAGCCCGGACGCGTCCATGTCGTCGAAGAAGTCGTCGTCGTCCGGATCGCCGCCCCAGTCGATCGACAGGTTCCAGCGCGCGACCAGTTCGTCCAGCGCCTGCACCAGCGTGCACAGATCGCCCGCGTCGACCATGAAGCCGGAGCGCCAGTCGATCACCCGCCCGACCAGCTCGACCGGCTCGGCCTCGTCGCCGTCCGCCACCGCCTCGCGGTAGTCGGCGAACTGCTGCAGCGCGCCCTCCTCGTCGCCGGGGTTGATCAGCAGCAGCAACTGCCAGACCTTCGCCTCGACCGAGTCGTCCTCGTCGTCGAAGTCCGGGCTGTCTTCGAAATCGCCGTCGTCGCGCATGCTCACGCGCCCACCCGCCGCCTGACGGCATCCATGTCGCGCACCGGGCGGACTTCGATCGCGCCGGTGCGCGCCCACGGGAATTCCGCGGCGATGCGCAGCGCCTCGTCCATGTCGGCGGCCTCGATCAGGTTGAACCCGCCCAGGTACTCCTTGGTTTCGGCGAACGGACCGTCGACGACGCTGCTGCGCTGGCCGCGCACGCGCAGGGTGCGCGCCGTGGCCGGGTGTTCCAGCTGCTGCGAGCCGAGCAGGCAGCCGTCGGCCTGCAAGGCGTCGGCGTGGTGGAGGCAGCCGCGCATCATGCGGTCGAACTCGCCGTCCGGCAGCGCGTCCAGCAAGGCGTCGTCGCAGTAGATCATCACGAGAAATTTCATGTCGTCCTCGGCGGGGAACGGTTCGCGGAACCGTGGAGAGGCGGTGCGAGGGTGGATAATGCCGCACATGACCGCCATGCACGATACCTCCGGCACCTTCTGCTGCCATCCGATCGCCTTCGTGCGCTCGCCGTATGCGGCGCGCATCGACGCGCCGCACCAGCCCACCGTGGTGGCCGGCACCGAGACCGGGGCGGCGGCCGAAGCGGTGGTCGAGTTCGTGGCGGGCTTCCCCGCGGCGGCGTTCCGCGACCTCGCCGGCTTCGAGCGGATCTGGCTGCTGTTCGCCTTCCACCGCAGCGAGGGCTGGAAGGCCGAGGTGCGCCCGCCGCGCGGCGGCGGCAAGCGCAGCGTGCTGGCGACGCGCTCGCCGCACCGGCCGAACGCGCTCGGGCTGTCGGCGGTGGAACTGGTGGCGGTGGAGGAAGGCGCGCTGCGGGTGCGCGGGGTGGACCTGCTCGATGGCACGCCGATCCTCGACATCAAGCCGTACGTGCCCTACGCGGACGCGTTCCCGCAGGCGCGTGCGGGCTGGATCGACGCGATCGACGCGGCGCAGGGCCGCCGCTCCGCGCCGGGGCCGCGCAAGCCGCGTGCGCGGCCGCGCGGCGCGGACGACGTCAGCGCGTCATGAGCAGCTGCCGCAGCACGTGCTGCCGCCGCTGACGTGGATCTGCCGCGGCTCGGACAGGCGCTCGGCCGCGTAGCCGGCGGCCTGCAGCGCGGCGATGATCTGGCCGGAAGTCAGCGGCGCGTCCACGTCGATCTGCCCGGCGGCGGGATCGCAGGCGACCTTCGCGTTGGGTTCGAGCGCGAGCACGGCGGCGACCACGGCGCCGGCGTGGCCGGCAAGCTCCTTCACCTGGAACAGCATCGGGGTTTCTCCTCAAGCAGGGTTGCGGACGACGGGTCGGAACGGGCGCGGGCGCCCGCCGGCGGCGATGGTGACGGCCGCGCCGCCCGGTCGCCCTGATCCCGGTCAGGGCGACCGGGATCAAGCCCGTCCCGATCCGTGAGACGCGCCCCCGCCAGACTGCGCGGGCCGCTGCGGATCGCTCCGTCGCCGGCACCCGATGCATTGGCAGTGGATCGGTTCAAGCCTTGGCCGCGCCCGGCTCTTCCCGCCGGCGCGGCCTTTTTTGCTTCAGGGCTGCGGCGCGGCCGCCGACTGCCACGGCGACACGCGCGGGCGTTGCAGTGCGGCGAGCAGCGGCGGATCGCGCTGGTACACGTCGGGGCGGAAGCCGACCCGGCCATCCTCGCGCAGGTCCACCGTCCAGTACGCCAGCAGCAGCGTCACCGGTTCGCGCAGCATCACGGTCTGCGTCTTCAGCGTGTCGATCGCGCGGTCGATCCCCGCGCGGTTCCAGCGCACCGGATCGTCCAGCAGCAGCTCGGCCAGTTCGCGCGGGCGCTCCACCCGGATGCAGCCGGAGCTGTTCGCGCGCTGCTCGTTGGCGAACAGCTCCTGGTGCGGGGTGTCGTGCAGGTAGACCGCGTAGTCGTTCGGGAAGCGGATCACCAGCCGGCCCAGCGAATTGCCCGGGCCGGCATCCTGGCGCAGCACGATGCCGCGCGGGTTGGCCCAGTTCACGCTGGCCGGCGACAGCTCGCGGCCCTGGCTGTCCAGCACGCGGATGCGGTTGGCGTCGAGGTAGCCGCGGTTCTTGCGCAGCTTCGGCAGGATGTCGTTCTTCAGGATGGTCGGCGGCACCGTCCAGGTCGGGTTGAGCGTGAGGTAGGTGATCTTCGACTTGAACACCGGCGTGCTGCGGTACGGCTTGCCCACCTGCACGCGCGAACGCCACACCGGCTTGCCGTCCTTGTAGTAGGCGACCTGGTAGCCGGCGATGTCGACCACCACGAAATCGCCCTGCAGCTGGTACAGCAGCCAGCGCGCGCGCTCCAGGTTCACGCGCAGTTGGTCGATCCGCGCCGCGACCGGCACGTTCAGCGCGGCCAGGGTGGCCTTGCCCAGGTGGCCGTCCGCGGCCAGGTACTGTTCGCGCTGGAACTGCTTCAGCGCGGCCTCGAGCGCCGGGTCGTACAGGTCGTCCGCGCCCTCGCCCACCAGATAGCCGCCCCGCTGCAGCCGCTGGCGCAGCGCCGGCACGCGCGCATCGTGGCTGCCCGGCTTCAGCGTGGGGCCGTCCGCGATCGTGGGCCAGCCGCCCTGCGCCGCCACCTCGCGCAGCTTCGCCAGCGCCGTGCGCAGCTGGCCGTACAGCGGATGCTGCGGCCGCGCGCGCGCGAACAGGTCGCCGATCGTGCCCTGGGCCAGCGCATCGCGCACGGCCTTCAGGCCCTGCGCCTGGTCGAGCTGGCGCGGGTCGTAGTTCCAGTGCGTGTCGAGCGTGGCGGGGTCGACCTTGCCGCGATACAGGTGCAGCAGCGCGGCCAGGCATGCATCGGTGGCCAGCACGTCGAACTGCGCGCGCTGCGCCGGCGCGGCCTGCGGATCGGCCAGCACGGCGCGCCGGCGCTGCAGCTCGGTCAATCCGTAGTCTTCCGGATCGAGACCGTCGCCGGCCACGTCGCGCAGCGCGGAAAGCAGCTGGTCGAGGTCGCCCGGGCGCGTCCACGCCGGCGCGAACCGGTTCTGCTCGTAGAAAGCGGCCACCACGTGGCCGGGCGTCGTGGCGGCATCCCCGTCGGCATGCGCGACGCGCCACTGCTCGACCCGTTCGCGGATCTGCTCGGCCACCGGACTCAACGGCTGCTCGACCGCGGACTGCGCATGCAGCGCGCCCGCCAGCACCAGCATCAACAGGGCGAGGGCCTGCAGGAAACGGCAACGGATGGGCGGCACGACACGATCCTGTTCGAGTATGGCCTGCTGTGATAACACAGCATCCCGCCGGCGCAAACGACCGGCGCATGCGGCCGCGGCCGACGGGTTCTTAACGAGGCGCTGCTAGCATGGACGGCATTGTGTCCGATGACGCCCACGCCCAGCCGTTCCGATGAGCCGACTCCTGCGCCCCGTCGCCACCCTGACCCTGCTTCTCGCTGCCTGCTTCGCCGCGGCCCACGCCGCCACGCCGTCGCTGCAGGACGCACTCAGCAAGCTCGCCCCGAACGCAAACCCAAAGGTGATCGGCCTCGCGCTCGCCGCCACCGAATGCGCCGCCGCACAAGGCCAGCCGCCGTCCGACCGGCTGGCGGTGATCGACTACTCGAAACCTTCCACCGAGCCGCGGCTGTGGGTGTTCGACCTGGCCCGGCGCAAGCTGCTGTACCACGAGCTGGTGGCGCACGGCCGCAACACCGGCGAGAACCTGGCGACGAGGTTCTCGAACATGCCGGAGAGCCTGCAGTCCAGCCTGGGCCTGTTCCGCACGCTGGGCACCTACGCCGGCCACAACGGCTACTCGCTGCGCATGGAAGGCCTCGAACCGGGCACCAACGACCATGCACTGGAGCGCGCGCTGGTGATCCACGGCGCGTCCTACGTCAACCCCGCGCTCGCCCGCCAGCAGGGCCGCATCGGGCGCAGCTACGGCTGCCCGGCCGTGCGCACCGCGATCGCGCGGCCGCTGATCGACGCCCTCAAGGGCGGCCAGTACGTGTTCTCCTACTATCCCGATGCGCGCTGGCTGGGCGCTTCGCCGTACCTCAAGTGCAGCAGCGGACGCGCCATGACCGCGAGCCTCGCCGCACCCTGAGTCCGCGTCAGCGGCGTGACCCGCCGTCGAGCGCGCTGTCGCTGCGCTCGCCGGCGCCCCTTACCGGCCCTCCGGTGCGCTCCTGCAACAGCGCCTGCATCTTCAGGTACACGCCGTTGCTCCAGCCGAAACCGATCACGTTGGCGGTGTAGCCGGCGCTGATCTTCACGTCGGCGTTGCCGCTGGCCATGTTGTATTTCTCGCGGATGGTGCCGTCGGCGGCGAGGCTGCGGTCGATGGTCACGGTGAATTCGCGCGCGATGCGGCGGGCGTCGTCGCCGAAGCCGTAGGCGTCCAGCCCGGCCGCCGCCAGCCAGTTGGTCGGCGCCCAGCCGAACGGCGCATCCCACTGCGCGCCGCTGGCGTGGTCGCTGGTCTGCAGGCCGCCCTTGCGCTCGAAAACACCGAGCCTGCCGCGCAGCGCCGCGGCCTGCTGCGGCGAGGCCGCGCCGGCCCACAGCGGGTAGTAGGTGGCGACGAAGCGGTAACCGGACGGCTTGCCGCGCACGAAGTCGTAGTCCATGTACATGCCCTGGTCGGCGCGCCACAGGTACTTGTCGATCGCCGCGCGCCGCGCTGCGGCGACATCGGCCCAGTGCGCGGCATCCGCCGTGCGCCCCAGCTGCACGGCGAAGTCGTGCAGGTCGCGCTCGTAGCGGTACAGCAGGCTGTTCAGATCCACCGGCGCGTAGTGGTGGGTGGAGCCGCCGAACGGGCCCATGCGGAAGGTGGTGTCGAAACCCGACTCGCGCATCGCGCGGTCGCCCAGGTAGTAGTCGGCGCTCAGGCGATAGCCTTTCGACCAAGCGCCGGCGCAGACTTTCGAGGCCTCGACGTCGCAGCTGGTGGCCTTGAGTCGCACGACTTCCGCCGCGTCGGGATGTTCGGAGGCCTTGACCAGGTAGCCGGGATCCTCCGACGGGTGCGCGATCAGCCAGTCGATCACGCCGCGCAGGTAACTGCTGTCACGCATCTCCAGCACCGGCGCGGCGCCGCCGTAGTCGTAGTAGCGGGCCAGCCCGGTGTCGCCGGCCAGGTGTTCCCTGCGCGTCCACGTGGCGTGGTCGCGCACCGCCAGCGGGTACGCCTGCTGCAGCCACGCACGCGCGGCGGCCTGGTCCTTGAAGCTGGCCGGGTCGTCCAGCAGCGCGCGCATCATCGCGCCGAGGAACGGCGGCTGCGCACGGGTGAGGTAGTAGCTGCGGTTCGCGTTGAGCACCGCGCCGTAGTACTGCACCTCGAACAGCGCGTTGTCGACCATGTCGCGCGCCAGCGCCGTGCGGTGGTCGGCCAGCAGGCCGAGCACGATGAAGTAGCTGTCCCAGCCGTACATCTCGTTGAAGAAGCCGCCCGGCACCACGTACGGATGCGGCAGGTAGAGCAGGCCCTGCCGTGGCAGCGTGGCCGGGGCGATGTCGCCCAGCTCGCCGATCGCCCGCGGCAGCACCTGCACCTCGACGCGGCAATGCGCCTGCATCGCGGCCAGTGCCGGCGGCGCGGGCAGGTTTGCCGGCAGGTACAGCAGCGGCCGCGTGCCCACCTTGCTGTCGCCCAGCGCCGAGCAGTCGTCCATCGAGCGGGTCAGCGTGGTCCACGCGTGGTCGATGTAGGCGCGGGTCTTCTGCGCATCGGGCCGGGCCGCCGCCGCCGTGGCGACGAACAGGACCGACCATCCGCACAGGGCAAGGGGCAGCAGGGATTTCATCGTCATGGGCCGATCCTGTGGGTGCATGCACCACAGCGTGTCGCCACGGCCCCGCCAATGCAACCGGCACGCCCCGGCGGCCGATGTATCCTGCGCCGTCGACCGCGCGCCGTCGCGGCCGGCCCGCCGCGCATGGCATGGCAAAAAACGGGGTGTCGCACCCCGTTCATCGAAAGCATGCTGTGCGTCCTCCCGGCAGGGACGGCGGTGCACCGCATGCGGCGGCGACGGTCCGGGCAATCGAAGATCAGTGGCAGGGAGAACGACGCATGCGTGTGGGGAAAGGCAGGGCGGGACCGATCATCAAGAACCGGCCCGGCGGCCGCCGGATCCTGCTGCTGTGCGGCGTGCTGGGCATCGCGTTGCCGTTGCAGGCGGCGTACCCGCAGAGCGCGCCGGCACCACGCCAGTCGCTGGACGATGCATGGTGGACCGGGCCGATGCTGGCCAACTCGGCGGCGACGCTGCCGCGCGGCCACGTCCTGGTCGAGCCCTACCTGTACGACGTGCACTCGGCGCATGCGGACGGCTACGGCTCGCTCACCTACATGCTGTACGGACTCACCGACCGGCTCACCGTGGGGCTGGTGCCGGTGCTGGGCTACAACCGGGTGGATGGCGGCCCCGGCAGTTCCGGCGTGGGCTTCGGCGACGTCAGCGTGCAGGCGCAGTACCGGCTGACCCAGTTCCACGAGGGCAGCTGGCTTCCCGCGATCTCGCTGCAGCTGCAGGAAACGCTGCCCACCGGCAAGTACGACCGGCTGGGCAACCGCCCCGCCGACGGCCTCGGCGGCGGCGCCCGCACCACCACGCTGCAGCTCAACACGCAAACGTACTTCTGGCTGGGCAACGGCCGCATCCTGCGCATGCGCTTCAACGTGGCGCAGTCGTTTTCCGGTACGGCGGAGGTCGAGGACGTCAGCGTCTACGGCACGCCCGACGGCTTCCGCGGCAGCGCCCGGCCCGGCCGTTCCTTCTTCGTCAACGCGGCGTGGGAATACAGCCTGAGCCAGCGCTGGGTGCTCGCGCTCGACCTCACCTACCGCCACGACAGCGCCACTCGCGTGCGCGGCGGCGTCGCGCTTCCCGGCAGCGCGCAGACAACCTCACCCCTGCGCAGCGATTCCGGCACCAGCACGGCGTTCGGTTTCGCGCCGGCGGTCGAGTACAACTGGAACGCCCGCGTGGGCATGCTGGTGGGCGTGCGCGTGATCACCGGCGGCCACGGCACCGCCACCACGGTCACCCCGGCAGTGGCGCTCAACTACGTGCACTGAGGCCGCTGGCCTGTCGAGTCAGTAGCCGGCGCCGCAGGCCGGGCTGCGGTTCTCGGCGAGCGGATTCGCGCCGGCCTTGCCGCGTTCGCGCAGTCGCAGGAACGGGCGCTCGACCAGGTAATGCAGCGCCGCGCCCAGCAGCAGTACGGCCAGCGCATAGGTGGCGAAAGCGAGCGCGCGCTGTCCCTGCAACGCGGCGCCGAACGTCACCTGCACCAGATGGAAGGCGATCTTGTGGCTGAGGTAGAGGCTGTAGGAAACCGCGGCCAGCCAGCCCGCGCCCGGCACGCGCCAGCGGCCGATCAGGCTGTGCCGGTCTGCGCCAGCAAATACCAGCAGGCCGAAGCCGAACGACAGCAGCGGCCAGCCCAGCGCATTGGCGAGCAGTCCGGTGCGCTCGCGGAACAGCCAGAACGCGAGGCACGACATCGCCAGGCCGCCCAGCAGCACGGCGTTCGAGCGCGCCTGCCACCGCGTCCAGGCCTGTGGCCGGAAGACCCGCAACGCCGCCAGCAGCACGCCCGCCAGCAAGCCGTCCAGGCGCATCCAGGTCGGGTAGTAGATGTCCTCGATGAACCAGTTGCGCGGCGGATCGATCGCCGCGTCGTGCAGCCATACCGCGCTGCGCAGGACGATGCCGAGCACCACCACGCCCACGCACACGCCCAGGCACTTCCACGTCGACGGCCACCGCGTCAGCCACCACGCCAGCAGCGGAAAGACCAGGTAAAAGTGCTCCTCCACGCACAGCGACCACGCGTGCGAGAACGCCTGGTTGTGCGTGTAGTCGATCAGCAGGTTCAGCGTAAACGTGGCGAACTGCCACCACGGCTGCAACCCCGGCGCTTCACGCAGCGCGGGGAAAAACACGTACAGCGCCAGCACCACCGCAAACGCCGGCAGGATGCGCCAGGCCCGCCGCGCGTAGAACCCGCGAAACGACAGCCGCTCGCCGCGCTGCAACGGCCGCAGCACCTGGCTGCCGATCAGCAAGCCGCTGAGCACGAAGAAGATGTCCACCCCGGCCCACCCGTAGCGCGACAGCCAGGCGAAGTCGGGGCCGAGCCCGCCGACGATGTACGAGTGGAACAACATCACCCAGACGATGGCGATGGCGCGCAGCAGGTCGAGGCCCGGGAGACGATGCATGGACGTCCTTGTCGCGGCAAATGTAGGCGATGGAGCGGGTTCCTGCACCGGATTCTTCTTGAATGGCTGGGGCAGTTCAATGAATCACTTGGGGCAATCCGATGGCAGCCACCTGCACCGCTCTTCGATCGCCGGCGGATTCCCGGAAGGCGATCCTGGTGTGACCGGATGCAAAAAAAAACCGCCCGGATCGCTCCGGGCGGCTTCGTTTCCAACGGACGGTTCCGGATCAGTCGGCCGCGGCATCCAGCCCGCGACGCTTCAGCAGCGGCTCGATTTGCGGCTCGTGCCCGGCGAAATCGCGGAACAGCTGCAGCGCGTCCTTGCTGCCGCCCTGCGAGAGCAGGGTGGCGCGGAAGCGGTCGCCGTTGGCGCGGGTGAGGCCGCCGTTCGCCTTGATCCACTCGACCGTGTTCGCGTCCAGCACCTCCGACCAGATGTAGGCGTAGTAGCCGGCCGCGTAGCCGCCCATGATGTGGCTGAAGTACGGCGTGCGGTAGCGCGGCGGCACCGGCGCGTAGTCGGTGCCGTTCGCCTTCAGCGCGGCGGCCTCGAACGCCATCACGCCGGCGGCGTCGGGGATCTTGTCCGCGCCGATCCGGTGCCAGCTCTGGTCGAGCATCGCCGAGCCGAGGTACTCGGTGGTGGTGAAGCCCTGGTTGAACTTCGAGGCGGCCAGCACCTTGTCCAGCAGCGCCTTCGGCATCGGCGCCCCGGTCTGGTGGTGCTTCGCGTAGTTCGCCAGCACGCTGGGCCAGTCGGCCCACATCTCGTTCACCTGCGAGGGGAACTCGACGAAGTCGCGCGGCACGCTGGTGCCGCTGAAGTACGGGTACTTCACGTTCGAGAACATGCCGTGCAGCGCATGGCCGAATTCGTGGAACATCGTGTTCACCTCGGTCCAGGTCAGCAGGGTCGGGCCGCTGGCCGGCTTGGTGATGTTGAGGTGGTTGGCCACCACCGGCAGGTTGCCGGTCAGCGCGGACTGCTGCACGTAGGAGTTCATCCACGCGCCGCCGCGCTTGGACGGCCGCGCGTACATGTCGGCGAGGAAGATCGCCAGCTGGCTGCCATCCGCGTTGTACACGTCGTACACCAGCACGTCGGGGTTGTAGACCGGCAGGTCGGTGCGCTGCCTGAAGCTGAGCCCGTAGAGCTGGCCGGCGGCGTAGAACACGCCGTTCTCCAGCACGTTCTTCATCTCCAGGTAGGGCTTGAGCTGGCTCTCGTCGAAGTCGTACTTCTCGGCGCGCACCTTCTCGGTGTAGTACGCCCAGTCCCACGGCTGCAGCGCGAACGCGGGCCCGCCCTTCGCCGCCTGCTCCTTGTCGATCAGGGCCTGGATCGCCGCGCCCTCGCGCTTCGCGTTGGCCACCGCCGGCGGCGCCAGCCGGGTCAGCATGGCGTTGACCGCTTCGGGCGTCTTCGCGGTCTCGTCGGCCAGCACATAGGCGGCGTAGGTGGGATAGCCGAGCATCGTCGCCTTCTCGGCGCGCAGCTTCAGTACCTGCGACACGATCGCGGTGTTGTCGTACGCGTTGCCGCGGCTGCCGCGCGCAACCGACGCCTCATGCAGGCGCTGGCGCAGGGCACGGTTCTGCAATTGGGCTTCCGCTGGTTGCCCGGTGGTGTTGAGCAGGGCGATCACGTACTTGCCGTCCAGTCCCTTCGCCCTCGCGGCGGCCGCGGCGGCGCCGATCTGCTCGTCGGTGAGGCCGGCCAGCTCTTCCTTCGTGTCGACCACCAGGGCGGAGTCGTTCACCTCGGCCAGCACATTCTGGCTGAACCGGGTGCCCAGCTTCGCCAGCTCGCCGTTGATCTCCTTCAGGTGCGCCTTGTCGGCGTCGGACAACCTGGCGCCGGCGCGCACGAAGTCGGTGTGGTAGCGCTCGACCAGGCGCACGCCCTCGGCGTCCAGGCCCAGGCTGTCGCGCGTGTCGTACAGCTGCTGGATGCGCGCGAACAGCTTCGGGTTCAACGAGATCGCGTCGCGGTGCGCCGCCAGCTTCGGCGCGTATTCGGCCTGGATCGCCTTGCGCGCGTCGTTGATGTCCACGCCGACCAGGCTGAAGAACGCGGTCGAGGTGCGGCTGAGGATCTGCCCGGATTTCTCCAGCGCCACGATGGTGTTGTCGAACGTGGGCGCCTCGGCGGCGGCGGCGACCGCCTGGACTTCCTTGAGGTGTTCGGCCATGCCGCGGTCGAAGCCGGGCGCGAAGTCGCTGTCCCTGATCTTGTCGAACTGCGGGTAGTGCAGCGGCAGCGGGCTTTCGCTGAAGAACGGATTGCCGGCGACGGCCACCGCCGCGCTGGCTCGCGCCTGCGGCGCGGCGGCGTTCTTCTTGTCGGAGCCGGCGTCGGAGCAGGCGGCCACGGAGCCGGACAGCGCGATGGCCAGGGTCAGGGCGAGAGGATGCTTCATGGGTGCGTATCTCGTCGGGTAAAGCCCCGATCCTAACCAATTCGCGAAGGCATCGCCCATGACTAAAGCCATGCAGCCGCGACGCGTGCTCCGCCCGCACCGCTGCGGCAGCTCCGCTCAGCCGCCGGCGTGATGCCGCAGCTTGCGGTACTCCACCACGGTGAGCGCGATGATCAGCAGGTCGAACAGGGTCAAGGCCACGAACGCGAACGAGGGGCCGGCCACGGCCATGTGGTAGACCTGGTAGGCGGCAAACGCGGCGGTCAGCCAGATCAGGCCCGGGTAGGCCCACAGCCTGCCGCGCAGGATCTCCACGATCACCACCAGTTTCGCCACGCCGTGGGACAGCAGGTAGATCGCCGCGAACAGCACCGAGCCCTGGTCGAACTGCGCGGCCCAATGCAGGATGTGCGTCGCGATGATGTCGTCGGGATCCTGGCGCAATTCCGGCGCGATCAGCGCGCCGATCCAGGCCTGCAACCGCAGCGGCCCGAGCAGCAGCAGCCAGAGTCCGCCGACGACCTCGCCGATGCCGTCGAGGCCCTTCAGCCCGAGCCCGACGGCGAAGGCCTTGTCGGATACCGTTCGAACGCGCAAACCGATCATCGACATGCTCTCCCGCGGCGGACCCGGAAACCCGTGGCCCCCGGTCCGGAACACGCGCCGTGGTCCGGCGCCGGTGACAGCCGGCCTACGCCGACAGCCATGCCCGCATCGCCCCGGTGACCGCCGCGGGCTGCTCCATCGGACTCAAGTGGCCGCTGTCCTCGACCACCACCAACTTTGCCTGCGGCATCAGCGCCGCCATCGCCTCGTGCAGCGGCAGCGGCGTGAGCGCGTCCAGCCGGCCGCACAGCACCAGCACCGGGCAGGCCAGTCCGCGCAACACCGCGGCGCCATCCTCGCGCAGCATCGCGTTCTGCCGGATGAACACCTCGCGGCCCTGGCGCAAGGTCATCGCGTTGATCCGCTGCGCCAGCGCCGCATCGTGCAGCCGCGCCGGCGCCACGAAGCTCGGCAGCAGCTGCTCGGTCATGCCGCGGAACTTCCCGGGCAGGCTGACCGTGCGGTTGGCCGCCCGGCGCTGCGCGATGCGCTCGGGCGTATCGGCGTGGAACGAGGTATCGAGCAGCGCCAGCCGTTCGATGCGCGGCGACGCCTGCCGGGCGATTTCCTGGGCGACGTAGCCGCCGAACGAGAAGCCGGCCAGCGCAAAGCGCGGCGGCGCCGTCGCCAGCACCTGCTGCGCCAGCGCGGCGATGCTGTCGGCATGGCCCAGGTCGGCCACCCGGCAGTCGGCGACGTCGGCCAGGCCCGCCAGCTGGTCGCGCCACAGGTCTTCGTCGCACAGGAATCCGGGGAGCAGCAGCAACGGCTGCCGATGGTCAGTCACGGTCATGCCCGGCAGTCGAAAGAGCGGACATTATCGACTACAGCACGTGCCGTTCGACACACCCGGCGCGGGAGACGCGGCGTGGCCGGGGCAAGCGCCGGTCAGGTCGCGTTGGTCCAGGTCGACTCGACATCGGCCTTCACCAGGTCGTCGAGCGCCGCCGGCGCGACATCCTGCATGCCATAGAGGCAGCCATGCCGCATGCCGGCGTAATCGCCGTCGCGGCGGAACGTCGCCGTCCAGATGACGCGGCCGGCACTCGCCTGCTCGTAATCGCCTGCGTAGTCGAACCCGTTTTTCGTCTTGCCGGAGACCGTGGTCATGGCGGGAAGCTCCTGGCGTGATCGCCCGTCCAGCATAACTCCTTGCCGCCGCGGCAAGGTGGCAGATTTCCCGGCGGCGATCGGGGACAGCCGTCAGCCGTGGCCGGCCAGCGGCGTGTCACCCGCGCCGACTTCGAGCGCCTGCAGCGAAACGGTCTTGCGGCCGCCATGCAGTTGCTGCCGGCCGACTTCGCGGAAACCCAGCCCGGCATGGAAGCGCTCGGACGCCGGGTTGGGCGGCTCGAGATCGAACTCGCAGGTGACCAGCGGCACCGCGTCGCGCACCGCCAGCGCGTAGAGCTCGCGGTACAGCCGGCGACCGGCGCCGCGCGCCTGCGCGTCGCCGGCCACCACGATGCGGTCCACATACAGGAAATGCGGATAGCGCTGCGCGAACCAGCGGTAGTTGGGGCTGTCGTAGTCCGCCCCTTCGCGGAACGCGAGCAGGAACGCCTCGACCCGCCCCTCCCGCTCGATCACCCGATGCAGCGCCGACTGCGCATGCAGCCGCGCCAGCCGCGCGCCGTCGAGCGGACTGAGCACGGCCACGAACGCCTCGTTGAGGGCGAGGATGGCGGAAAAATCGGCGGGGGTGGCGTCGCGGAGCATCGGGCGGCCTTTGCGGAATCGGGCGAAAGCGAAGCATGTCGGGGGCCACAGAAAGTGCACCGGGACCCTTCGATTCATCGCCGGGACACACGGTGAGCCGACATGTCGCGCGCCACCTTCGCACTGGGGCGATCCCGCGCAACGTTCGCGGAAGTCCGGCTGCGACCGGCAAAACTTCCCGCTGCACCGACACCGTCCCCGACGCAATCAAAAGGCCGCGTGCACCTTGTCGACCGCGTCGTGGTGGATTGCGGGAATCTCGAATACCACCCGCAAACCGGCACCCCCGGTGCCGCATTCGGCGTGGATGCGTCCGTTGTGAAGCTGGATGATGCTGCGGCAGATGGCGAGGCCCAGGCCACTGCCCTTGTCTTCGGTGTTCACCTGGTTGAAGCGGACGAAGCGCTCAAAAGCGCGTTCGTACTGGTCGTCCGTGAGTCCGGGGCCCTCGTCTTCGATGCTTACCCTCCAGATATGGCCTTCCAGCTCCGAGCGCAGCGTGATCAGGCCTCCGGGAGGCGACATCCTGAGCGCATTGGTGAGGACGTTCAGGACGACCTGGCGCAGCCAGCGCTCCTCGAAAGCAACCAGCCCCTCGCCGTGGTGGGTACAGCTGAAACGGCAGCCCCGGTGCTCGGTGAGAGCCTGGACGTCCTGCTCGAAACTCCGCAGGAACCGGTGGGGATCCTGCACCACGAGATCCATGCGGATTCCCTGCGCCTCGGCGCGGGAGAGGAACAGCAGCTCATCGACCATCTGGTTGACGCGGGCCAGTTCCTCCAGCTGGACGAGGACCGCTTCCTCGTGCGAATGGCCCAGATTGCCCTCGACCAGCAGCTTCTCGGCATGCAGCCTCACCAGGGAGAGCGGCGTCTTCAGCTCGTGCGATACCTCGGCCGCGAACTGGCGCACCTGGTTGAACGACGATTCCAGGCGGTCGAACATCTGGTTGAGCAGGGTGGCCAGGCCCGAGATCTCGTCCTCGACGCCGGTAACGGCAATCCGCTCGGTCAGGTTGTCCGAGCGGATGCGGTTTGCCGTTTCGCCGATCAGGCGAACCGGGCGCAGCATCACGCGGGAAAGCCCCAGCCCGATCGCGATGCTGGCCAGCAGCATGCCGATGAGCAGGGCGAGGCACACTTCGGTGTAGGCGACCATGGTCCGCCGGACCTGACCCATGGGCGTGCCGATACTGACGTCGAACGGCGGTAGCACGAACTCGGCTATCCGCAACTCGCCGACGCCCGGCATGATGCCCTTGAAGACATGTCTTTTAGGCACGTCGGGCAGCGGATTGCCGGCCAGGTTCTTCGAGCGGAACAGGTTCCCGCGACTGGGCGAATCGATGCTTATGTAGAACAATACCGACGCATATTCCGTGGTCTGGCGTATGCGTTCCTCGATGACTTCCCGGTTCAGCGACGGATAGTCCGAGCCGAGGCGCGCCTTGATCTGCTGGAACTCGGTGGCGTTCAGCAGATCCAGGTCGCGGATGACGTAGTTCTGCAGGAGCTGGTACCCGGCGATGAACAGGCTGGCGACCGTCAGCGTGGCGCTCAACGCATACCAGAACGTGATGCGCGCACCGATCGATTTCATACCAGCTGATAGCCGATCCCGCGCAGGGTCTTGAACAGCGGTTCGGCCGGATTGGACTCCAGCTTCATGCGCAGCCGGCTCATGTAGACGTCCAGCAAGTTGTTGTCCGTCAGGCCGGGCCAGATCCTTTCGGAGATGTACGAGCGGGTAAGGGTGCGCCCCACGTTTTGCATGAAGATCTCGAGCAACGCGAATTCCCGGCTGGTGAGGTCGACGTTTTGCTCCTTCAGCTTGACCGTGTGGCCCAGCAGATCCATTCGCACGCAGCGGTGGGTGATCACCGTCTGCTTGACCGCCGACTGGCGGCGCAACAGTGAGCGGACGTGGGCGCGCAGCTCCTCGAAGCTGAAGGGTTTCGGGAGATAATCATCGGCGCCGAGGTCGAGTCCCTTGATGCGGTCCTCCACGCTGTCGCGCGCACTGAGGATCAGCACCGGTTCGTTGAAACCCGCCCGGCGCCATTCGGAAAGCAGATGCAGTCCGTCACCGTCCGGCAGGCTCAGGTCGAGAATGATGACGTCGTAGCTGGTTTCCGCGAGCGCGTCGCGCGCCTCCCGACACGTCACCACCCAGGTGACGGTGTAGGCACATTCGCTCAGCCCCTGCTTGAGAAACGTCCCCAGGCGTTGCTGGTCTTCGACGATGAGTATTTTCATGCTGCCCCAGCCGATTGACACTGGTGCAGCGAGTCTAGGATAGCGGCGCGCGAAACCGATGATGCGTCGCACAACCCTGTGCGCACCGAACCGCCGCACGCGAGGCGATGGCCCGGGCGGTGGAGCACCGTACCTGCGCAGCCATCGACCGGCGGCTTCGCAGACCCGCCACGGCATGGTGTTGCGCGGCTGCCCGCGGCGCACATCCGCCCCTGAATATCTTTTAAGAATGGCTACAGGTATCCGCAAGGTGATGCATCTAGGGTGCAGCCGTGCCTCGGATCTTCGAGGCGCGTTTCAGGCAACAAGCCCGTTGTTTCAAGGACACCTGACGCCGTTCGCCAATCGCCAATCGCCAATCGCCGCTGCAATCATCCAGCCATCCAGCCGTCGAGGAAAGTTTCCATGGTTCGTTCCGCACTGTTTCTGGCTACTGCCCTGCTGGCCCCATCGCTGTTTGCCCAGGTTCCCTCAAAAATCTATGCCCAGGAGCTGGTGGACGGCACGCTCGCGGCGCACCCCGACATCGCCATCCTGGCGATGCACGTGACGCCGCCGAAGCAGGCGGACAACGTCATCATCGCCTCCAACATCGGCCGCATCGGCAAGAAGGCGGATGACGACGACATGAATGTCGTCAACAACGGCAAGACGAACCTGGAGGTCAACAAGGCGGGCGACCACTTCGAGGTCGAGCTGCCGCTGCTGGACGTCACCGGCGACCGCATCGGCGCGCTCAGCGTCGTGTATCCGTACAAGGCCGGCGACGACAAGGCGGCACTGGAGAAGCGGGCCGAGGCGGTGCGCGACCAGCTGAGCCGGAAAATTTCCAACGTCGGCAATCTGACCCAGCCCTACCAGTTCAATCCGGCCGTTCCCACCCGTACCTATGCGCAGCAGCTGGTCGAGCAGACCATGGCCGCGCATCCCAGGCTGCTTATCCTGATGCTGCACGCCGTGCCGCCGGGCACGTCGACCAACGTGGTAGTGGGATCGAGCATCGGCCGTTTCGGCAAGGCGGCCGACGAAGACGACATGCGCGCGATCAACACCGGCATCCCCAACCTCGAGGTCAACGGCAACCGCTTCGAGGTGGAGACGCGCCTGCTCGACGCCAAGGGCCGGACGCTCGGCGCGGCGGGCATCGTGCTTCCGTACAAGCCGGGCGACGACAAGGCGGCGCTGCAGCGCGAAGGGTTTGCGATCCGCGACGAGCTGCGCGCGAAGATTCCCTCGCTGGCGAAGCTGATGGAACCCATGCCGGCGGCGGCCGTGGCCGACCCGACGGCTACCCTGGCCGGGCGCAGCACCAGCTGGAAGCCCGGGTACGCCGGCGATTTCGATCACTTCGGTATTGACGTCAAGGGCAACCGCCTGTTTCTGGCGGCCGAGGATCACGGCACGCTCGAGCTGTTCAACCTGAAGACCGGCCAGCATGAGCGCACGCTCACCGGTTTCCAGACGCCGCACGCGATCATCTACCTGCCCGAGCACAACCGCCTGATCGTCACCGACAGCGGCAAGGGCATGACCAAGGTGCTCGACGCCACCACCTACAAGATCGTCGGCCACCTCGCGCTGGAACCCGGCGCCGACTCGGCCGAATACGACACCTCGACCGGCCACCTGTACATCGTCACCGGCGGCAAGGATGTGGACATGAAGGACTGCTTCCTCAACGAAGTGGATCCGCTCACCGGAAAACTGTACGCCAAGCTGCGGTTCGACTCGGACCATACCGAGGCGGTCAAGGACGAGCAGCATGGCAACCGGTTGTTCGTGAACGTGGCCGACCACAATGAAGTGGACGTCGTCGACAAGAAGACGTTCAAGGTGATCGCGCGCTGGCCGCTCAGCGGCGCCCAGACCAATCTGACCATGGCGCTGGACGAGGCCGGCCACCGCCTGTTCGTCGGCACCCGCAGCCCCAGCAAACTGCTCGTGCTCAACACCGACACCGGTGCCACCGTGGCCAGCCTGGATGCACCGGCGACGTCGGACGGGCTGTTCTACGACAGCGCCAGGAAGCGCGTGTATGTGCCCGGCGGCGACGGCTACCTCGGCGTGTTCCAGCAGGTCACCCCCGACCTCTACGCCGCGCGGCCGCGCATCCCCAGCGCGACCGGCGCCAAGTCAGGCATCGTGGTGCCGCCGCTGGACCGCCTCTACCTGGCCGCCTCGCCCGGCGAGCACGGCAAGGGCGGCGAAGTGCTGTGGTACTCGCTGGGCCGATAGGAGTCAGTGATGCATCCGGACCATCAACAGGAAAAGACGCGGCCACGCATCCCGTTGGCTGCCATGTCGATCGCACTGCTCGGCCTCGCCCTGCTGCCGTCGCCGGGTCATGCCGCGACGCGCTTCTACCGTCTCGGTTCGGCGGTGGCCCTGCCGGGCAAGGCGCCCGGGTGGGATTACCTGACCTACGATGCCGCCCGCTCGCACCTGTTCATCGGCCGTCGGCATAGTGGCGCCACCGTGTTCGACGTGGCGGCACAAAAGGTCGTTGCGACGATCGCCGATTCCGAAGGCGCGAACAAGGCGATCCTCGTGCCCCAACTCGATCGCGGCTACACCGTCAACGGAGACGGCACCACCACCGAGTTCGAGCTGGCGTCGCTGAAGACGGTCCGGCGCATCCGCTTCGGCGACGACGCCGATGCGGGCAGCTACGAACCGGTGACCGGGCAGGTTCTCTTCACCATGGGCGACAGCGGGAAGGTCGCCTTCCTGGATGCCCGCAGCGGCCAGCCCGTCGCCACGCTGCCGCTGCCCAGCCACAAGATCGAGGCGTCGGCCCCGGACGGCCAAGGCCACATCTTCGTGGCCGAGCGCGACCGCGATGCGGTGGTGCGCATCGACGCCCGCACGCATGCGGTCACGGCAACCTGGTCGACCGCGCCCTGCAGCCAGCCCACCGGGCTGGACTACGACGCCAAGAGCCGGCGCGTCTTCGTCGGTTGCCGCGGCGAGCAGCCGCTGCTGGCCGTACTCGACGCCGACACCGGCGCCGTGGTGGCGAGCCTGCCGATCGGCCGCGGCAACGATGGCGTGGCGTTCAACCCCGCCACCGGCCGCATCTACGCGTCCAACGGCGTGGACGCCAACCTGCTGGTGATCGACCAGTTGGGCGCCGACAGCTACCGGCTCGAACAGGCCATCACCACCCGGCCGATGGCGCGAACGCTGGCGCTCGACCCGCAGCGCGATCGCGTGTACCTGGTCGCCGCCGAAGGGGGCGTCGACCCGGCCATGAAAGTGGACACCGCGGTGGCGCCGTTTTACCCGAACTTCTATTTCGACCATAGCTTCACCGTACTGACCTACCAAAGAACTGAAGCAACAAACTGAATACAGTCGCTGCGCACCGCCCCGGGATGTCGATGCATGGGGAAGGGCCCGTCGCGCAGATTGCCCGGAACCTGACGTGATACCTGGGGAGATACCATGCAGAACCATCCACGCAATGCGCTGTTCGGCGCGCTGTTCCTGAGCGTCGGCCTGGCCGGCCACGCCACGGCGGCGGCCGCCACCGGCGCTGACACCGGCAATCCCGGCCAGGCCAAGAAAGTGACCACCCTGGATGTGGTCACGGTGACCGGGTCGAATATTCCCACCACGCCGGATCAGGCGGTGGTACCGGTAACGTCCATCGACAGCGACGCGATCAAGGCCAGCGGCGTCAATACCAACGTGCTCGACCTGCTGCGCAAGGTGGTGCCGTCGTTCGCCGGCCGCGGCAATGCGGGCAACAGCAACGCCAACAACACCAACCAGAACACCGCCGGCGGCTCGCAGATCCAGCTGCGCAACCTGGACACGCTGGTGCTGGTCAACGGCCGCCGCGTGGCGACCAGCGGCATCAACGGCATCGGCGGCAAGAGCTTCGTCGACGCCAACGAGATACCGGTGGCGGCGATCGACCACATCGAGGTGCTCACCGACGGTGCCTCGGCCATCTACGGCTCGGACGCCATCGGTGGCGTCGTCAACATCATCCTGAAATCGGACTACCAGGGCGTGCAGGTGGGCGCGCGCTACGGCTCGGCCAAGGGACATTACGGCGAGCGTTCCGCCTATGTGGTGGCCGGCACGTCCGGGCACGGCATCAGCGTCACGGCCACGGCGAGCACCTCGAAGAGCGATCCGCTGCGCCAGAACGCGCGCAGTTTCAGCAGCCCGTTCACCGGGCACCTGTCCAACGTGCCCGGCGCGGTCGGCGCCAACGGCCTGTTCCCCGGCGCCCTCCTGGCACCCGGGGTGGATTCGCCCGGCATGCGCAATCCGACCGGTACGCAGGCAACGGCGACCTCGGTCAACGACCTCATCAACAACGGTACCTACGTGGCGACCACGCCGGCCGGGGTGGCGTCCGGCTACGACCTGTCGCGGTTCCAGACCCTGCTGCTGAGGCAGAAGCAGGATGCATTCACCGTCAACGCGACCGCCGACCTGATCGACGACGACCGGCTCAGCGCGTTCGGCGACGCCATCTACTCGCATACCCGCAGCTTCACCCAGTTCCTGCCGATCTCCTCCACCGTGACGGTACCGGCGGGCGCGCCGCACAACCCGCTGGCCGGCCCGTTCAAGCAGGTCATCTTCGCCTATCAGCCGCGGCCCAAGCAGTACTTCAACGACTCCGTGGCCAAGCGGGTGACCGGCGGACTGCGTGGCGACATCGGCGGCGGCTGGAGCTGGGAGGTATCGGGCGTGCACAGCGAGGACAAGCTCGAGCAGCAACAGCGCAACGTGATCTATGCACCCAATCTTTCGCGCGCGATCGCCGGCGGCTACGACGCGCAGGGCAATCCCCTCGCCGGCGGCAGCTACAGCCGCGTGGCGAGCGGGTTTTCCGGCGCCGGCCCGTTCGTGATCCAGCCGGCGCTGGATCCCTTCGCGCGGGCGGGCGGCATCACGCCGGCGATGCTCGGCAACCTCTACGGCACCGAGGTGATCGACGCGAAGAGCACGCTGAACTCGGTCGACGCCAAACTGGTCGGCAAGCTGTTCGAGTTGCCCGCCGGCGCGATCGGATTTGCCGCAGGCGCGGGCACGCGCAGGGAAGCGCTCTCCGCACACACCGATCCCAACGGCACCAATACCGGTCCGACCAACCACAACTGGATCGGCGGCATCGGCGCCGATCCGTTCTCGAAGAGCCGCACCATCGACAGTGCCTATGCCGAATTCCGCGTGCCGATCACCAGCGCGTCGTGGACCCTGCCGGGTGCGCACGCGTTCGATCTGGTGGGCGCGGTGCGCGCCGAGAGATACAGCGACGCCGGCCACTCGCTGGTGCCCAAGATCGGCTTCCGCTGGGAGCCGTTCGACGCCCAGTTCACCGTGCGCGGATCGTTTTCACGTTCGTTCACTGCGCCGACGCTGTATGCGATGTTCGGCCCCACCGATACGCGGCAGATCGGCAGCGGCGTGATCCGGTCGGTGTTCGGCCTGCCGGGACTGCAGTTCAACGGCGAGGACGGCAACAACCCCAACCTGAAGCCGAGCAAGGCGGTTACCCGCTCACTGGGCGTCACCTTCAACCCGGCCGCGCTCAAGGGCCTCACCGTCACGCTGGACTATTCGTCGGTGGACCAGCGCGGCTACCCCGGCGGCATCGGCTTCACCAATATCCTGCAGAGTGTGGACCAGCTCGGTGCGGCATCGCCGTTCTCGGGCAACCTCGCGCTGGGCAATTTCCCCGGGCTGCCCGGCGCCACCGCGTTCACCGCGCCGGGCCAGGTCGGCAGCTACCTGCGCTCGGGCGGCGATCCGAACAACCTCTACGCGATCGACCGCTTCACCAACCTGGGCGGCCTGCGCGTGCGCTCGGCCAACCTCACCGCGCAGTACTACTTCACCACCGCCAACCTGGGCACGTTCACGCTGGCCACCAACGGCGCGATGTTCTTCAAGTACCAGTTCCAGGCCCTGCCGGGGCAGGCGTTCTACAACTACGCCGGCTTCGCCACCAACGGCGGCACCGGCGTGCAGGGAACGATCCCGAAGTACAGCTTCTACACCACCCTCGACTGGCAGTACGGCAACTGGGACGTGAACCTCGGCAATACCTACATGTCCGCAGTCACCGATATCGGCCCGGGCGGACTGGTCTATGCCACCAGCAAGACCTTGAAGCCGCTGGGCGTGAGCAGCTACACCACGTGGGACCTCCGCGTGGGTTACGCCAGGGATCTGGAAACGCCCGGCCTGGTCAAGGGCTGGTCGGTCGGCGCGGGCATCAACAACCTGTTCGACCGCATGCCGCCACGCGCGCCGCAGGCGTTCACCGACAACAACGCCGATGTGTCCACCTATTCGCCGATCGGGCGACTGGTCTATGCCATGGCGTCGATCAAGTTCTGATGCGATCCATCGCCCGCTCCGGTGATTCTCGCCATGGCCAGCCGGTCCTGCGCGATCCTCGCCGGTGCGGCACGTCCACAGCGTCGCCCGGCCCCGCCGGGGACGATCCACACTACCGACAGGCAACCCCCGTGTCCGAAATCGAATCAGCCAGAATCGCCGCCCGCCTCGACCGACTGCCACCGTCGCGTACGGTCTGGACCATCGTCATACTGATTTCGCTGGGCGGCGTCTTCGAGTTCTACGACCTGTTTTTCACCGGCTACGTGGCGCCGGGAATGATCAAGTCGGGCCTGTTCACTCCGCAATCGCTGGGGTTCTTCGCCGCGCTCGACAGCATCAAGGTCGCGGGATTCGGCACGTTCGTCTTCAGCACGTTCGCCGGCCTGTGGTTCGGCGTGGTGCTGCTGGGCCACCTGCCGGACCGCTTCGGCCGGCGGCCGGTGTTCACCTGGTCGCTGATCTGGTACGTCGCCTGCACCGCCATCATGGCGTTCCAGCAAACCGGCGAGATGCTGAACATCTGGCGCTTCATCGCCGGCATCGGCTTCGCCGTGCAGCTGATCACCATCGACACCTACATCTCCGAGCTGATTCCGGGCCCCGAGCGTGGCCGGGCTTTTTCCATCAACCAGTTCATCACCTTCTGCGTGGTTCCCATCGTCGCCCTGCTGGCGTGGCTGCTGGTGCCGCTCAGCCCGCTCGCTCTCGACGGCTGGCGCTGGGTCGTGCTGATCGGCTCGATCGGCGCGGGAGTCGTGTGGCTGCTTGTCCGAAAGATACCGGAGAGTCCGCGCTGGCTTGCCCTGAAAGGGCGTGTCGACGAAGCGGAAGCGGTAGTCGCGATGATCGAAAGGAAGGTCCGCGCGGAAACCGGCCAGGACCTGCCGGCACCCCGACAGGAGTCGACCGAAGAGAAAGGCCGCGGAAGATTCCTGGAGATATTCTCGGCGACCTATCGAAAGCGCACGCTGATGCTTTCGGTATTCAACATGGCACAGGTGATCGGTTTCTACGGTTTCGCGGCATGGGTGCCGACCTTGCTGATCGCCCGCGGAATCACCCTGACGCACAGCCTCGAATACTCCTTCATCATCGCGATCGCCAATCCCTTCGGGCCGCTGCTTGGCACGCTGTTCGCCGACCGCATCGAGCGCAAGCTGCAGATCATCCTCGGGCTGGTGGTCATGGGACTGGCGATGCTGGCTTTCTCGCAGGTCAGCGATCCGCCCGCCCTGATCGCCCTCGGCGTACTGTTCACCCTTGCCGCCAACGTGATGTCGTACGCGTACCACAGCTATCAGGCGGAGCTCTATCCCACCCGCATCCGGGCCCGCGCCATCGGCTTCGTGTACTCGTGGAGCCGGATCGCCGCCGCCTTTGCGGGCCTCGCCATCGGTTATTTCCTGAATGAGGGCGGCGTACTCGCGGTAGCCGTGTTCATTGCCATCGCCATGGTCACCGGCATCGCCGTCATCGGCCTGTTCGGGCCGACGACGAAGGGCATGGCCCTGGAAAGGATCAACCACTGATTCGATCAGGCATGGCCTGGTGGTCTTCGGCCATGCCGCCGCCGACTCCCGGCGAACCGGCGCTGCGCCAAGTCGAAAGCCGCCGGCACGGCAAAACGGCCGGCACGCCGGTCAATGGCCGCCGTGCGCCAGCGCGAAATCGATCGCCGCGCAGATCGCCGTCGCCTGCGCGGCGTTGCACTGTCCCGGCGTCGCCCGCGGGCTGTCGGGGTAGACCTCGGTGGTGGTGCGGTAGTGCGCGTCGGTGATGCCGGCGCACAGGCCCAGCTGGCGGCAGGCGTACTCGATCACGCCATGCGCCACCACCGGCGAGCCGATGATGGTGCCGTCGGGATCGGCCGGCGCGATGTGGGTGACCTTCGCCACCGCCGCGATCACCGCCTGCTGGAAGGCGGGCTCCGGCCGCGCGCTGTCCGCGCACAGGTAGAAGCCGTCCGGGACCGTGCCCGGCGCGTACGGCTTGCCGTCGCGCGCGGCCAGCGCCGGGCGGAACTCGCTCTCGTCGCTGTCGGTGGTCTCGTGCAGGTCGATGTGCACCAGCACGCGATCGCGCAACGGCGCGACCAGCCGCATCAGCGCCGCCGATTCCTGCGCCGGGCTGTCGTCGCGGAACGAGCGGTTCGGGTCGATCGCGTCCGGGTTCCAGCGGTGGATGCGCTCGTAGCCCCACGGGCTGACGCAGGGCGCCACCAGCAGGTTGATCCGCCCCGCATAGTCCGCCGCATGCCGGTCGACGAATTGCAGCGCTCCGTGCACGCCGCTGGTTTCGTAGCCGTGCACGCCGCCGGTCACCAGCGCGATGGGGAGTTCGTCGCGCCAGCCGCGGCTCTCGATCGCGAACAGCGGATAGCTGCCGGAGGCATACTCCAGCCGGCCGTACTCCGCCACGTCGAAGCGTGCGCGCAGCGTCTCGATCACACCCAGCACGTCCGCCGCGTAGCTGCGCTTGATGCTCTGCCGCGAACGCCAGGCCGCCACCTCCGCTTCGCCCCAGGGACGTCCGGGTATGCCGATGGGGTAGAAGGCCTGGGTCGTCATCGCGTGGCTCGCTTCGCT
Organism: Rhodanobacter sp. FW101-FHT13A11; assembly: GCF_058790335.1. NCBI lineage: Bacteria > Pseudomonadati > Pseudomonadota > Gammaproteobacteria > Lysobacterales > Rhodanobacteraceae > Rhodanobacter > Rhodanobacter sp. FW101-FHT13A11. The sequence continues at coordinate 14,628 of NZ_JBYTCN010000002.1, read as the reverse complement.
GTGGCGGGGAAGCGAAGCACTTTAGCACCGGACCGGCGACGGCCGCGGCGGCGACCCGATCGCGATGGTCCGCTCGCCATCTGCAGACGCCCCTTGCCGAGCGCGTGGCCCGGCCTTCGGCTCAGCGGCCCGCCGCGGACGCCGCCCGCGCCGGCGCCGAAGCCGCTGGCGGCGATTCCAGGATCCCCGCCAGCGGCTTGCCCTGGACCGTGCCGAGGGAAATGTGCAGGAGCTGCGCGATCGTCGGCGCAACGTCGAGGTTGGGAAAGGCTGGGATTTCGCCCCTGGCCCGAATGCCGGCGCCCGCGGCGATGAAGATGCCCTGCATGAGGGGATTCGAGTTGGGGTAGCCGTGGGCGCCGATTTCCCGGGTCGGCGTCACGAAGTCTCCCGTGTCGCCCTCCTTGAAAGCGTAGCCGTCCGCCGCGTAGAGCAGCAGATCGGGCGCCTGGTCGCTCTGCGCCGGCACCGGCCAGCCTTGCTGCGCCGCTTCGGCGGGAGTCAGCGCCGCGCGGATGCCGGGCTTGCCCGCGAACAGCGATTTCAGCTTTTCGGTCGAGGCTTCCGTGGCGCGCTGCTGGAAGACCAGGGCGAAACCGTCGTCCGGCAGGCAGAAGCTGGGCTGCGCCGCGGAGGCCGCCTGCAGGCCGGCCTCCCTGAGCAGGACGTTGGGGTGCACCAGCCGGCGGACGTTCTGCTGGCCGTGGTCGGAGACGATGATGAAGGCGGTGCGGTCGAGGTCGCCGGCGTCGCGCACCGCGTCGACGACCTCCTTCACGCGGTCATCGAGAAAGCCGATGGTGTTGCGCCCCGAATCGTTGCCGAAGCCCGTCTCGTGCTCGATGTTGTCCAGCGCCAGCAGGTGCAGCAACAGCAGGTCGGGGTGATGCCGCCGGATGATGTCGACCGCCGCGCGGGTGTAGATGCGATCGCGCCACGCCTGGGACGGTTCGCCGAAATGCGCGAGCTGGCCGCGGGTGACGACGCCCTGCCGCACGAGGCTCTGCTCGATGGCGCCGTCGGGATCGGGGTGTTCGGCGAACTGCCAGTCGATGCTCGGTGCGCCTTCGATGGCAACCCAGTCCACCTGCGCCGTGGTGAGGCCGGCCCGGTGCGCGGCGTCGTAGACGGTGGCGGCGGCGACCAGCCGGGACTTCGGCGCCCCCATGTCGATCCGGGGCGGCGTGGCGGTGCGCTGGTTGACGATGAGCCCGTTGACCAGCACGTGATGCCGGCTCGCGTCGACGCCGGTGACCATGGCGGTGTGGTTCGGCCAGGTGACGGTGGGGTTGATCGGCCGCATGGAAACCGCATGGACGCCGCGCTGCATCAGCGCATGCAGCGTCGGCGCGGGCAGCTGCGGCTCGTGCAGGCTGGCCGCGGCGAAGGCGTCCAGGCTGATCACCACGACCTTCGGCCCCCGCGCGGCGGGCGCCGCCTGTGCGCAAAGCGGCAGCGGGACGATGCCCGCAAGCAGCATCGCCGCGGCGGCCACGCTTCGAAGCAAACCGGAAGCTGGGTACATCATGCGACTCCGTCGATGCAGAAAAGGCGCCTGTCGGAACACGGCATCACTCGGCCACCTTGCGTTCGCCGCCGGTCCCGCCGGCGGCCGCGGTGCCGGGCGGCTTTCCGGCCGGCAGCGGATCGACCGGCGATGGGCCCGTCGCTTCCGCGGCGCCGCCTGCCCGGTCCGGGTTCCATTCGAAGGTCGCGACGCTCTGCGGCGGCAACGCGCAGTCGAAACGGGTCCGGCCCTGCTTCACGGAGACGCGGCGCGTCTCCGCATTGCTGTTGACCACCACCAGGACCACCGATCCGCCCGCGGCGTTCTGGAACGCCACATTGTCGATGCCCTTGTCGGTGGCGTTGGAGCCCACGCGGACGGCGCCGGGCAGGACGAACCGGCTGAAGTGCGCGAACGCGTAGTACTCGTCGTTGCGCTCCACCTCGCCCGTGCGCGAGTCGATCGTCACCACGCCCTTGCAGGCATCGCAGCCGCCGAAATGCGGCCCGTGCTGCTCGTCGAGCGCCAGGTTCCAGTACACGACGCCGCGCGCCCACTGCCTGAGCCCAACGAGCAGCAGGTCGCGGGTAAACCACAGCAGCTCGCCGTTCTTGCTGGACTCCCAGTCGCCGCCGGAACACTCGGTGATGTAGGCATCCTTCTTCGGAAACGCACGATGCACCTGGCCCTGCGCATACGGGCTGCCGCTGTAGCAGTGCCAGGCAATGCCATCGACATAGCGCGCGACATCGGGGTCGGCCAGCACGCCCAGGGGTTGCTCCGGCTCGTCCCAGTTGTGGTCCCAGCCGAGGATGAGCGTTCTGGGCTTGCGCCCCGCCAGCGCCGGGCCGAGATACCGCGCGATGATGCGCGCCCGCGTGGCGGCCGGAAAATCCATGCCCGGGTAGGTCTGCGGTATGAAGCCCGGTTCGTTTTGCACGGTCAGCGCGAAGATGGGGATACCGTAGCCGCGGTAGGTGTCGACGTACTTGGCGAGATAGTCCGCGTACGTGCTTTCGAACTGCGGCAGCAACGCCCCGCCGATCAGGTTTTCGCTGTCCTTCATCCACGCCGGCGCGCTCCACGGCGAGGCGATGATGCGCAGCTGGGGGTTGATGGACATCACCTCGCGCACGACCGGGATGACGTCGTGCAAATTGGAGGCGACGTTGAAATGCTGCAGCTCGGGATCGACCTGGCCGGCGGGCAGGTCGTCCAGGGTGTACGGCTGCAGCGAGAAATCCGAGGCGCCGATGGTCAGGCGCAGCATGCCCAGGCCGAGGCCGGGCGGCGGGCCGAACAGCTCGCGCAGCAACGCACTGCGCTGCTGCTCGTTCAGCCGGTTCCGGATCAGCCACGCCGACGAGTCGGTCAGCGCCGCCCCGAAGCCGACGATGGACTGGTATTTCCTGCCGATGTCGACGACCACGTCGGCGGGCGGCGACTCGCCGGCGGCCGCCTCGATGTCGGGCTGCCGCACCAGGCGCAGCCGGCGATCGGCCGTGCTCAACCACAGCTTGACCGCGGCGGTCGGCGAAAGCGGCGTCAGGGTGACTTCAGTCGCCACCGCGAAATGCGCGCGGCGCGGCGCATGAAGGGCAGCCAGTGCGAGCAGGGTCATCAATGCGACGGATGCAACGGCCACCCAGCCGGGAACGCCCTTGCGCTCATCCATGATGCACGCAAACCCCGCCGGCCACGCTGCAGTGCACTTGCGACAACCTCGCGATCACGGAGCCCCCTGGCTTGCGCATGACAAGTCGGTGAAGAGTGCAGCAAAACGGGGGTCAGAGTCGACTTGCAGGCCAAGGTTCGCTCGGACTTGTGATTCCGGTCTCCCTGGACGGGGCGATTCCCGGGAGGAGCGCGCCGGGCGGGCGTCAAAGATTCCCGGCGCCCCGGCGAAGCCAGAGGTCGATCAGGGACTTCTCGTAGCGCAACGAATCCTGGTCGACAGGAGAGCCGCTGCTGAGAAAGGCCGCGTTGCGCAGCTTGCGCTGGCCCTGGCGCAGCACCTTGCCGTCGGCGCCATGCAAGGTGAAGTTGAGGTCGATGCGCGGCGGATAAATGTCCTTGACGATGCGCACGTCGTTGAAGTTGGGGCCGCGCCAGGGCTCGTATGCGCCGGCACGGACCACGTCGGTCACCTCGATGTCCAGCCGCTGGCCCGGCGCCAGGATGCGCGAGGCGCGCTGGACGATATAGGCCTTGAGCGGTTCCAGGTAAGCGTCGGCGTCGACCAGGTGTACCCCGAGGCTGCGCTTCGCCTCGGTGAAGTGCTGCGGGTCCTTGTAGCGCACGCTCACGTTGTCCGGCGGCGTCGCGGCCCGCGCGATGACGGAAGCGAGGGCAAGGCAGGCAAGGCACAGCAGGCGCAGCAGCGAGGAAGATTTCATGACGGCTCTCCCGGAGCAGGACAGGGCGGCCGGAACGGGCGCGTAGCGCGGCCGTGGAGCAGCGAAAACAGTATACGTCCGGGCCAAAGGCGGGGCGGAGAACGGGTCTCCAATCAACTCCCCCGACCCGTCGGCGGTTCCTCGTCGCCGGCGCCCGGCCGGGGCCTGACGCCCCGCCCTTTTCGCGGTGTGATGCCGGCGAAACCTATGGTGGCGTGCTCCTCGCAGAGGCACCTCGCTTTTCGATCGGCCAATCACCCTTGAGCTGGCCCTGGTCGGCCCAGGCGCTCGAGCAATGCATCACTGGCCCGCACCTCGTAAAGCTTGCGCCGGGCAGCGATGCGAAAGGCGCCGCCGATCGGCCGCACATGGGTGACATGCCAGGCCCACATGTCCGGAGTCCATCGGCTGGCACAAGCCGCCTGCAACTCCGATGGCTGCCAGGCATGCACTTCCTCGACATCCACCACGGCGACCGCGATGCCGTCGGGGTCCGTTTCATCCTCCCCGGTGAGGAAGATACGGTTCTCGACGATCAGCAGATCCCGCAACGGCAACCGCGGCGGGCGCCACGTACGGATTTCGAGGGTCTTGCGCCCCGCCGCGATGTTGGCGCCATTCGGAGCGACGATGGAGAGTGCGAGCATCGGGGTTGGGCCTGTGGTCGTTCCGACATGAGCAAACCGGGGCAGCTTATACGGCCAGGAAAAGGGGCTGCGACCCGCTTGGCCATGACCCGCCTGGCCCACCCGAAAACGCGCCCTGTGGCCTAGTTTCTGCCCCCGGCGCTGCTGCGGCCGAGCGCGGCGGCACGGTCCATGGCTCGCTGCGCGTGGCGCTCCTCGCCCAGCTGCTGATAAGCGTGGGCCAGTCCGACGTAGAAACGCGAGTCGCCGTCATAAAGGCGAATGGCCTGCCGGTAGTGCTGCACGGCACCCGCGTAATCGCCCCGCTTCTCATCGTCCTCGGCCTGCATGAACTGGAAGTAGGGGTCTTTCACCTGGGCTTTCTCGAGACGCCGCGCATAGATGGCGCGACGCGCCTCGTCGCCGTTGCTCCGGTACAGCACCACCAGGTTGACAAGCGCACCCGCGTTGACCGGGTCGAGCGCCAGCGCCTTCAGGTAATCGCGTTCGGCCGCTTGCGGGTCGCCCTGGCGCAGCTGCAACACGCCGGCATTGGCCCAGGCGCTGGCATAGCGCGGGGCCAGTTGCAACGCCATGGCCATGTACGGAGCGGCCGCCGCGGGCGAGACGCCGGCAAGCAGCTCGGCGGCGCGGTTGCTGTAGTAGAGCGCCAGCAGACGCTCACCAGATCCCGCGCCACATCCACCGTGAGGCGCGAACGGCCAATGGTGATTCCCGCGTTGACGTGGTTGAACCGGTAGATGACGTCGTCGCCCACGCGCCAGGCCACGATGTCGTCAAGCTCCTGCCCGTAGGCCTGCAAGCCGGACTCGCGTGCCAGCACCACGGTCAGCAGGGTGAAGGTCAGGCAGTTGGCTTTGCGCGTGCGGTAGGCCTGATCGATGGTCAAGGTGGCGTCGGCCGAATACTCCATGCCCAGGCCCGGCTTCTGGAACAGGAAGCCCACCAGCCGCTCCAGTCGCGCCCTTCCAGAACCGCCGGCATCGACGACCTGTTGCTGCAGTTGCGCACGCAACTCCGACGGCACCGCCATGACCTGCTCCGGACGCGGCATCGGCGACACGGCCGGCGTCACTGGCGCGTCCGGCGTCACCGGCGTGACCGGGGGAACCGGCGCGATCGAGGGAACCGGCGCAACCGACGTGACCGGTGCAGGCATGGCAACAAGCCATGCCAGAAGTGCCGCGTACGCCCAGGTCATCATGCCGAAACCCTCCACGCCCTGCGGGCGGGAACGTTTGCCGAGACCAGTCTAGTCCTTCCGCAGGCGCCGGATCAGCTCGGCCATGGGCAGCCGGCGCCAACCGCAATACCGCCCCCGCGCGCCAACATCCTCACCCCCGCGCCTGGACGAACGCAAAGGCGTGTACCTTGCGCCCGGGCCTGCGGCCCACGCGCCACCACGGCAGCCCTGTGCGCCGGCAAAGAACTCCGGAGCGCAAGGTTTGAAGCATCGGATCGCGAAGGTTGCCAGCGTCGGTGGCCAGAGGCATGGCTGGCACCTTTTCGTTCATGCGTCGTACGAACGGCTCGTCTACCCGCGTTCGCTCAAGGCTGCCTCGACCAGTGGCTTGGCCCAGTCGGGCGTCGCCTCGATGGCGGCGGCCGTGTCCGGGAAAAGGATCTTCCCTTCGTGCAGGGCCAGGACCGGTACCGGGTCCGCAATCGATTCCCCCGGCTCGGCTTCCGTGCTGTTGTCGTAGACCGTCAGGGACGACAGGCGGGGAAGCAACGCAACCAGGTTCACCAGGGACGATTCGTACCGTTCGCGGATCTTGCCCTCGGGAATGTCGTGGCCGCCCGAAGCGACGCGAGCCTTCACGCGCGCGATGTGCAGCTCCGGCGAAGCCAGGCCGCAGTACCAGATGACGACGTCGTGCGTGGCAGCCGCCGCCGCGATCTTCGCGGGAACGGTGCGGCCACCCAGGGTGGTCTCGAAGGCATGGCTCGTACCGTTCGCGATGGCCTCGTCGAGGTATCGCGTGCCTTCGCTCCATGCAATGGCGTTGGCCTCCTCCTGGCCGCACCCGACAGCTTCCCGGTACTCGCGCGCGAACGTGTCCGGGTTGAACCAGGGCATCCCGGACACGTCGAGCAGGTGCTGGCCGCCAATGGAACTCTTGCCGGCGCCGTTCACGCCGGCCAGCACATAAAGAACCGGGCGCTCGCTCAATACGAGCCCCCCGCCTTGACCTTGCCGCGGAGCTTCACGGGCTTCCTCGCAGCGGCCAGCAACTTGGCCGCCGCTCCCGGCGCCTTCAGCGCCTTCAGCCGTTCATCGAAGCGCTCACGCAGGGCCTCGAGCGTTGCCTGGTCCCTGCCCCTGGCCTTGTCCAGGGCCTGGATGATCGCCTCGTACTCGCGCGCCGACAGGATGACCGCCTCGGGCGCATCGTGATTGGTCACCACGACACGCCCGCTCTTCTGGACATCGCGCATCACGCCGCGCCAGCCGAGCTTTTTCACATCGGACGCCGGGATCTTCGGCAAGGCGCTGATGGCATCGCGTTTCGTGGCAAAGGACATGGAGATCTCCTGCGTCGTTCCTGGGGCCATAATACCCAAATTGGGAAAATAGGCCATATGCCCAGGAACCTCGCTGCGGGCGAGATTTCTTGGCCACCGGACGACTGCTGCGTGAACCGGCGCTCCTTCCGGTTGGACTCAAGCTCCCGCGTCCCGGTTTCGCCGGGGCCGACTTTTCACCGGACCGCTTCGAAAGCGCGCTGCGCACCCCTGTTTGGACGCACCGGGGGAGATCGCGCCCTTTTCCCGGCTGGTTGGACGTAAGATGTTGCGAGCCGTTATGGAGGGGGTTCATGAAGGCTTGGGTTGCAGCAGGGCCGATGTGGGTTCCGGGCACAGGCACGGTCGCGGCGAAAGACGCACCCCTCGTTCCTGGCATGCAGGGCGCGGACTTTGGCGCCCATTCCCGGCAAGCGGGTTTCGATCGACCACAAGGCGAACCGCGATGACGGCGGCCCGCAGCCTGCGTCCATCTGGAAGGAACGGAGCACCCGACTCCACGATGACCCATGCCGTTCGTACCCATGTGCTCGCCATACCCGCCCGGGCGCTCGCCACTTCGGCGCGCGCCTCGGCCCTGCCGGCAAGTAAAACGGGGACGGGTTCGCTTCCTGGTGGCTGAAGAAGCGAACCCCGTTCCCGGCGGAGTCCAGCTATGGATTCGATCCACTCCAAGAGTGCATTCGCGTACGGACAGGTCAGGCGCGCCCTGCGGTCGGGGCGCTACGCACCCGGGCAGCGGATCGACCCGGTCAGGCTCGCCGCCGAGTTCAAGACCAGTCCTACGCCAGTCCGGTTCGCGCTGTATCGCCTGGTCGGCGAAGCCCTGGTCGTCGATCATGCCCGCGGCGGACTGCACATCCCGTTGCTCACCGAAGTCGCCATGCGCGACCTCTACGACTGGATGGAACGCCTGTTGCTGATGGCATGCGATATCGGTGCAGCACCGGCGGCGCGGAAGACAGAGCCGTTGGAGCTTGCGTCCGCTGACGACGATCTGGTCAAGCTGACGTGGCAACTGTTCGACGCGATCGCCCGCGCGACAGCCCACGGATCCTTGCACCATGCCGTGAAGCAGGCCAACGACCGGCTGGCGCCGATACGCCGTGCCAAGCAAGGATTGCTCGAGCACGGCTTCGAAGAGCTTTCGGAGCTGAACCGGCATTGGCAGGCACGCGACATTCCATCCCTCAAATCCGCACTGCGCGACTACCACGAGCGCCGCAAGCAACTCGTGCCGTGCATCGTGGCCTTGCTGAGCGACGGCAGCGACTACTTCCGCTAGATCTCGCCGATATTCCACCTCGCTGGTCCGCTTTGCGCGACTACAACGGTTGCCCCGCGTCAGCCGAAGAGGCATCGAAGCAGAGCCCGGCATTACAGGACGGCGGTCACGCTTCCCGAATAATCACCGGATGACAGCGCAATAATCATTTGAAAATCAAAATTTTCGACTCCTACGCTGCGCGCGTCATGGGACTGCCATGACGTGACCGTAGGAGACTGAGATGAACACGAACGAGAACATTCGCACCAACCCGCCGGAAGATGTCATCGAGCTCGGCGTCGCCAGTATCGAGACGAAGGGCGGTGCTGGCCCCAGCGAGGCAGGCGGTACCGGCTTTCCGGTGATTCCCGGCATTTCCGAGGAGTAACAACTCCAGGGCGCGCACCATGGTGCGCGCCCTACTCTCGAGGGACAGACGATGCACTACCAACTCAGAGAGGATCTTTCGTACTGTGACGTCGACGGCCACATGATCTTTCTCGACACAGCGCAAGATCGGTACTTCAGGCTGACCGGTCGTCTTGAGGAGGCCATGCGGCGCTTCCGGACACATGAAGACGTCGCTTCCACGCTATTGGAAGACCTCGCGACCACAGGAATTCTTGTACAGGCACAGGACTCGAAAGCGTGGACCACGACAGAAAACATTCAACGCGCGTCCCGCAGCGCAATCGAGCAACCCGCCGCGATCATGCATAACCGGCTCAGCCTGACCGTCGTCTTCGAAGTCATGGCGATCATCTGGTCGACCCGTCGCCAGCTGAAGACTTGCTCACTCAAAGCGAATCTCGACGAAGCCAGCGCATACCGCGATAGAAAAACAGGTCCACACGAGGTCTCTACGCCCCCAGATCTTGAGGACAGCCTGCTCCATGCAAACTGGCAATTCGTTCGTGCGCGCCGCTATGTGCCCATTGAGCCGATCTGCCTCCTGGATTCCTTGTCCTTACTCCGGTTCCTTTCGCGGCGGGGACTGTCGGCGAACATCGTCTTCGGCGTGACGCCGGAGCCTTTCGCAGCGCATTGCTGGGTACAAGCCGGCGACATTGTCTTGAATGAAACACTCTCCGACGCCAATGCGCATACTCCCATCAGGAAGGTCTGATGAAATACCGTTACATCATTCTGCTCGGCGGAAGATTGAACGGAAACGCCGACCACATGCTTCCGCTGCTGGACGGCTCCCTGCGCGCCGCGGGAATGATCTGCAAGCTTCAGTCGGCCTCGGCCATGGTCTTCACCTCCGCCGATGCCCCTACCCTTGTGATACCCGGGCACGGCCTGATCGTGGGCCAGGTGTTCTCCAGGAATGGCCAGCGAATCGCATCCCCTTTGGATTTCGATGGCTCGGCAAGCGAACTCAGCGACCACCTGCTACGGAACACCTGGGGCGAATATCTTGCCGTTTGTATCACCGGCGAAGACAAATCGCAGATCACCTTGCTGCGCGATCCTTCCGGCGCTGTCCCATGCGTCTATTCGCTCGCCGATGGCGAAGGGTTCATCACCTCGGACATCGGCCTCGCAGTGGAACTGGGACTCTATCGCCGCGAAGTGAACTGGCATGCTGTCGCACACAGCCTCAACTTTCCCTACCTCAGGACGGCGCGTACAGCACTGAGGCATGTTAGCGAATTGCTTCCGGGCTGCACGCTGACTTGCCGAGAGAGAAATGCTTCAGCCAGCTCCTCGTGGTCGCCGTGGCGCTTCGTGGAAAAGGGCGTCCGGCACGAGGATCCTCGTGTGGCAGCCCAGGACGTCCGAGCCGCCGTATCCAGGGTGGTCAGGACGCTATCGTCGCTGGACGAGAGGTTCGTCGTCGAGTTATCGGGCGGGCTGGATTCCTCCGTTGTTGCCGCGTGCCTGAGCGACGCCTCGCTGCGCGCCGTCTTCTGCACGCTGGTCATGCCCGTGACCGGAACTGACGAACGCCCATACGCCCGGATGGTGACGGATACATTGGGCCAGGAGCTAATTCCTGTAGAAGTGGGATTCGACAATGTCCGCTTCGAATTTCCCGTACTACGCTCGTCCGTCGTTCCTGCGATCGGAATTCTGCAGAACGCCATCAACGAAGCCTGGGAGGCAGCAGGCGCCCGATATGGCGTGGACGGCTTCTTTTCGGGTGGCGGTGGCGATACCGTCTTCTGCTACTTGAAGACCGCCGCGCCCGCCGCCGACGCGTTCAGGGAGCGGGGCGCAATGGCAGGCATCGCTGCCATCGGAGACCTAGCAGCCCTTCACCAATGCACGGTCTTCAAGGCCGGCCGATTGACTCTCAAGAAAATGCTGCGACGACCACGCATGGCATGGAAAGAAGATCGCTCGCTGCTCAACCCAGCTTGTGCGACAGCAACGTCGGAGCATCATCCTTGGATGGACGCGCCTCCGGGCGCACTGCCCGGCGATCGCGAGAAAATTCATGACCTGATCGGGACTCAGCTATTCAGGGATGCCACACCTCGCGGCGTGGAGCGTTCCATGCACTTTCCGCTGCTGTCTCAGCCGGTCATGGAAGCATGCCTTAAAGTCCCGACCTGGATGTGGATCGCCGACGGTCGAAACCGCGCCGTCGCCCGCCACGCCTTTGCCGATCGCCTGCCGCGCGGCATTCTCGATCGACGCAGCAAAGGCTCGTATACCGGCTACATGGCCGCCGTCTATACGCGCAACAAGCTGAAGATGCGCGAATTCCTCGACGAGGGGCAGCTGTGCGCACATGATCTGCTTGACCGCTCCGCACTGGCAAATTTCTTTGCAAGAGAACTTGCGCCCAGGGACCTGTCGTTTCTTCGCATCTTCGACCTGTGTGCGGCCGAGAACTGGGCGCGTCGACAAGGTCAGGACCCATCGTGAGCCCCCGCGCCAAAACGAGACTTTGCGGCCTTCTTCTTCATTCCACGCCAGATGCGGTATTGCCCGGCTTTGTCCGGACTCGGATCTTCATACCCCTGCAACCAGAAGCGGAACCAGTCGACGTTGCGCTCGTACACAGCCAGTTTGTGCCTGGGCTGGAACTTGATGTGAGGCTCGTCCGGGAACACGTAAATATCCGCTTGGTGCCTACGCACCAGCGGTAGTGCATAGTCCAGGGCCATCCGGTATTCCTGCTCGATCATCTGGAACAGGATCGGTGCCTTGATCCTGTCGAGTTGATACACGGGCGATATTTCCCTCCACCGTTCAGGTGTTTCGTCTGGCGCGCCAAGCTGCCACAGTTTCAGAAGGTTGGAACGGAAGGCATCCCGCAGGCTGTTGAACAGATAGTAGGTCGGCGTCACCGACATGCTGCTGACGGACGCGGCGCTCACCACATCCGAATGTGCCAGCGTCCACAACGTCACCTCGCTGCCATAGCTGAGTCCACCCATGCCCACGCGGGTCCGATCGACGCGCCCCTCTGCGGACAGGAGCTTCACGACGCTCTCGACGGCCGCGCGCCCCTGGTCGTGACGCGCAACAAAGTCGATTCGAAATTCCGGGATCGCGTTGATGCACAGCGCCGAAATGCCGTGCTCGGCCAGGGAAGCAAGCGGCCACTCGTCACCCAGCCCGCCACGCAGAAATCCGTAACAGTTATAGAACGTCACGAACAACGGCGGCGGATGGCCGACGCTCCCTCCGCGCGCCTCGAATAACTGACCGGTGAACTCCCTTCCCTGCTCATCCTTCCAGCGGATCAGCCTTGCCGGCACCGCGGCCGATATATCGGCCTCCAACCCATTGTTCGGCGCGAACAGGATCCGCCGATGGCCGCTTGCCACATCGATCGCCTCGAGACGTGGCGGGCGATCGGCCTCGGCCGCGACGCACACCAGCGTGTCGGAGGACAGCGCGCAGGGAATATCCCAGTAGCGCTGGCTTCCGCTGACAAGCCCATCGGAAATCACGATCAGCCGCACCGTGCCCGTTACGACGTTCCATCCGTAGATCGACTGCGCGCGCCCCTTGTCATAGTCGGTGGCCGTGAACAGGACCTCATCGCTCCCGGGCCGCCATTGGATATCGCTGATGTGTTTGTGGCGGCACAACTCGGCCATGCAACGGATCGGATGCGAAGCGTGCCTGTCCGGCAGCATGGCCAGCTCGACGTCGAGGCTCAACAGCAGCCCCTTCTCCTTCTTTCCAGGCATCAGCACCGCAATGCGCCCATCGCCTGGATGCTGGGCGATCTTCGTCGGCGTCGGCAGATCAGGCGCAAGATCGGCCGTCGTCAGCGGGCGCGCCGGCAGCTCCGATGCGGACAAGTCCCGGGTCGCCATCTTTGTCAGGTCGACGGCCTTCCAACGGTCCGGCACCTTCGCCAGCAATGGCCCGGTCGAGAACCAATCCCCCAGGAACCGCTGCGTGGTCGGTCGCCCATCGAGCTTGTTCGACCGGAACAGCCCGGCAGCAATAACCACCGTGTCGTCGATGCGGATGCCGCGGTCGTACTCGGACTCTTCTGCGGCAATGACCTCTTTCCGTGTCGCGCCGATGCTGTACTTCAGCGTTTGGCCATCGCCGCTCAGCGTGAAATCCCGCACGTCCGCCGTATCCGACGTCACCGCGCGAGCCCCGGAGCCATCCGCTGCCGCGCGCCAAACGGAGACGCGGCCATCGAGGCGGGCGCGATAGTAGATCCACCTCCCATCCGGCGACCACACGGCCGGTGATGGCAGCACGAGACCGCTGACGTACTCGCGCAACGGCACACCTCCATCCGATACACGGCGTGGCGGAGATTGCCCATCCAAGCCCTGTACGTACCACGTGGTGTCGTACGTGTTGCGTTCGATCGAAGCCTGCTCGGCCCGGAACGCCACGTACCGCCCATCGGGTGAGATCACCGGGTTGCCCAGGTCGGTCACCTCCAGCAGGCGCCGCGGCGAGATCGTCTCCGCGGGCGACGGCCCGGCGACAGCCACGCCCAATACCAGGGCAAACGCCGGAACCCAACACGTATGGCGCTTCCTGGTCGAGGGATCCGAGCGCACGCGTGACATCACGGCCGCCCACGGAGCCGATTGAAGAAAAAATTGCATGACCCCTCCCCTACCAGCGCTTGGAAACCGAGACGCTGACGAAGCGTCCGATCGCCGAGTAGTTGGTGGCGTCGTACGGCACGTATGTCGCGACCGCAGCGGTATAGAGCGGAGGCGCGCGATTCAGCAGGTTCTGCACCGACAAGCCGAGCGTCAGCCCCGAGAAAGCGCCAGCACGTTCGCCGACGTCGTAGTTCATCGCGGTATCTATCGTGGTGAACGAAGCGGTCTTCTCCGTCACCGTCGCGAGGCGGTTGGTCACGCCGCTGGTGTAGTTGACGAAACCCGACGCGGTGAAGCCCCCCGATGCCCAGACCGCACCGACGCGGCCATTGAGCCTGGCCGGATTGAAGACAGTGCCGGCGAGTGCGTGTTCGGGCTGTCCGGCGCTGGTCGTCTGCGTACTGTCCAGCCAACTGGTCGAACCGCGCATCGTCAGCTGACCATCGCCGAGATCGAAGCGGTACGAGCCCGACAAATCGACGCCCTTGATCCGTTGCCGTGCCGCGTTCACGTACTGGTCGCGGATGATCGCCACCACCTTGCCTGGGTCATAGGCGACACCGGACAGGTTGTAGAAAGCGCTGTCGTAGACCGCGAGAAGACCCTGAATCTGCTTGAGCGTCGGCGACCGATCCACAAAGTCCGCATAGGTCGGGTTGCTCAGCGACTGCAGGTAGTTGACCGGTTCGACCACCCGATCGGTGTAGTCGATGTCGAACCAGGTGAGCTCTGCGTCCAGTCCGGGCAGCGCCTCTGGATGCAGGGCCAACGAAGCCGTCGAGGTCCGTGCCCGCTCGGCGTGAAGGTCGGCGTTGCCGCCATAGGACATCAGCACGGTGGCATCGGAGGGACCGCCGCTGGCGCCCACCGCAGAGGCACTCCACAGAAAGGCGACCTTGTTCTGATAGCGCTGCAGCAGCGTCGGCGCCTTGAACGATTTCCCCCAGGAGGCCTTGAATGTGAAGTCGGCGGTCGGGTCGTAGATCACCCCGAACTTCGGTGTGGTCACCCGGCCAAAGCTGTCGTAGTCCTCGCCACGCATCGCGGCACTGAATTCCAGGCGATGGATGCCCGGGATACCCGAAGCAGGCGAGACGATCGGAACATTGAGTTCGGCGTAAGCGAACCGGGCTCGTTCGTCGCCGCCGTAGCGACTGCCGGGGTTCTACCCCGTTAACGCGGACACTTCTAAGAAGACCGATCATGGTCAAAAAGGAGTGTCATGTCCAAGCGAAGA